>JAEERM010000059.1 GCA_016285835.1 Fibrobacter sp.
CCTTGACCACGGAAATCACGCGGTTGTCCACGATGTCGACACTCGACACCTGGCCGCGCGTGGCATAGCGGACGCCCTGCTGCACAGCTTGTTCGCTGGCGCCTTCGAGCAGCGTCTCAAGCCATTTCTTGCTCCACCATGAATTTCCGTAAGGTCCAAAATCCATGGGCCCAAATATAGTAAATTAACTGCACAAATGGACAATTTTTTGTCTGTCGATGACGATGCTTTATAGGGCTTTATGTTACCATGCAGTCCAATTGTTTTTCTTGGCCCATTCGCATTGGCCTTTGGGAGGAATCAATCTCTGGTTGTAGTGGGAAATGCAAAAATCTGGATTTTGGGATTCCGCGCAATTCTTATCGCGGATTTCTGTCAATTTGTCATAAACCTCTTTGCTTTCTGCCGCTCTGCTAGGCAGGGACCATTCAACGCAATCGAAACAGCAGGGGGTACCGTAAACGTGACGCGATTTTTCAATTTTTTCTATAATCTTTGTGTCGCCCGTTGCAGAAAAATAGGCCCAGTGTGCATCAACTTCTTCTGGCTTACATGTAACTGTGTCTGCAAAATATTGATTATCGCGGATGACCTCTTCTGTATTTTTGTATCTGGGCAATCCTGACGGAAAAGTTTTGTTGAAATCTTTTTGTTGCTTGGAGTCAAGATGGCTCATTATCCAATTGACGTCGATATAGTCCTTGTTCCTGATGCTTAATATGTCGAATAGGATGACTATATAATCTTTAGTCATTTTGACATTGAGCAGGTTCATTCGAATAAGTGCTACGAAAAAGTCGTTCGTGTATTTTGGATCCATTTTGTAGGCGTCATTTGAAAATACACTTATAGAATCAACGACAGATGGATTCAAATCATCTCGCTTGAAATCGTTGTTTATTTTTGCTTGGAAAAGTCCACATCCAGATAACAACAGGATGGCCAAAACAAGTGCGATTAGGGATAACTTTCTCATAAAAAAATGTAGAAATTCTTTGTTTCTACATTTAATATAACTTATTTAGTCGCAAGTTGTGCTAGTGCCTGCCGAAACGGCGCGTCTTGCGGAAGGGCTTGTCGCCGAAGCTGCGCTCGTCGTGGTCCTTACGGAATTTGCGGTCGCCGAATGCCTTTTCACGGCGGGCCTTGCGGTTCTCGAAAGGCTTGTCCCCGTCGAATTTGCGGCCACGGCGTTCACCGTCGCGATGGAAACTGCGGCGGCTTTCGCGGCCTTCACGCGGACCGCTGGGAGGCTCGTCGGTCATCAGGCGGAAGCGGGCTTCGTTTCCGCGGATGGTCATACCCGACAAAATGTCGAGGACTTCCTGCGGCATGGTCTCGGGGAGCTCCACCGTGCTGAACTTGTCGAACAGCTTGATGCGCCCGATGTTGGAACTGCTGATATTGCCTTCGCCGGCGATGGCGCCCACGATGTCCTTTGGGGTCACGTGGTCTTTGCGGCCGACGCCCAGGTAATAGCGCAGGTAGCCTTCTTCGACGCCGTTGGAGCCTTCTTTACGTTCCTTGCGGAGGCGGCTCTTTTCTTCGCGGTCGAGCCCGAAGTTGTCGCCCCTGTCGCCTCTATCGCGGCCACCGCGTTCGCGCGGGGCGTCGAGCGGCTTGAGTTCCGGGAAGAGCGGCTGCTTCTTTTGCCACACCTTGATGACGGCGGCGGCGATGTCGATGGCGGTCAATGGCTCTGTGGAGCGTTGTTCGGTCACTTCGGCAGGCTCAGTGACCTTGCTTGCTTCGGTTGTAGACTCAGGACCCTGAGCTGGTTGAAGAGCCGAGCCTTCTGCGACCATGTTCTGCACGAGTTCCTTGAACTTGTCGAGTTCACCGTAGCTGAGGACGCTCTTGATCTTTTCCTTGAACGCACTGACGCGCTTGGCGCTGATGACGTCTGCCGTGGGCGTTTCCATCGCTTCGATAGGCTGGCGAGTCGCCTTCTCGATAATCTTGAGCATCTTCTTTTCGCGCGGCGTGATGAAGAGGATGGCGTTTCCGCTGCGGCCTGCGCGGCCCGTGCGCCCGATGCGGTGTACGTAGGATTCCGTGTCGAAGGGAATGTCGTAGTTCACCACGTGCGTGATGCGGTCCACGTCGATGCCGCGGGCGGCCACGTCGGTCGCGACGACAATATCGAGCTTGCCCATCTTGAGGCGGTTGATGGTGCGTTCGCGCATGGACTGGGCGAGGTCGCCGTTCAGCGGAGCCACGTTGAAACCGCGGCTTTCGAGTTTTTCGGCAAGTTCGGTGGTGTTCTGCTTGGTGCGCACGAAAATCAGCACGCCGTCAAAGACTTCGCCTTCGAGCACGCGGGCGAGCGCTTCGAGCTTGTGTTCGTTTTTCACCAGCAGGTAGCGCTGGCGGATGTTCTCGACAGTGGTCGTCTTGCCTTCGATGCGGGCTTCTTCGTATTCGCCCAGGTGCTGGTCGATAATCTTCTTGACTTCCTTGGGCATGGTGGCGCTGAAGAGCGCGCGCTGGGCATCGTTGGGGATTTCCTTGAGGATGGTCTCCACGTCTTCCATGAATCCCATGTCGAGCATTTCGTCTGCTTCGTCGAGCACGATGGCCTTTACGCCCGAAAGCACGATGGAACCGCGCTTGATATGGTCAATGAGGCGGCCCGGGGTGGCGACCACAATGTTCGCCTGGCGCTTGAGGGCACGGAGCTGCACGGCGATGTCTTGCCCGCCGTAGACGGGGACCACGTGGACCTTCGGCATCTTGACTGCGTACTGCTGGATCGCTTCGGCCACCTGGATGGCGAGTTCGCGGGTCGGGGTGAGTACGAGCATCGAGGTTTCGTGCCCGTTGAAACTGAGCCTCGAGAGGAGGGGAAGCGAGAATGCGGCGGTCTTGCCGGTGCCGGTCTGTGCCGTACCGAGCAGGTTTGCCCCCTGCAAAAGTGCCGGGATTGCCTTCGCCTGGATGGGGGAGGGCGTCTCGTAGTTTAGGGCCTTGATGGCTTCAAGAACTTCGTCCGCAAGTCCGAGGCCTTCGAAGGTCACGAGGGCTTCGTCGCCCAGATCGTCGTCAGAATCGTTATCGGATTCTTCTGCCGATTCTTCGTCTTCGGCGTTTAAGGATGGTGAGCTTGCCGAACCATCTGTCGCTTCGGAAATTTCGGGCTGTTCGACCTCGCCTTCCTCGAATTCGACCTTTTCGCCGACTTCGATGGCGGATTTTGCCCCCTTCTTGAGCACGTCGCCTTCTTCGTCCACGACGACACCGTTCGGGTTCAGCGCGAGAAAAGCGGCTTCGTCAGCCTCGTCCTCGTCGGCACCGCCGGCAATCGCGTCCAGAAAAGCGTTGGCCTCGCGAGCGATTTTGGATTTTGGGTCAATAGATTCTTCAGGAATACGTTCTTCGGTATTCGTCGTCATAATGCACCTTCAGGACCCGTAAACTTCATCTGCGGCCCATGCCGCACTATCAGAAGGTTCGAAAATTCCTGAAAATTTCGGGAAAATGAACCTAGAAAAGCCCCGAAGCGCACTCGCGCTTATAAACCTGAAGTCTTTTTGGATCCGTTTTTATTGGATTTGAGGCCAAATGTAGAAATAAAAAAACGGAATCAAAGGGTTTTTGTTAGGGGGATAGACAAAGGGATGTTTTTTTTCTACATTGTGCGAACCTCGGAGAGATGCCAGAGTGGTCGATTGGGCCGGTCTCGAAATCCGGAGACTGTCACAGGTCCGAGGGTTCGAATCCCTCTCTCTCCTGAAAAAATATGGAGCCCCTTGTGGGCTCCATATTTTTTCATAAGGGATACTCCGAACCCTCGAAGAGGGTTCTCATCCCTCTCTCCCCTTGAAAAAATGAGGAATATTCCGTTTCTAAACAACCATAAAGCCCTGTCGTTGGACAGGGCTTTGTGCATCATGTCGATATGTTTATCAGGACTCTTCGGAATTTTCGTTCTGCAGCGCGAGAACTTCTTTTTTGTAGAGCCCTGTTACTGCACAGATTTCTGGCACAGTCATTTTACCCATGGCAAGCAATTTCTTTGCGATTTCCCTTACAGCTTCATACCTCGCTACAGCCCTGTCAAAGTCGCTCATGTCTACTGTCATAAGATACCTCGAACTGAAATTAGATAATTTCACCTCGTTTTGCAATACCCTGAAAACGGGGTCGTTCGCAAATTCACTGAAATCGGCTTCTCGGTTCAGGGCGTCAATGGCTCGGAGCCATTGGGCGAGGCGGCAGTTGTCGTCAGCGAAACGCTCTGCGCTTTTGAAAAACTTCTCCACCTCAATCAATGTGACTGTTTGTTTGTCAAAATAGACCTGCTGTTCTTGATTCCTTAGCTGCACCGTGTGGCGGTAATTTGCCGATTCGGGGAAGGCGTCGAAGAACTGGAAACTGACCACGTTCAAGTTTTCAAGCTGATAGGTGTCGCCCGACTTCACCATGTTGCTCGTAAGGCGAGCCACGTAGAGGACCAGTCTGTCCCTATAGAACTTTTCCATGTTGTGCTGGACCTCGATAGAAATGCGGTCACGGGGCGTTTCACCCTCGCGCTCGTTCGTTAGGAGAATGTCCGGCTCTGCGCTACGGTATCCCAATTCCCCCGGGATGAACGGGTTGACGAGTTTCGGGTTCATGATGCGGTCGGTGCCGATGAGGCCCAGCGCTGCGTTCACGAGGTCCGTCGTGAGCATGATGTTCTTCTCGCTTGCTAGAATCTTCTTGATGCATCCGTCGTTGTAGAAGTAAACGTTCCTGTGCTCGTGCTCCTTGACGAATGCGTCGATGTCGCCGCCGTTGTTGTTGATTTCCCTCAGTTTCCCGAGGAACTGCGCAAATTCTTCTCGAATCATGTGTCTTTCCCATGCCGGGACGCGCCGGTTCGCAAACGGGCGAGTGCCCGTTCGATGCTATAGACGTTTTTGCTGCCGATTTTGTCCGGGGGAAAGTGAGAAAAGATGAAAAAGTGTATATTTCTCAAATGAGTGTCGCCAAGGGGGTATCATGAGTCGTTTCTGTATAGGTCTTGCTTTGTGGGCCTTGTTGCTTGCGCTTGTGGCCTGCGGTGGCGATAGTAAGATCACTGACCCCGCCAGGGACGCTGAACTTGCCAACGATTCCTTGACGGAATCGATTCAGAACAAGGATTCCGACTCCGCTGAGGGTACGGAACCTGGCGAGGATGTCGATACAGTAGTTCCCACTTTTGACGACTTGCCTGCTTGCACAGGGGATCGCAACGGCAAGACTGCTTATGTGGAAGACGAGGATTCTGCCTATGTCTGTAAAAAGGGTCTCTGGGTCGTTGACGATTCGTTGAGTAAGGCGGTTCGGCCGGACTCGGAGAAAAAATCATCGTCAAGCGCGAAAGCGAAGTCAAGTTCTAGTAAGACAGGTGATTCCAGCAGCAGTGCCAAATCTAGTAGCAGTAAAGACAGCAAGTCAAGTAGTTCAGATGAAAAAAATAGTTCATCGAGTTCCGTGGTTCCGACAGTTTCTGTAGCTTCACCTTGTAAAACCGAGACTGAAGACAACTGTGAATATGGCACCCTGACTGACGACAGGGACGGACAGACTTACAAGACTGTGAAAATCGGTGACCAGTGGTGGATGGCGGAGAACTTGAATTACAGGTACATTCAGCAGACTTTTGAAGGTGCCGAAGAAGACTCTTCTAGCTATTGCTATAATGATGACCCCGCCAATTGCGCTAAATATGGCCGCTTGTACCTGTGGAGCGCGGCAATGGATAGTGCTGGCATTATACCTGGTAATACTGCCAATGGTTGCGGCGATGGGAAAGACTGCAACCTCGGTGGCGTCAAAGTTCGAGGCGTATGCCCTGAAGGCTGGCACCTGCCCGATATTACGGAATTGAAGACCCTGTTCTCTGCAGTTGGCGGAGAAGCATCCGCAGGAACAATGCTAAAATCCACGGAAGGCTGGAATGCTTATGAAGGAACTAGTGGCAAAGGCTCGGATAACTTCGGGTTTTCGGCGTTGCCTGCTGGCCACAGGGACGGCTATGGGGATTTCTACGGCGAGGGCAACTACGCGCTCTTCTGGAGTTCTACGGAGTACAATAGCTACTACGCGTACGACATGTACTTGTACTACAACCTCGGCAATGCGTACCTGAACTGCGGCGGCAAGTACAACGGGATCTCAGTTCGTTGCCTTAGGGACTAGGTTGTCAACCGCCAAGTAAGCCCGACCAATGAAAGGGCGTTTTTTTTCACCAAGGGAAAGCTAAAGGATGTTGCAAAAGGTGTTCGCACCCAGAGCCGTATGGGCCTACGGCCCAAATGTGGAAAAATCCCTCGGATTCTCCCATAGCCTTAAACTTAAACCTGAGCGAAGCTGCTGCCATGGCGGCCTCATCTCCAGTGATTTTTTCGCCACTTTTCCAATTGCCTTGTTTAAATTGGGACCATTTAAATTGCATTGCTGTTGGGTCGGTTGATTTCGGAAGCAATGTCGCCGGAAGGTCCATGCCGAGTTCATTGTTCTTGTCTTCTCCTAACGACAATTCTAAGAAAATGTCCAAATCCGAAGCGTAGGTTACGCAGACTCCTTGATAGTTCGTTACGTCGGCTAGGGCAATCTCGCCGGAGCCGCGATGATCGACTTCGCCGGCGAAGTCAAATGCGACTCCCACAAACGGGTCGTGGGAAAAACTTGTATCAAGATGAACCTGCCCACAGAGCCCGTAACAAAAATCAGTCACTGTTATCATTGGGCCAATCCCCTCTCTTTCATAAGGAGATGAATAAAGCGGAACCGGCCATTCTATGTAAGACTTGTCTCCTTCCAAGGAATTGTCAAAGACATACCAATAGCCAGAAGTATTTCCACCTGCGTCGCAATTTATATCAATGCGATCGGAATCTCCTTCCCACTCTATAAAGCTTCCGCATTTTATCACTTCGCTTGAATCAGTCGCACTGCTGCTAGACTTGCCTTGCGCACTGCTGCTGGAGCTGAGGTTAGAACCGCTGGAAGATTTGATACTGCTGCTTGATTTGCCTTGCGCACTGTTGCTAGACTTGGTTGTCGCACTGCTGGACTTGTCTTGCGCACTGTTGCTGGACTTGGGTGTCACACTGTTGCTAGACTTGTCCTGCGCACCATTGCTAGATTGGGGAGGTTTGCTGTTGCTGGATTTGGGCGATTTGCTGGACGAAGATGATTCGGGGGACTCCGTCGAATCCGGCAGGGCTTCGACTTCTTCGCTTGAGTCGGGTAGGCTTTCGACCGTATCCGGAGTGGCATTGGATGTCGAGTCGGAATCGCAGCCGACAATAGCCAAAAACGGAATGATAACGGCAGCGACCGAAATGATTCTTGAAATTCCCATTTGAAAGACCCCCGGAAGTTACCAACATTATAATAAAAAAAAGAACCCACCTTTCAGTAGGTTCTTTTTTATACCCCCAAGCGGGTTTGAACCGCTGTTGCGGGAATGAAAATCCCGAGTCCTAGGCCACTAGACGATAGGGGCGTCTTGCGTAGGGCCAAATATAGGAAAATATGTGTTTTAGTCAAGGGCTCCCAGTGTTTTTTTTTAATTTTTTGTCGTGATATTGCAAAAGCGGCTCAAAAAATCCATTTTCGGCGGCCTGTTCCGGTTTATTCCCGTTGCTCTTTTGGCGAGTGCATCGGATGCGGCCTTGCTTTGGGGGATCCGTGCCTTCATGCGGATTCTGTCGGGCGAGCCGGTTGTCGGGCTTGCGGAATGGATTGCCCTGATGCTCCTTTTGACCGTTTTGCGCTTCGTGTTCATGCTCTGGAAGGTCCGCATTTCCGAAAAGTGGGCCTATGGTGTGGGGGCGCTCGTCATGGGGTGGTTCTTGCGCACGCTGAGGAACCTTGCTCCCTCGAATTTTCATGGTCCGGAGGGGGAGCGTGCCGTTGAGTCGGCCTACGAATCGACCCAGGTGTTGCAGTCCAACAGTTCGGTGTGTTTCCAGGCGGTGCAGGCGGTGTTGCAGCTTGTCGTCTTTTTGCCGGTGCTTTTTTATATCTCGTGGCCGCTTACTTTGTTCCTTTTCGTGGTGGTCGTGCCGCTGATTGGCTGGATGCAGCGCAAGATTCACCGGATGGGGCCCGAAGAAGAATCCCTTTTGGAGGCCCGGGCCGTGTTCCGCCAGGATTTGGGCCTTGCCCGCAAGTTGTTCCGCCGGTGGAGCTCTCGTTACGAACGGAACCATGTTTCCGGGGGCCTCATGCAGTCGGTGCGCTCGCTGCGGGAACGCGGGCTTTCGACTTCTGTTCGCAAGGGGGCGCTTTCGCTCACGGCGGAGACGGTCTCGGTGCTTGCCATGGTGGTGGTCCTGGCGTTCTGCGCCAAGCTGATTTCTTCGGGCTGGATGGACGGTACGGGGCTCGTGTTGTTCTGCTCGGCCGTGCTGCTTTGCTACAAGCCGGTTAAGGAATGCGCCAGGGTGGTGCCCCAGATGCGAGCCTCGGCCACTGCGTACAACGTTCTTGTCCGCTTTGGTAATCTCCCCAAACGCAAACCGTGCGGGGGCAATCGCGACGATGGCCTGCATGTGGATGACGGGCGCTTCCAGTACGAGGGGAGCGATGCTGCCCTGTTCCGCGGGATTTCTTTTTCGTGGGACCGCTCCAAGCCGGTGCTGCTGCGTGGCCGCAACGGTGTAGGCAAGTCGACGCTTTTGCGCCTTGCGGCGGGCCTGGAAGAATGGCAAGGGGATGCCAAGATGCCTCGGGACGTGTTCTTTGTCGCGCAAGACCTGGAACTCCCGCCAAGGTTTATTTTGCAAGAGCTTCTCAAGCGGAAATCCGGCACCATCGACAAGTTTATTCAAGCCTCCGGGACCGAAAAACTCGTGCCCAGGGAAAGCCTTTCCGGGGGCCAGCGAGCCCGCGTCGCCTTGCTGTGGGCGCTTGCTTCCGATTCGAGTACGGTGCTCCTGGATGAGCCTTTCGCCTCCATCGCCCTTGCCGACAGGGAACCGCTCCTGGAGTCGTTCCTGGATGTGGCGGCGGCGCTTCACAAGTGGACTATCGTCGTGAGTCACGATAGCCTGGGTGCCTCCGTCGAAGGGCGCTTCCGCATTGTCGATATGGAAGCCCTGGTGGGAGGTGGCGTTGTCGAAGGTTAGCCCGTTCATCTACCGGTATCGCGGGTACATCCTTGCCGTCATGGCGCTTGCCATGCTGCTGCTCCCGTTTGCTCTGGATGTCCGGCCTGCTGACCCGTTCGGCTCGGTTCTTGGGCTTGCCGCCATCGTGCTTTGCCTCTTGTGTAACGCCTTGGGCCTTGTGCTTCGTGTGTGGGCGCGTCGCTATATCGGGGAACATACGCGCGGGAGCGTGCGTGATGCCGAATCTCTTGTGACTAGCGGCCCTTATGCCTATATCAGGCATCCGCTTTACGTGTCGAACACGGCTTTTGCCTGCGGGCTGGTGCTGCTCCAGTTCGGGATTTCTCCTTTGTCCCTCCCTTTTGTGCTGGCCGTTGTCCTTTTCGAGGTGGCGCTTTCCCGTGCGGAAGACCGCTTCTTGGAAGGGCGTTTCGGGGATGCCTGGCAAGCCTGGGCGAAGGAAACGTCCTCTTTTTTCCCTAGTTTGAGAAGCCTTGTGGGCGGTGGACGGAAGATAAAACTGGCAAAACGCACCCGTTGGAAGGCCTTTGCGGCCGATGCCTCCACGTGGGCGTGGCTCGTGTTTGTTAATTTTCTTGTGGTATGTTCAAGGTCGTTGATTTAGCCCGCGTGGCATTAGGTTCTGTCGCTCAGGTGGCGTCCAAGGTGCCGGTTGTCGAACAGACGTTCCACATGAAGGAACGTCTCTACGGGCCGTGGCCCGAGGGCCCGTTTTTGTGGATGCACGGGGCGAGTCTCGGGGAATGCAAGATGCTTCTGAACCTCGCGACCTTCCTGCAACAGGATTTGCCCGGTTGCCCTAAGATTTTGCTCACGACGCAGAAAGCAGAAATTTTGCCTTTCCTCAAGGAGACGGCTCCTAGTGTTGAATCCGCCATCGCTCCTGCCGATACGCCAAGTGCGATGAGAACGTTTGTTCAAAGTGTCCGCCCGCTGGGGTTGATTCTTGGGGAAAACGAATTGTGGCCTGGCTACCTTTCGGCGATGCACCGTCGTAATGGGCTCTCTCCCGTGGCGCTTGTTTCGGGCCGGTATCGTTCCTCGCTTCCGGGGGTAGACATGTCTGCCATTGGCTTTGCCTGCATGCAGACGGGTTCGGACCTCGCTCGCTTTTTGAATGTCGCCGCCCGTGGTAACATCTCGAAGATGATGATCGGGGGTGACTGGAAACTTTTGCCTTGGGCGCGTTCGAATGCAAAAATCGAGCCCCCTGAAAATCCGACCGTAGATACAGCGTTTATCTCTATGCACATGGCCGAATGGGCGAGCCTTTCGCGCATGCTGTTTTCGTCTATCATGCGCCAGGAATCAGTGGTGCTCGTTCCGCGTCATCTTTCGGAACTGGATGCCTTCCGCAAGGCATTGCACGACCAGGAAATCATGATATTGGACTGGCCGCTGGTGCAGAAGGGTGCTGTGTCTGTCGTTAGCCAGTACGGACGTACCACGGAAGTTTTTGCGACGTCGCGTACTTGCGTCATTGGTGGCTCGTTCTGCCGTAACCTCGGCGTACACGATTTTTGGGAACCGCTCCAGATGGGCGTTGCTACGTGCATTGGCCCCTATGCCTCGGGGAAAAAGGAATGTATCGAATCGCTTTTGCGCGAGGGCGTTGTTACGCAGTTGAAATCGACCGCAAGTTATTCGAAGCGTCCCTTGCCCGATGTGCGGTTGGTGCGCACGTTCCTAGCTCATGAACAAGCTAAAATTATGGATTCCTACAACCAGCTTTTGGATTACCTGAAGGAATTGCTCTGATGAAAAAATTAGTCCTTGCTACGCCCCGCGGTTTCTGTGCCGGCGTGGACCGTGCTATACATGTGGTCGAGAAAGCTCTCGAAAAGTTTGGTGCTCCTATCTATGTGCGCCACGAAATCGTACACAATCAGTTCGTGGTCGATTCCCTCAAGAGCAAGGGCGTCGTCTTTGTCGATGAAGTTGACGAGGTCCCGGAAGGCTCCGTAGTCATCTTTTCGGCTCACGGCGTAGCCGAACACATCTATGCCGATGCCGAGAAAAGGCACTTGCATGTGCTGGACGCGAGCTGCCCGCTGGTGCTCCGTGTCCATTATAGTGCAAAACGCCACTACGCCGCTGGCCGTCACATTATCCTTATTGGCCATGCGGGCCATGCCGAGGTGGAAGGCACCCTGGGGCAACTTCCCGAAGGTTCCATTACGCTCCTCCGCAACGAGCAGGATGTGGAAAACTTGGTCATCCCCGAGGGCAAGGAACTTGCCTACATCACGCAGACCACGCTTTCGGTGGCAGAGACCCGCAAGATTATTGCCGCGCTCAAGTCCCGTTTCCCCAATATTGTCGGTCCAGAAGCTGGGGATTTGTGCTATGCGACCGGGAATCGCCAGGCGGCGGTCCTCGACCTTTGCAAAAAAATCGACCTTTTGCTGGTCGTCGGGGCAAAAAACTCGTCAAATTCCTCCCGTCTTATGGAATTGGGGCTTGAACAGGGCATCCAGAGCCACCTTATCGCCGGGGTGGACGACCTGGATCCGGCTTGGTTCGACAAAATCGATACTGTAGGGCTGTCCAGTGGCGCCAGTGCGCCCGAAATTTTGGTGCAGGAGGTTGTCGAGTGGTTGAGGGCCAAATTTGGACCGATAACCATCGAAAATTTCGTAAAATTGGTGGAATCGACCAAATTTAACCTGCCGAAAGAGTTACAAAACTGAAAAACCGCTGAAAATGGTTGACAGGTTCGAAACTTTTAACTAAAATTGGTGTCCGTAAAAAACAACGGAGTTTAATTATGAGCCGTATTTGTGAAGTCACCGGAAAAGCCGGCCTCGTGGGCAACATGGTTTCCCACTCTAACCGTAAGAAGTTGATGAAGCAGCTTCCGAACCTCCAGAAGAAGCGTTTCTATATCCCCGAAGAAGATCGCTGGGTGACCCTCCGCGTGAGCGCCGCTGGTCTCCGCACGATCAACAAGCTCGGCATCCAGACCGTAGCTCAGGAACTCGGAATCTAATTCCTGTTTCGGAACAAAATTTAACCGCCAAGGCAGCCCTTGGCGGTCTTTTGTGTATCTGTATAAGACGAGAGGCTAGAGACTAGGATCTAGTGAATAGAAATCACGCACTTCGTGCGTTAATAGCAGACGGCGAAGCCGTGATATTTTTCCCTAGCCCCTAGATCCTAGATCCTAGATCCTAGATTCTAGCCCCTAATCACTTTTTAATAAACTGCGGTACGCCTTTGTACTTGGCCATGCTCTGCATGATGCTGCCGAGTTCCCAGTCCTTTTCTTTGAGCCTTCTGCGCAGCAGGGCGACGAAGACTTCCATGAGCATTTCGCAGTCATAGACTGCACGGTGCATCTTTTCGGAATCGATTTTCATCGAGATTTCACCACGCTTCATGAACAGGCCGGCCATGTAGCCGAGCTTGTGGTTCGGGAGTTCGGGCAGGATGGTCTTGCTGATGGCGAGGCTGTCGACGACCGGGTTGCCCGGGACGAGCTGCGGGTTTTTGGCATAGGCTTCGCGGAGGAAACTTGCGTCGAAGTTCGCGTTGTGGGCGAGGAGAATGGTGCCCTGACCGCAGAACGCGGTGAACTTCTTGAGACATTCGCCTACCGGGGGAGCGTCTTCGACCATCTTGTCGGTGATGTGGTTGACGCTCGAGGCTTCGGCGGGGATGAGCATGTTCGGCTTGACGAACGTCTCGAATTCCGAAATCATCTTGGGGACAACTTTTCCATCACGAGTCTCGACGGTAAACTTTACCGCACCGATTTCAATGATTTCGTCTTTTACGTTACTGAGGCCGGTGGTTTCGAGGTCGAATGCTACAAATTTCGGAGGTAATGCAATCACGGATTTCTTCCTTTTTTTGGAACCATAAATCAAATGGTTGAGCTTGCCTTAAAGATACTTAATTTCTACGTCTATAGATGACAGCGGGAGCGGTACGACGAACTTATCCCATGTGTTGAGCGTGATGTGCGCCCCGTAATGCGGGACGATGTGCCAGAGGGGCGTGCCGCTGCTTTCGGCAAGCCACTTGGAGCCGGGCTTGACTTCGAGTGCCGGACCGCGGGGGCCGTCGAGGGCCATTCCGGCGAACCTTCCCGCACGCAGGCTGCGGAGGATGTGCCGGACGTTCAACGGGCCGTCGGTGTCGGAGCCACGGGTGACTTCGAAGCCGAGCGATGTTGTTGCAAGGGCGAGAATTTCCCCGTCGCCGGACTTGGAGACGAGGATGTGAACTCCTTTGTCCTTGAATGCGGCGCAACTCGCGAGCAGGTCCCGGTGCCACAATCCGAGCACACCGGGGCGGAAATCTTCCGGGGTGTGCAGACGAATGCGTAGGCTGCGCATCCAGAGTGCACCTAATTTGGCAAAAAACTTTGTTTTTAACGGGATTTTGCTCATCGTGGTCAAAGATAGCTTTGTTTTTTTGACTTTTTTCGGAGTGAACCCTTGGAAATTTGATGAATTTTACCTATATTACCCGCATCTTTGGCGACGTACCCAAGTTGGTAAGGGGCGGCTCTGCAAAAGCCTTATTCATCAGTTCGAGTCTGATCGTTGCCTCTTGGAGACTTCCTCTTAAACGAGGAAGTCTCTTTTTTTTTGTCTTGGGAAAAAACGGCTGGGGCCACAAAAAAAGGTAGCCCGGGGGCTACCTTAAAAAGTTTTGCTTTAATACTAAATCCAGCGAAGGATTTCTTGGGTCGTCTGTTCGGCGAAGGTGTTGTCTTGCACGAACCGGCGGACTTCGATAGGATTGATCCTTGCGTATTCGGACAATGCCCTGCGAATGCCGTTGCGGATGTAGTAGTCATCGTCCTTGGCACAGGAGAGGCAGAACTGGCGCAGAAGCGGCCAATCTGTGTGGTCCTTGTACTGGATCTGGAAAATAATGACGCTGCGGCGAATCCAGATGTTGGGGTCGCGAATCCAGGAGGCGATTTTTGTACGGAGCACAGGCAGGCGCCAGACGAGATCGCCCAAAATACAAGCGGCGAGCGTGTCGACGGTGTCGTGCCAAGCACGGGTCTTGATGAGTTTTTTCAAGAAGACCAGATGCTGCCCTCCCAGCATGTGGCGGTGCCTGAACAGGTAGTCACAGGCTGCGTATTGGATTTCCCTGTAGGGTTGGGCCCACATGTCTTCGATGCGGCTGACCAGTTCGGCGTCATCTTTGGGCGGGTTCCTGTCGAAAATCGGGTAGGTGACTTCACGGCGAGGGACGAGCTTGACTCCGAGAAAGTCGAACTGTTCGCGAGCCTTCTTGGACATTTCGTGCGACTCTTCTTCGTTTGCGATAGCGCGAAGCGCGAGTAATATTTCTTGTGTAAAGCGAAGCATTGTTACAAAAATAGTCCAGAAACAATTTATTTTCTAGGCCTTGACAAAAAGTTTTTTTAATTTTTTTATCTTTTGACACAAACGTGACAAAAAAAATTCAAAAAATACTCTTGACAACGAAAAAATTTTTCTAATAAATCGCCCGAATGCTTATGAAATCTAATGTTGTAGCCGATTTGCCTATTATAGAAGTTCCTTTAGAATTGCGTGGACTGTCCGATGAAGAGATTGTCAGAAACTCTGAATCCGGGGGTGAAAGGTCTTATCGCGCCCGCCCGTCGAAAAAAGAACGCATCCTGCGCAAGTTGAATGCCGAGGCCGCTCAAATGAGGAAAATTGCCTCGGAATATGGTGAAAATAGGGCTAAAAGGCCGATTTCAATGGCTTCGTCGCTTCCGATGCCCAAAATGAGCGATTTTATCCAGGAGCCAGTTTCTGCCGCGCAGAGGCCGGTTCCCGCCGTCCCGGCGGCAAACACGGCCTCCCAGAAGCCGGCGGTGCCGCCGCGCCCGGTGTCCGGGCGCGTGCTCAAGTCGTCTTTTTGCGGCAAAATGGGCTTTACGTTCAAGGCGCAGGCTGTTCCCGAGAAGAAGGCCGAGCCGGCTCCTGCCGCGAAACGCGGCCGCGGCAGACCCCGCAAAAACCCGCTTCCGTAGCGCTTTTTATCAGATTATTTGTGTTTTTTAGGGGAAGCCTCTTTCTCTGCGGCTTCTCGCAGGGGAAATGTGTATTTCCCGTACAAGACGCAACCTGCATCCCCGGGGCAGCATTCCTTCTTCCGTTTGTCGCAGAAGGTTTCGCGTAAATATTTACATTCCCAGCTCATATTATCTCAATTTATAAAAATAGGGGCTTTATTGCGCGGAAAAATTCCCCAATTTATATGCCCCATAAAGCTGAAATAGGGCCGAAAATGGGTAAAAAGGCTCCCTTTCTTCCTTATAAATCTCTTTCGTAATACGCCGTTCATCTATTGTCTATTTATATTTTACGGCATGAGATATGGTGATATTTCCTCTTTCCAATCGGGCGTAGCCGTCCCGCTGTTCAGCTTGCGCAGCCATGCAAGCATTGGCATCGGCGACTTCCTCGACCTGATTCCCCTGGCCCGCTGGGCTTCCCTTTGCAACTTCGATATTATCCAGTTGCTGCCGGTGAACGACACTGGCTCCGAATCGAGCCCTTACAGCGCCCGGAGTGCATTCGCGCTGAACCCCGCGTTCATCAACATCCAGTCGGTTGCCGGCTCGTCCGCCTTCGAGGGCGAAATCAACGAGGCGAAGGAATCCTTCGAGAAGTCCGACCGCGTGGAGTATTACCGCATAACCACTTGGAAACGCGCCATTCTCCGCAAGATTTTCGATAACTCTTACGACCAGATTCGCCACGACAAGGCGCTTACGACTTGGATCGAACGCAACGAATGGGCCAAGCCCTACTGCGTTTACTGTACGCTCAAACAGCAGAACAACGAAGCCAGTTGGAAGGACTGGAGCGACTACCGTGACCCGGATGCTGAGCAGGTGGGCAAACTCTGGACAAAGTTCCGCAAGGATTGCCTGTACCACGCCTGGATGCAGTATGTTGCCGAGATGCAGTTCTGCACGGCCGTGAGCGAAGTTTCTCAGATGGGCTTGCACATCAAGGGCGACATTCCCATCCTCATCAACGAGGACAGCGCCGATGTTTGGGCCGACCGCAAGTATTTCTCGCTGGCCGACCGTGCTGGCGCTCCTCCCGACATGTTCAGCTACGCCGGCCAGAACTGGGGTTTTCCCACGTACCGCTGGGATGTCATCGAGAAGGACAATTTCTCCTGGTGGCGCAAGCGCCTGGCGCAGGCGAGCAAGTTCTACCATGCGTATCGCATTGACCACGTGCTTGGTTTCTTCCGTATCTGGACCATCCCCGAAAAGGAAGTCACGGGAATCCTCGGCCATTTCGAGCCGTCTGTGCCGCTGACCTGGGATGTGCTTCATGGTGCTGGGTTCTGCAGACAGTCCCTGGAATACCTGCGCAATCCGAACTATTCTGTCGACCAGCTTCGCGGATTCTTGGGCGACGATACGGAACGCCTCGTGGCGAAGTGTTTCGAGAACTTGCCCGGCACGACCGACCGCTTTATCTTGCGCGACGAGTATTCTTCTGAAAAGCAGATTTTGGCGATGGAGGAACCGCAGGCTGTCAAGGACGCCATGCTGCGTGTCTACTGGAACCGCGTGTTTATCCCCACCGGCAGCGACGACGTGTTCTACCCGTATTGGTACTGGTACAACCAGCCGGTGCTCTACACGCTGCCCCAGAACGAGCAGGACAAGCTGCACGATATCATCCATGCGAATGAACATGCACAGAATGCCCTCTGGGAACAGAATGCCATGAAGCTCCTTTCTGTGCTTGCCAACGAGACGGACATGCTCGTGTGCGCCGAAGACCTCGGTGCCGTACCTCCGTGCGTTCCGACGGTTTTGAACAAGCTCAACATCCTTTCCCTGCGCATTGAACGCTGGGCCCGCAACTGGAACATGCAATATTCTCCGTACTACGATATGGAGGAATACCCGCGCCTTTCCGTTTGCACGACGAGTTGCCACGATACCTCGACGCTTCGCGGCCTGTGGAAGGAACCGGATTTCGACAAGAATCTGTACTGGTCCCATGCGCACCAGATGGGCTCCGCCCCGGACGAACTCACTCCGCCCGTGGTCCGCAACCTCCTCACGCACGTGTTCTCCACGAACAGTTTGTTCTGCATCCTGCCTATCCAGGACTATTTCGCGCTGTCGTCGACGCTTTCCGCCGGCAACCCCGAAAACGAGCGCATCAACGTGCCCGGAACGGTCGGTGGCAACAACTGGACTTACCAGCTGCCCTGCCTTGTAGACGAACTGCTCAAGCTCACGTCGCTTTCTTCTGAAATTAGAAAGTTGGTCGACGAGCGCAAGCGCCGCGCGATGTGGAAAATTTAGAGAATAGAGGCTAGAGACTAGGGGGTAGAGTAGATAATCGCAGCTTCGCTGCCCATAAAAAAACGATTCGCTTGCACCCCCTAGATCCTAGCCCCTAGATTCTAAACCCTAGATTCTAAACCCTAGATCCTAATCCCTTACCATGTATTCTCCTGCTTGGGTCAAAGACGCTGTTTTCTACCAGATTTTTCCGGATCGGTTCTGCCGCAGTCCGAAGTATAATGCCGTAGGCAAGTTTGTCGATTGGGATAGCAAACCCACTCGCTCGAACATGTTCGGCGGGAACCTCGCGGGCATTGAAGATAAACTTGAATACATCAAGGGTCTCGGTGCGACGGCGCTTTACCTGTGCCCGATTTTCAAGAGCAACTCCAATCACCGCTACCATACGGTGGACTACTTCGAAATCGACCCGGTGCTCGGCACTTTGGAGGACTTTGACCGTCTCGTGAAAAAGGTGCACAAGCTCGGGATGCGCATCATTTTGGACGGCGTGTTCAACCACTGCTCTCGCGGATTTTTCCAGTTCAACAGCCTTATGGAACTCGGTGAAGATTCTCCGTACAGGGATTGGTTCCATGTGCATTCTTGGCCCATACACGCCTACTCGGGCAAACCCAATTACGAATGTTGGTGGAATTTCCCGGCGCTCCCCAAATTTAATACGAGCTGTCCCGACGTGCGCGAATACCTTTTCTCTGTCGCCGAATACTGGACCAAGCGCGGCATTGATGGCTGGCGTCTCGATGTGCCCAACGAAATTGACGACGATAGTTTTTGGCAGGAATTCCGCCGCCGCGTGAAGACCATCAATAAAGACGCCTATATTGTCGGTGAAATCTGGGATGCCCCGGAACGCTGGCTCAAAGGCGACCAGTTCGATGGCGTGATGAATTACGTTTTCCGCAAGGCGGTGATGCAGTACCTTTTTGACGAGAAGCCGATTTCGACGGAGGAATTTTGCAAGCGGCTTTGTGGTGCATTCCCCGAAGGCCGTGGCGACATGCCCATGAATCTACTCGGGAGTCACGATACCACGCGCCTGATGTCGCAGCCCTGCACCAGTTGGGAACGCATCAAGCTTGCGCTCACGCTGCTGTTCTTTATGCCGGGTGCGCCTTGCATCTACTACGGCGAAGAACTCGGGATGCACGGTGGCAAGGACCCCGATAACCGCCGGAGTGTCCCTTGGGATAAGTTGTCCAAAATGCAGGAAGAACCAGTGTACGCGCTAGTGCAGGAACTTACCCGGATGCGCCAAGATAACCTCGTTCTTCGCGACGGCAAGATGGAAATTACCTGCGACGGAGATGGCTTCACCGTTGTGCGTACCCTCGGCAAAAAGAAGATGACGCTCGCGGTATCGCTAGCGGACAAGCAGCCGACCTTTGAAATCAAATAGCGAGCCACAAGCAAGGCCCCTCTTGATTTCTCCTATACAGTTTGATATATTATGATTACGCCGGTTTCCAGTGCGTTGCTGGGCTAACACCTGTTTAGTGTGGCTCCATAGTTGATATATGAATCATCAAAAAAAGGATAAGGCAATGGCTGTTCGTTCAAAACCGGTTCGGTTCCCCGATTACAGACCCGTCGTAGTTCCTCCTTCTCAGGCGGAACGTGTTCTGAAATACCTTAGGGGCGAAATAGTTGTCCCTGTGGTGGACCGCCCGATTACATACAAGTCACCTGCCAAATAACTAGATGCTTGATGCAAATCATTTCTCGTTACTTCCTTGCACAAAGGAAGATATTTCTGCTATTTCCGCACGAGGATATTTCTGCTTTCCTCCCTTCGACCCGACAAAAGATGATGATCCGGTTTCTTTGGACTCCTTCTTTTGCAAAGTTGTGCCAAATGAGGATGAGGAACATTTATGTTGCTCGCTTTTGGTGTGCGGCTAGATTGTCAAGGGCAGGGTATTGGAACAGTAGCTTTTAAAAAGTTGCTTCAACTGATTCGGGAATCTTCGATTGCAGGAGTTCGTTTGCTGACTCTCCATCCGCTTGAGAAGGCCGTTCCTTTTTATAGATCGCTTGGATGTGTTGAGATTTATGAGGATGAATTCAAGGATGTTGTGGAGTCAATGTTTCTGGATTTATGGCAAAAGAAAATCTGTCCAGATCGGAAAGTGGCGGGCTAATGCCGAAATTTTGTGAAATTATCGAGATTTGGAGACTCGTTTTGCCGCATTCTCCCGGCTGTCGTCTTTAATCTTTCTGCTATTTTTCTATCTTTGACCCGCAACTAACGCGTATTAATGCCTTATTAAGGGATTGCAAATGAACAACAAAAAATTCGGCATGCGA
>JAEERM010000167.1 GCA_016285835.1 Fibrobacter sp.
CGCTTTCCTTTGTTGGAGTCTTGATCTTTAGCCACTTGGCATAAAACGTCTTGTCACCCGTAGCCGTAGCCGAAATGTTCGCGACGGGCTTGCCGCTCAAATCTTCATTTTCATACCAACCCGCAAAAACATACCCTTGACGCGAAACATAAACCGGAAGCTTCGCCCCAACCGTGTAGAGGTAAGAATCCACCTGATCTTGAGGATGCACTGTGGCATCTTCCATTTCAAGCGTCACCTTGTATTTCCGTTCGTAATGGCCCCAGTATTTCACATCCGTCGTCTGCGTTTCGGGAATATGCGTTACCGAGTCACCGGAAAATTTCGCATTATCGTACCACCCTAAAAGCGCATAACCTTCGCGTTCCACATTCGGCAACCTGTAGCGAAAACCACGCGGAATTTGTTTTGTCCAAGGCACAGCACTTCCCGTATCAAGGCTAAGCGTTATCACATCAAAAGACAATTCACCGCTAATAGAACCGCTAAAATTCGGCAACGGATCAGTACCCACTTTTTGGCCCCATATAGAGCCGTCAACATCAATTTGACCATCGAAATAACTGATCTTGTAATCATGCAAAACCTTAGCGACAGCCCCGTTTTCAAAAACTTCCGCACTTATGGGAATGCCATAAGCATCATTTTGTTCCGAGCCAAGGTATAATACGTTATCATAATAAGTCCAATTATTTTCAGCGACCCCTTCCCATACAGACCCAACAATCGGCTTCCCACTGTCATAATCGTCCGTTGAAACAACGGCCCCCGCATTAAATATATTGAACAAGTAAGCTAAATATTTTCCCTCGCCAATAATTCCCCCTACATTTTGATTTGCCGTTATGGAGCCCACGTTATAGACATTCATCATGAAAACATCATCATCTGTAGATCCAATAATACCGCCCACATACCCATCTCCGTTTATCGACATACTATTGTAGCTGTCCGAAATTATCAATACATCGCCATCTTGAGACCCAACAAAGCCTCCCAAGCCCGACCAGCCATCTATAGCACCATCCACACTGCAACCGGATATAATCAAAGTCGCATAATCCACCATACCCGTAATACCACCAATCATGTGATAAGCCTTGAAGTAGGCATCCTTGATATGAAGGTTCTTGATTGTCACTGTGTCCTTATAGGAATCTCCATAAATTTTCTTAAAAAAACCTACCGCGATTGAATTATGCGCATATTCAAACTTGTTATTTTCTTTCTGATATTCTCCTTCACTATTATAATAGAGGCCATAAATAGTATGCCCCTTGCCATCGAAGGTTCCAAGAAAATTTTCAATTGGAGTCCACGCTGCAAAGTTTGCCGTATCCGCATTGTTCAATGCACCATTCTTGAAGACATTCGCATTCACCGTGATATCCTGGGTAAGCTCGGCACAACCATAAAAGGAATCGCCATGCTCATAAACCCAATCATACATCATCTGGGAAAAACCATACAGTTCTTCGGCATTTGAAATCTGGTAACAGTCGTTCACAAGCGCGGGTTCTTGCGGGGTGATTTCCCTCGCCGCATTCGCAGATACAGCCAGCACGGCAACGGCAATAATCAGAGCTTTTTTCGTAAACATATTCTCTCCTCTGGGTTGATGTAAGAGAAAATATATTTTCTTTGGAGAAATGTCAACAAAAGCGCCCCCGGCGCACTGCCGAGGGGCTCCTTTAGATTTTTATTTCACAGAAACACGCTGCATTCCGTTACCGATGCGGACAAAGTACGTGCCCGCATGGCTTACTGGGATGGCAAAGCTCACGCCAGAGACAGGCCCCCTGCGGAGTACACGGCCCTGCATGTCGAGAAGGGCATAAGCGTCACCCGCACGAGAACTCAGTGCAGCATCGACAGCACCAAACACCTGTATATTGCGGCCGGCAACTTCCACGCCAAACTGCGGAACAGCGGCAACCGTCGGCAAAGCACTCTTGCCCTTCTTGCTAGAACTGCTGGACTTCGAAGATTTGCCGCTACTGCTCGAAGACTTTGAAGATTTGCCACTACTCGAGGATTTCGCAACGGACGAACTTGAAGTGGCCTCCGGATTCTTCACGATGATTTTCACCTTTGCCGTATCGTTGTTCTCGTAGCCCTCGGCGACAACCCTTATGTTGTATTCGCCACTCACTTTTTTGTTCACGGCACCTTTAACGGTGATGGTTTTTGCCTTTGTGTCCCTCTCAGCGACAAGTGTCCCTTTGGGGAAGTTTAACCCCTTAGCGTTCATTGCCAATTCGTACTTGAATACGATGGGTTCAATCGAATCGCCGGCATTTACGGTCTGCGTGGTTTTTCCGCTGACATGTTTAATTTTCGTTTTGCCGGGTTTGTGTTTGATTACGAGCTTTACGAATGCCGTGTCGTTGTTGTCGAGGCCTTTTGCGCATATACTCATGACAAGTGTCGAGTCACCGAAATCTTCTGGAATGGCACCCTGCAACAAAATCGTTTTTGCCTCGGGGTCATTATAGGGATCCAAAGTTTTCGGGATGTCCTTAAAGTGCAAATCCGTAATGTTTTCGTATTTGAGCGTGATGGGCTTGATGCTGTCTCCAGCAACAACGACCTGCGAATCATTTCCTAGTGCCTTAATGGAGGTGACAACAGGAATATGTTCTACTTCAAGTTCGATGTTATAGACAACAGAATCCCTTGCCGTCAAGTAAGCGACCAAAGCAAACTTGTATTTTTGGTCTTTACGAGAGTCTTCGACAGCCCCTTCAATCGTAACCGTCTTGGGATCACAGTCTTTTTTGGCTATCAGGCCCAATGGCAGATTGTCGACGCGGAAATCGCTAAACTACTGGTAATCGAACACAATCGGCTCGATGGAATCGCCAGCCATTACAGTCTGCTTCAGGCTTCCGCTAGAATGTACAAACGCATCCTTTAACGAGAGGACCGTAATAAAGAACACAGAATTAAAGCTGGTCTTATTTATCGTATCCGTCGCAAGAATCTTTATCGGGTATTGGTCGGGGTCCGTGCCAGTAGCGACAGTCCCCGAAATAGTAACAAGCGAATCTTTGACCCAACTATCATACTCAAACACACCGGTGAGCGAATCCAAGAGCGAGAATTCTACAACATGGGCCCCTTCAACCACAAAAACAACGGGTTCTATGGTATCGCCAGGAAATACAGTCTGATGAGTACTTCCCATACGCAAGTTCATTTTGGGTTGGGGTTTATCAGATTGCCCCATGGCAGCCGTGGCCATCAGCAACAACGAAATCAATACGATCAGTCTTTTCATGCATACTCCTCACACACAACCACAGTGTTCCCTGTGGCAAGCAAATTTAGAAAAAAGGAGCCCCCGGCAATTGCCGAGGGCATTCCTTTGCAAGGAGATCCCCGCCTTCGCGGGTCTGTGATGGCCACGCCCTTGCGGGCTCGCCATGACACAGTCTAGACTACGAGAGTCTGGAAATCATGTAACCGGCGCAGACTGCGGTACCGATAACGCCGGCCACGTTCGGGCCCATGGCGTGCATCAGCAAGAAGTTCTGCGGGTCATACTTGGCACCTTCCACCTGGGAAACACGTGCGGCCATCGGCACAGCGGACACGCCAGCAGAACCGATAAGCGGGTTCACAGGGTTCTTCGGAGAGCACCAGTTCATGATCTTCGCGAGGAAGAGGCCGGCCGCGGTCGAGAAACCGAAGGCGACAACGCCCATGGCGATAATCATGAGGGTCTGCGGTTTGAGGAAGATGTCGGCAGACATCGTGAGACCCACGGACGTGCCGAGGAAGATAGTCACGATGTTCATGAGTTCGTTGGAAGAGGTCTTCACGAGACGTTCCACGACGCCGGCTTCCTTGAAGATGTTACCGAGCATGAGCATGATGATAAGGGCAGAAGCATCGGGCACCACGAGGATGCACACGATCATCACCATCACGGCAAACACGATGCGTTCAGCCTTCGACACCTTGCGCAGAGCCTTCATACGGATCTTGCGTTCCTTGTCGTTGGTCATGA
>JAEERM010000168.1 GCA_016285835.1 Fibrobacter sp.
CTCTTCATGCCGACGACGTATGTCGTGTCCTTGTCGCTGTCCAGGATGGAGCACTGGCCGGACACGACCTCCCAGCGGTCGAACACGTTGTCGTTCCCGGGGATGGCGTATATCCTGGAGGTGTCGGAACTTATGACTCGGCTGTAGGACTGGACTCCCACGCCCGAACCGCCTTGCAAAACGGAATCGACATACGCTGTTCCGTTGCCCGAATGCGTAACATCCAGGGTATAGGTACGGGTGACCCTGATGGTTAGGGAGTCCTTCATGTTGGCGTTGGGGTACCCGACAGTATAGAATAAAAAGTAACGCTTTGTGTGGGGCTGCGTCCTGATGGAACAATAGCGTGTTCTTTTTACTGTATAGCAATCTTTTCCAATAGCAAAAGAATCGGACGGGACACTGGGAGAGGCAACTTTACTGAAAGTGGAGTCCTCGTAAAAATTCGCCATGGTAATCGACTGCTGAAAGTCATAGATCAACAGGAATTGCACCCCCTCGCCGGATTCGAAATACGCGCGGATGCCGTAGAGCGAATACAGGGGGATGATGGCGCTGCTTTGGTTGATATAGAGTTTGGTGGGTGTTTCGGATAACTCGGTAAAAGGCAGGGTTCGAGTCACCCTCCTGATGACGACGGGGTCGGACGACGGGATGAAGCCGGTCGAGTCCTCGGTCTCGTCGACGAAGGATCCCGTTCCGGAGACAATTTCCCACCTGACAAAGTTTTCTCCGGGCTGAAGGCTCGTTCTGGAAGTGACTGAAAGTGTATCGCCTATGGATACGTTATATGGAGTAGAATCGCCTTCAATCGTAACGCTTGCGTTCGCACTCGCCGCAAAAATCGAGGAACACAGGAACAGAATAAAAATGAACAACACCTGGCCCCCTCTTTAGAAAGATGAACCCATAATTGTAAGACAGACTTTATATAAAATATATACTTATTTTAGTTAAAAAGCAACAACAAATAAATTCAACATCCTAAAAAAGGCGGATCCCGCAGGATCCGCCTTTTTTTTATCAGCAATTAGCGGATAGAGACTTTCTTCATGGCAACGAGCTTGTTACCAGAAGTGATGCGAACCAGGAGAATGCCCTTGCCAGCAAACTTGGCAAAGTCAACATCCTTGGCCAGGCCACTGAAGGATTCGCTGTGGAGGAGCTTGCCGTTCATGTCGAACACGCGGAGCATCTTGGTATCGGCAACAGTGGAGGTCACGCTGAGCGTGGTGTTGTCGACAGAGATTTCAGATTCACCGAGAGCCGGAGCAGCCTGAACAGCCTTCGGAGCGACCTTGCCTTCAGGCGACGGAGCCGGACGAGGTGCACGAGCCGGAAGGGTGTCCTGGCAGAGCGTTTCAACCCACCACCAAGGATCTGCGGCGTTATTGTTGATGTACTGAGTATAAGCAGAACCATCAGTGACTCGACCCGGATTCACTTTATAGCACTTATTTTGAGCAACGTTATTTGCGGGCATGTTCTGGAGGCCCGAGTTGAAGCACTTACCGACATAGTTACCGGAACCATGCACGAAAGCAACGCATTTGCTCACATCGAGAGTCCAATTAACGCGCGGAATGATGTATTCCTTTTCGCAAGTGGTCTGGACCCACCACCAACCATCGGCAGCGTTGTTGTTCATGTGACCCGTTACAGGAATCTGGTTACCCCTAGCCGGATTCGGCTTATAGCACTTGCCCGGTTGCATGTTTTCCAAGCCGGACTTGTAGCAGTGCTGACGATAATTGCCATCGCCATTGACAAAGTTGATGCACTTGTCAAAGCAGTTCGGGTCATTGGGATTGCTGGCGCAGTAGTTCGCATTGCAAGCGCCATCACCCGGATGAGCTGTGCAGAAATCCTGGCAGTTCTGACCAAGGGGGTCAACAAGGCAATCTTCCTGAGTCGGAGTCGTAACAGGAGGCGTTACCGTCGGGCATTGCGGATCCAAAGGATCCCATGCACAATGAGCCTGACATGCCGTACCAAACGGATCCGCAACGCACATTGCGTCACAATTCGTCACATCGGTCGGGTCTGCCAAACAAAGCGCTTCAGTGCACATGGAGGAAATAGTCGGATCAGCAGCGCAAGCCATCTGGCAAGCCTGATCAGCGGGGTTGCTGCAAACCGGCGTCGGGCCACAACTCGGATCACCTGGGAACACAGAACAGAAATTGTCCTGGCAGAACTGGTTCACCGGAAGGCCAGTGCAGAAGCTCTGGCACTGCGGATCCGAAGGAGCCGTATTGCAGATAGAAGGCGGGTAAACCGGCACAAGGTTGTAGCATTCAGCCTCAACCCACCACCAAGGATCCTGAGCATTGTTGTTCATGTGTCCATTCTGAGGGAGAGAACCATCAGCGATTCTAGCCGGGTTCACAGAATAGCACTTGCCCGATTCCATATTAGCCAAGCCCGAATTGTAGCAGTTCTGTGCGTAATGGCCCGAACCATTGTGGAACTGGACGCACTTCGGATCAAGGGTATAGGTACCCTGAACCGGCACCTGAACCGGCACCTGAATGCATTCCGTCGTCTTCCACCACCATGTATCGGCAGCGTTGTCGTTGATGTACTGAGTATTCACAGAGCCATCGTTAATGCGAGACTGCCTTACATGGTAGCAAGTGTTCGGAGCCATGTTATGCAGACCGCTAAGATAGCAGTTGTTGGCATAATTGCCAGCCCCGTTCACAAAAGGTATGCAACCGTCACCGGGAACCGTGGTGTAACTTATTTGACCAAATGCAGCAGATGCGAGCATTGCTGCAGCGATAGATGAATAGGTAAGTTTATTCATATATTCCTTCTTTTGCCTTGGTTGTGAAGTGTTATTTTACAAGGCAAAAAATAATATAGTATAATTTTCTTCGTTTGGACGAAACAAATAAAATAATTTTTCACTTTATTTTTAATAATACATATTAATTATCTAATATAGAATTTATCCGTAAGTAAATATTTTCATTTATCTTAGTATCAATAAATTTATCTGTAAGTAAATCTTTTCATTTATCTACAAACAGAAAAATTTATCTGTAAGTAAAATTTTTCACAACAAAAAAAAGCTCCAACACGTCGAGTTGGAGCTTTTTTTTGCATCAACATTGCGAATTCAGTTCATTTGCCGCGTTTTTTTTCGGTAGACCCCAGTCTTTATGATACGCGTTTCCTCGTGCCCGTCCTCGAACTTGAAGAAAATCTTCCAGATGTACACGCCCGTGCCGGCCTTGCGGCCCTTCTCGGAACGATTGTTCCAGTGCAGGTAGCCCTGCCTAAACAAATCGCCGGAATTTCCGCGGATGGTCTGCTCCATCTCGCCGTCGTAGCCGAATTTCTGCTTGAAATGCGTCACGTAGGATGCGATTCCGTCAAAGATGTACACTTCCGCGGTGTACGGCATGGTCGCTTTCACGCTGATTGCGGAGAGCGAATCCGGAAGCGATTCCCATTCGTCGCCTCCGGGCGCTATCCACTGCGGCGTCTTGCCGATGCCGCTGATGGGCTGCAACGGGCGAACCTCGGCCAGATAGAGAGAGCCGTCCTTCCCCTCTATCTTGATTCCTCCGCGGCCCATCGAGTTGCCCGCGAGGTCCTCGTAGGTGGCCGACGGATCGGTGGAGAGACAGAAGCCGGTCTTGACCGAATAGTCGTCGAGCACCAGCAGCCACTGCTGTCCGTTCTCGCGGATTTTGGGGGCCTGCCTGAGGTTCAGCGGATACGTGACGGTGTCGTCGCACGATTCAGAATAACGGAAAAGATTCTCCCAGCCCCTCTCGTTGCCGACATTCTTGACGGGTTCGGACATCCAGACGACCAGCGTATCCGGCGGCATGTCCAAATTCGGGTCCATGTATTCCTTGAGACCCACTTTCCCGGGGGACTTGGTCGCCTTCGACGGGACCGCGCCAACGCGGTCCAGCAACTTCACATTTTCGAGGTCCTCGGAATACACCGTGGAGAAGGCGAGGAACGGCGGGTGCGCGGAGTCCG
>JAEERM010000060.1 GCA_016285835.1 Fibrobacter sp.
AAAGAACTTAAAGGGATTTTGGATGGAACGACTTGCGGTGTTCCGGAGTTTGTCCTAAACGGCGGATGGCGTCCAGATGAGCTTTTGTCCCGTATCCGGCGTGTTTGTCGAAGCCGTAACCCGGGTATTTTTCTTCGAGTTTGTCCATGTACCGGTCACGGAAAACCTTGGCCAAGATAGATGCGGCAGAAATGCTCGCGATGCGACCATCGCCTTTGACGATGGGCATTTGAATTTCAGCCGGAATGCCGTGGATTTTGAGGTTGCCGTCAACAGCTATGAGCAGTGAGCCTTCCTGAGCAGAGCCGTTGGGCGAAGACAAAGGATCTAGGCTTGCGAAATTTCCTTTGACTTCAACGGGGATTTCGGGGGCGGTTTCATGGAGGCCGGGCAGGCCCAATGCCTGCAGGGCGCGGCGCATCGCCAAAAAGTCCGCCTCCAGAATATTCATTTCATCGATTTCGGCGACACTTGCACTAGCAATCGCATAACAGGCGCACGCATCCTTGACCGCATCAAACATTGCCTCACGTTTGGGCCGCGTGAGCTTTTTCGAGTCGTTCAGTTCGGGCATGATATCCGGGGCTTTAAGCACAGCGGCACAAGCCACCACAGGGCCCGCCAACGGACCGCGTCCCACCTCGTCAATGCCCACCACAATTACGTTTTTGCCAGCATCCGCAGCAGCCGACGCAAAAAGGTCAAGCGAATCAACACAACCCACCGACGCCGGGTCAGCAGCGAATTTGCGCAAAGCCACCTCCCCCTCCACCGGGGTGGAAACATTTTCAAGAAATGCTGGCAGTTTGAATTTCATGAAAAATAGTGGTTAGTGGTTGGTGGTTAGTGGTTAGTAGGAAGTTAGAAGTAGGAAGTTACTGCCTACTATTTACTTTCTACAATTTTCTCCGAGTATTCCTTAATGGTCTTCCAGTACAAGTTATGTTCCTGTTCGAGAACGCGGGCGGCAAGCACTTCCGGCGTATCGTCGGGCAGAACAGGCACCTTCGCCTGGGCAAGAATGCGACCCTTGTCGATTTCCTCGCTCACCAGGTGAACCGTTGCGCCCGATTCCGTGTCGTGAGCGGCAATCACGGCCTCGTGTACGTGGATGCCCCAGAAGCCCTTACCCCCATACTTGGGCAACAGAGACGGGTGAATATTCAGAATGCGGTTCGGCATACGCTGGATCATGCAAACAGGCAAAGCCTTCATGTAGCCCGCTAAAATCAAAAGATCCACATTGTAGAGGTTCAACACGTCGAGCATAGCCGACTCGTATGCAGCCGGGTCCGGGTGCGTCTTGCCGGAAATATGGTACACGGGAATCCCGTAGGCCCGCGCATGCTCCATCGCACCGCAGTTCCCGTTGTTACTAATGAGGAATTTGCACTGGGCATCGAGGTCGCCCTCGCCAATGCGGTCAATAATCGCTTTAAAGTTGCTTCCACCACCGGAAGCCATCACGCCTATTTTAAACATGGGCGCAAATATAGAAAAATCAATTACTTATGGTCAATTCCGGGAGGCGTGCGGAGGTAGTAAATGACGCAAGGAATAATAACCGAAAAGATGAAAACCGCAGCGGTCAGGAACACGAACCAACCTTGGACCGTGATTTCTACGGGAATTACAAAACTTTTCAGGAATGCGAACACCACAATGAGCAGGAGTCCGGGAATCATGTGTGCAACCAGTTTCGTCATGCCCATAAGATAGTCTTTTTCAAGCGAGAGCGTACAGGAGAAAGATTAAAAAAAGCTCATTTAATGCCATGCACCCCCTAGATTTACTACCTTTCTATCCGAAAAATTTAACCCTATTCATGGAATTCAATATGAGCATTAAAGAATACCTCGCCGGCGCCAAACAGGCCGGTTCCGTCCAGAAGCTGATGACCCCGGGCCTCGCCGTGGAATTTATCCAGCCCTGGTACACCCCGCTTTCTACGACTCCCTCTACCACGGGTATTGCTGTCGGCGGTATCGGCTCGACATTCACCGCCACGCCTGCTGGCACCACTCCCGTGATGAACGTGATGCCGGGCGTGCAGGTCCGCACCGAAAAGCCCGCAGACCTCCGCTTCAACAACTTCTTCTTCCGCGAATCCGTGATTAGCGCGAAGGCCGCTCTCGAAATTGGCGACTTCGCCGGCTTCACGCAGATGCTCGCCAAGTACCCGCTCGTGGACGCCAAGGGCGAAGCACTCTTCAGCGCCGCAGAACTTGCCAACCAGAAGAAGGCCGAGGCCAAGCTCAACAAGGCTATCGCCGAGAAGGATTTCTTCAAGAACAACGCCGCCGCGTTTGAACGCTGGCACATCGAATGGAGCGACCGCACCGCCGCCCTCCTGAACAAGGCCGGTGCCGAACTCAACCGCAGCGCCGTCATCGACTTCTTCAACGGTGTCGTGGGCGAAAAAGTTGTGCGTCAGGGCGCCCTCACCGCCGCTTGGGCAAACGACAGCAAATTCTTGGGCCAGGCCGGTTACGATGCCGCCAAGATGCAGTACGCCGCTCTCTATCCGGTGAGCGAAACCAAGTACGAAGGCAAGGGCGTGCAGATTACCAAGACCCAGTCCAGCTACGTGACTCCGGGTGACGAACGCCTCTCCAGCCTCCCGGTGAACGCTACCGTGTTCACTCTCGAAAATACCACCAAGGAAACCCGCGAAATCACGATCGTACAGGTGCAGGACTGCATCGCCGGTTACATGGCCAAGAAGGACCGCCAGGGCGTTCAGGATTCGAGTTTCGTGCTCGTTCCGTCCGCACGTTTCCCGAAGGGTGTGAAGTTCAGCAAGCAGGCTAATGATGGTCGCGAAGTCCGCGGTCTTGAATTCTACAACGAAAAGCCGCTCGCCGAAAGCGACTTTAACGGTTGCATGGGCGTGTCTGTCGCTTGGAACAAGAAGGATAACCTGAACGTTTCCGTGAAGCCGATGTTCTACCAGGATGACGCAGCCTCCGTGCTGAAGGGCGCTCTCCGCAGCGGTCGCGTTTGCGAAGCGTGGGTCAAGAACGTCTACAGCGGCCGCGAAACGATGGCCGGTGCCGTCGCTGTTACCGCCGTCTTGAAGCCGAAGCAGAAGGTTTCTTTCCAGTTCAACCTGGTGCTCGACTTCCCCGAAATCAAGCTGAACAAGCTTACTTCCGCCAAGAAGTACACCACATTCTTCCCCGAAGCTTATGGCCGCGTGGGCGCCATCCTCGAAGAAGCTCTCGCCGCCGACAAGAACATGGACGCACGCCTCAAGGCATTCGAAGCTCTCGTGCCGAAGAAGGCCGTGGCCAAACTCTACAAGACGGCCGCCAAGCAAGACGAATTCAAGAGCCTCGCCATCAACACGCTCAGTTTCCTCGCCGAAGCCACCGTGTGGGACAAGGACGACCGCTTCCTGGTTCGTGAATGCGCCGACTATCCGTTCTTCAACTCTCTTGACGTTTACTTCTACGGCAGCTTCAGCCTGATAGCCCTGATGCCGCGCCTCGACGGTGTGGTGATGAAGCGCTTCGGTGATGCGATTCTCGCCGTGAACGACAACCGTCGCCGTCACCACGAATACGTGAACCACCCGTTCGCCGACCTTCCGGACCCGAAACTCGAAGGCCCGCGCGCCGTGCGTGGCGCCGTGATTCACGACCTCGGAAGCCCCTTCGACGCAGAACCCGATGCCTACGACTGGCACAACGTGAAGGAATGGAAGGATCTCGCTCCGAAGTACGTGCTGATGGTGCTCCGTCATTACGTGAAGACGCAGGACAAGCAGAACTTGCAGGATTGCAAGGAAGCCGTCTACGCCGCCATGGAATACCTCGAAAAGATGGTGAACGAGGGCGAAAACTTCCCGCTCACCCACGGTACCGACGACACGTTCGACAACCTCTCCAGCCATGGCATTTCCGTGTACTGCGGTAGCCTCTGGATTGCAGGCCTCCGCGCTGCAGCAAAGATTGCCGAAATCCTCGGCGACAAGGCACAGGCCGACACCTGGAACGCGAAGGCCGACGCTGCCAACAAGGAATTCGACGAAGCATTGTGGGACGAAGCCGAAGGCTACTACCACTTCTTCGTGACCCCAATGGAAGCGAAAGACGTTGTGGCGGACAAGCTCCCGCAACTCGCCGACGCCATCAAGGACACGCTCGCAATTGACGGTAACGACTTGAAGGCTGCCCTCAAGGCCATCAACGAATGGCTGAACGCAGGCGAAATCCCGAGCGACGTGGAACTTTCCAAGAACGAACTCCGCGGTCTCAAGAAGGCATGGCTCACCGCCCAGTGCAAGGAAGCCTTTACCGCCAGCTGGAACGCAAAAATTGCAAACGACTGCGACGACGTCTTTGCCGACTCGATGCTCGCCGACACTTACCTCCGCCTGCTCGGCCTCAAGCCCATCAGCGACGAGAAGAAGGCCAAGGCCAACTTGCTCCGCGTTTTCAACACGAACTACAAGGCCAACAGCCCGCTCATCGGTGCTGCAAACCTTGTGCGCAAGGACGGCTCTCCGCTGGATGAATTCAACTTCCAGGCTCACGACGTGTGGATCGGCATCCAGTACAGCATCATGTGCGCCATGATGCACCACGGCCTCGAAAAGCAGGCTGCCGACATGGGCGATTCCATGATCCGCAACCTCTACGAAGAAGCCCGCATCCCGTTCGCTGCACCGGAAGGATTCAACGGATCCTGCCGTCTGCACCCGGAAGCGCTCGTGAAGGCATTCGGCCTTAGCGCCACCGCCGCCGACAAGATGCACAAGGAACTCCTGAAGAAGGGCGCCCTCCTTGCCGACAGCCGCATCAGCCCGAAGCTCCCGCGCAACCTGCCCGCCTTTACAAAGGCATTCGGCAGCATCGCGAAGGCCAATAAGGTTGAAGCAAGCGCGCTGTTCATGCTGCTCCACAGCACGGCACTCAAGTACACCGCCGGCAAGTACTTCCGCCCCGGCATGGTGTTCGCTTTGCTTTAATTGTGAATAGCTTCAGAGACAACACCACACGCAAACAAGGGCTCGGTTTTCGACCTCGATTGTTTGTTTAGTGGTTTGCCTCTTCCGCATGATTACACTAGTAAGCCCCGCTTTTGCGGGGTCTTTTTATATTTGTTCATTATGTTCAAGAAGCCTAAACTTAAGACGGTAATTTTCCTGGCCATCATGGCACCCATAATGGTGCAAATCCTTGAAGAACGCTACAACCTAGATTACAGAAAGCATAAGCCTACCATATACAAGATTGACGACTCTACCACGGCATTGATTCACGAAGCGTTGGATGCGGATTCCACATATCCATTGAGAGCCCTGCTGCAAAATTCGCAAGACACGCTATCTGTCACAAAAAATGACTGCCGTTTCGAAACAGCGGGAAGCTATGGTCCAAAATACAAGCCTCTCGCATTCATCCTGTGCAAAATCGACGGTCGTGAAAAACAATTTTCCGCTACGTTCCGTCAATATCCCGACTATCAAAAAGTAACCTTCAATCTTTTTATCGAAATACCTGAGCCTCGGTACAAACTCCCCCTCGGCAAAAGAATCCTTTACTCCTTCGGCATATTCGTTCTCTTGACGTTGTTGTCATTCGTGCAAACAAAACGAAGATTCAGGAATCCGCTTGATACGCGCAGCGCAATGGATAAAGAAATCTGGGAAACCGAAGAATTCGATCGGATACTAGCAGAAGGCAAAGCAAAAAGAAAGAAGGATTAAGCCCTTACTTGAGAAAGCCCCGTTTTTTCGGAAATGAAGAATATCAAAGAGGCGCCCCATATGGAGCGCCTCTTTTTTTAACATTCGTTGACTATTCGGCAATAGAATAACGCGAAATATTCGAAATTCTCAGCTGGTCGTATGCCCCCGATGTCGTCAAAGGGGCATGAAGTCCGACGCCTTCCATGCAGCAATAAGACTTGTAACCAATCATAAGCAAATTTTCGAAAAGTATACCACGATTGGCTGGAACATAACCTTGAACATGCGGAACACTGGCAACTTTCTCGCCATTCAGCCAGATGCTCATGAATCCGTCACCCCACTGACCGGCGATTAAGTTCCAACCACTATCGAGAACCGCTTCTCCACGGACAAAATAATGGATGTCAGCATGGTTCTTCTGGAAAACCAATTGGCCATCCTGATACAGGAACTGGACACGCGAACCATCGTTTCCGAGAATGGTCCTCACCGTCTTCTTGGCAAAATCGCTACTGGGGCGGAACCAGAATTCTACCGTACCCGCTTCAATGGAATCAAGCAGGTTAATGCCAAGCGGAGCAACTTCACCATCTTTCAGAGAAATAGCCTTCCCGCAAACACCGTCTACCAATTCACCTTCCCGATAAATTGTTTCCAGTTCATCCATGTACAAAGTATTTTCATCCTTTGCAAGAGCGGGAGATTCGCATTCGCCCGAATAAGTCGAAACTTCCGGCAAGTCCGCATTTTTAAAATAACTATCCATACCCATAAAATCAAAGGTCGCCCACAAAGAAATCGAAGTATCCACATCTGCCAAAAGTGTGGAATCTTCAGGACTGGTAGCCACCATATCTACATCAATATCAGTGGAATCGTCGTCCGAAGGGTCCTCCTCAAGGGGAATCACATTCAAAGAATCCTCCTCATCGACATTTTCCATACTATAGCGAGGAATGTTCGATATACGGAACTGGTCAAACGCACCGGAAGTTGTCATGCCTTCGTACTGGCCAGGACCTTCCATGCAGCAATACGACTTGAAACCGATTACGAGAAGGTTTTCGAAAGGTCTGTCGCGCATGGACGGCACATAACCGTGCTCGTGTATCATACGGGCAATCATCTTGCCGTTAACCCACAAGCTCATGTAGCCGTCACCCCACTGGCCAGCAACCAAATTCCAGTCATTTTCAAACGTGACAGCGCCATTCACAAAGTAATGGATGTCGGCATGGTTCTTCTGGAAAAAGAGTACCCCATTCTTGTAGAAGAAATGCACACGGGCACCGTCGTTACCCAAAAGGGTTCGAGCCGAAGCTTCATAGAAGTCTTCTCCCGGACGGAACCAGAATTCTACCGTTCCGGCTTTCATGGAATCAATCAGGTTGACGCCGAGCGGAGCCACTTCCCCATCCTTCAACAGGAGAGCCTTCCCGCAAACACCATCCACCAATTCGCCTTCCAGGTAAATCGTTTCCAGTTCATCGAAATAGCGGGTATTGTCGTCCATTTTCAAGGCAGGAGCCTTGCAACGACCCTTCGAAGGAGCCGAAGAACTAACGTCAAACTTGCCTTCTTCGGCAGCGGACTCAAAATATTCCGGCACGCCCTCTGTAGCTAGCGTACGCCATAAAGTCGTATTTGAATTGTTGAAATTATCCAATGCCTGTTCCGTACCACCCGCAGAATCATTGGAACTACAAGCAAAAAATACAAATGAGCTCAAGATGAGGCTGCAAAGAATTTTTTGTTTCATTTATTTCCTCCTTTATTCCCCCAAAATTACAGATAAATATATGTTTTTTTTCGGGGAATTATACGGAATGGAAAAAAATTGTATTTTTTACCTCATGAAACGTGCACTTATTACAGGTATTACAGGCCAAGACGGATCCTATCTAGCGGAATTTCTCTTGGGAAAAGGCTACGAAGTCTACGGACTTGTCCGCCGAAAGAGCAAGCTGGACTTCAACAACGCCGAACACCTCAAAGGCAAAGTCACCTTTATTTTCGGAGACATGACGGACTCCGCGTCCCTCATCCGAGCCATGGAAATATCCAAACCCGACGAGATTTACAACCTCGCCGCCCAGTCCTTCGTCACGACATCTTGGGAGACCCCGCTTTCTACAGCCGATATCAACGCCATCGGAGTGACCAAACTTTTAGAAGCCGTCAGGCTCTGCAAGCCCGATACCCGCGTGTACCAAGCTAGCACCAGCGAAATGTTCGGCAAGGTGCAAGCCATCCCGCAAAACGAAGATACTCCTTTCTACCCGCGCAGCCCTTACGGAGTGTCCAAACTTTACGGCCACTGGATTGCCAAGAACTACCGCGAAAGCTACGGTATGTTCGCCTGTTCAGGCATCTTGTTCAACCATGAATCGGAACGCCGTGGCGCCGAATTCGTGACCCGCAAAATCACGATTGCCGTTGCCAAGATCAAGGCCGGCAAGCAGGATGTGCTGGAACTCGGCAACATGGACGCTAGTCGCGACTGGGGCCACAGCGCCGACTACGTTCGCGCCATGTGGCTCATGTTGCAACAAGACAAGGCCGACGACTTCGTCATCGCCACGGGCAAGACGCACAAAGTTCGCGAATTTGTCTACCTTGCATTCAAGGCCGCCGGCATGGAAATTGAATTCCACGGCGAAGGAGAAAAGGAATACGCGACCCTCAAGGGTACGGACAAGGTTGTCGTAAGGGTAAATCCGCAATTCTTCCGCCCTGCCGAAGTCGATTTGCTCATCGGTGACGCCAGCAAGGCAAAGAAAGTCCTTGGCTGGGAACCAGAAATCAGCTACGAGCAGCTGGTACAGCGCATGGTCGAAAGCGACATGAAACTCCTCGCCGAAGGCAAGATTTAATGAAAACTCTAGTCATCGGGGCAAGCGGTTTTGTCGGTGGCTACCTGGTAAGGGAACTAGAAGCCGCAGGGCACAAGGTGACCGCAGTCGACATCCCGGAAGTGAACCTCCTGGACCGCGAAGGCGTCGATTCCCTCCTGGAAAAGACACAGCCCGATTACGTGGTCAATCTCGCAGCCATCAGTTCGGTCGGAGCCTCCTGGAAAGACCCGGTATCAACGATACAGGTCAACGTCGTCGGCACCATCAACTTGCTCGACGCCATCGTCAAGCATGCACCGCAGGCGAAGACGCTCCTTATCGGAAGCGCCGAGGAATACGCGCAGACCGCCGAAATGAACGTCGCCCTCAGCGAAACCAGCGAACGCGAGGCCAGCAGCCCTTACGGCATCTCTAAAATCGCACAGGAAAACTTCGCAGAGCTCTACCGTAAAAAGTACGGAATGAAAATCGTGTGCACACGCTCTTTCAACCATACAGGCGTCGGGCAGAAAATTACATTTGCACTCCCTAGCTTCGTGAAGCAGATTGCCGATATCGAAAAAAGCGGGCAGTCCGGCACCATCAAGGTCGGGAACCTCAGCGCCTGGCGGGATTTCTCGGACGTGCGCGACGTGGTGCACGTTTACCGCATGCTGCTGGAAAACAAAACGGAATACGATGTTTACAACGTCGGTTCTGGGATCGCACACAAGGTCGGTGACCTCTTGGATACCATCATCGGTTTTGCCACCGTCAAGATTGAAGCTATCCAGGATCCCGAAAAAATACGCCCTGTCGACATTCCCTACCAATGCTGCGACAACTCGCGCATTGTGAAATGCGGCTACTGGAATGGTACACGAATCGAAGAAACTCTTAAATGGATGTTCGACCATGAAATCGACTCCCAAAATTGCAATTGACGCCCGCATGGTGAGCCGGTCCGGAATCGGCACCTGCATCCAGCATTGGCTCAGGGATGTGGGCTACAGCACAGCACTTGGCGACCCGAAAGACCTTGAAGAATACAAGGATTCAGTTCCCGCTCAGATTCCCTTTATCAGCGGCATCTACGGGTACAAAGAACAACTGAAGTTCCCATACGGCAAACTGCGCAAGGCAAAGCCCGACATTCTGCACATTCCGCACTGCAACGTGCCGCTGTTCTACCGCGGCAAGATGATGGTGACCATCCATGACCTCACCCATCTAGTCTACCCGGAATTCCTGCCATCCAAGATTGTCCACCTGTATTTCAAGTTCATTTTCTGGTTCGTCTGCAAACGCGCGAATCACATCATGACCGATTCCGAAAGCACAAAGAACGACCTAATCCGTTTTTACAAGGCGGATGCAAGCAAGATGACGGTCGTCCCGCTGGGCGTTGGCAAGGAATTTGTCCGTAAGAGCCGCGAAGAAGTGGACTACCTTTACGAAAAGTACAACATTCCCCGCGACAAGAAAATCCTGCTTTACGTCGGGAACCTGCTCCCCCACAAGAACTTAAACAAGCTCCTGGAAGGATTCGCCCAAATGAAGGGAAAAGAAGATTGCAGGCTCGTTCTTGTCGGTAAGGCATTCGAAGGCCGCACACGTAACACCCGTGAAAAGGACCTGGGAATCGAAGGACTCACCATCCACGCCGGCATGGTCAGCCAGGAAGACCTCGTAAACTTCTACAATTTGGCAGACCTGTTCGTGCTCCCCTCGCTTTACGAGGGATTCGGGCTCCCGGTACTCGAAGCATTCGCCTGCGGCACGCCTGTGGCCTGCTCCAACGTGTCGTCGCTTCCCGAGGTCGGCGGAGATGTCGCCACGTATTTCGACCCGAAGGATCCGGAAAGCATAGCTCGCACCCTTGAACTTTCCATTGACGCCAAGGGCAAGTACGATGCCGAAATCAATGCCTGGGTGAACCGATTCACTTGGGAAAACAGCGCAAAACAAATCAGGGAAATTGCAGCCGAAGTCGCGGCAAAGTAAGGTGCAGAGTGGATCAGGGCAAGGCAAAGAAATTTCTCCTGAACCTGTTGAAGGTCGTCGTAAGCTTCGGCGGACTTGCCTATATTTTCTATAAAGTTCCCCTTTCCGAAGTTTGTGGACACTGGACATCAACCGCTCTCCCATGGATTGGGCTCATCCTCGCCTGCACCGTGTTCAGCATGGCCATTCAGGCTAACCGCTGGCGCGGACTATTGCTCGACGAAGGCAAGAAAATCAAATTTCGCACATTCTACGCCTATATAGCCCTCGGCTACTTTTTCAACAACTTACTCCCGAGCGGATTCGGCGGCGATGCCGTCAAGACAATCGCCTTCGGCAAACGATTCGGAAACATGGCTAATTCCGTTGCTGCAGTCGCCATTTCGCGCGTGATGGGGCTCCTCGCCATGTTCCTCTGCTTTTTCGCGATGCTCCCCTTCGTAATTTCGCGCTACCAAATTCCCGCCATGTACACAGGGGCCGTCTGCGCCGTAGCGATACTCTCTGTATTCATCATTGTCGGCGGCCTGTTTTCAGACAAGATCAAACTCCCCGCAGGCATTGCAAATAAGGTGCCGTTCCTGCTCAAGTTGCAAGACGCCTTCTCCATTTATCGCGGATACAAGAAAGCATTCCTGCTTTCGGGCCTCGATTCCATTTGGCTGCAACTTTCTTCCATCGCTATACACTATGCCTATTTCCAGGCAGTGGGCGTCCCCGTGGACCTCGCGACGATTACCGTATTCATGACCATCACCATAACGGTTTCGATGCTGCCGATTTCGATCAACGGCATCGGTATTCGTGAGGGTGTGAATGTGAGTCTATTTACAGGACTGCTCGGAATCCCCGCAGACACCGTACTTGCAGCAGCCCTCATCGGGTATATCCCCATGCTGTTCCAGGCCGCACAAGGCGCTGTGGTGATGGTAGTAGGAAGTAGGAGGTAGGAAGTTAGAAGGACAGTTTACTGTCTACTTCCTACTCACTCTCACTATCCCCAGACTTCTTCCTTGAGTTCGCGGCCCCACATGGCCTTGATAACATCGTCCACATTCTTGCCCTCAAAGAGGAGCGCATGGACGGCATTCACGATAGGCATCTCGACACCGAGCTTGTCGGCAAGCGCCTTGGTGCTCTTGCAGGTAGGCACGCCTTCGGCCACCATCTTCATGCCGGCGAGGACCTGGTCAATCGTTTCGCCCTTACCAATATGTTCGCCCACATAGCGGTTACGGCTATGCTGCGAAAGGCAAGTCACGATAAGGTCGCCCATACCCGCAAGCCCTGCAAACGTTTCGGGCTTGGCGCCAAGCGCCTTGCCCAGGCGGCACATTTCCGCCTGGCCGCGGGTAAGAATCGCCGCGCGGGAATTATCGCCAATCTTGTACTTGCCACTCGCCTCGAGACCATAGAGTACACCGGAAGCAATGGCAATCACGTTCTTCACAGAACCGCAGAGTTCCACACCGATAATGTCTGTGGAGCTATAAACACGCAGGTAAGAGCAGCTCATCACCTTCTGTACGAGCTTGGCGGATTCCTCGTTCACACAGGCGGCTACAATCGCCGTGAGAATGTGGCGGCTAACTTCTTCGGCATGCGAAGGTCCGCTGAAGGCAACCATCTTGTCGTCGGTGAGCCACGGAACGTTTTCGAGCAGCACCTCGCTCATCAGCTGGTTCGTACCTTCGAGGATACCCTTGGTCGCGCAGACAACGATAGGTTCCTTGCCCTTCGCCGGAGTCCACTTGCCCAAATTCTTGGCAACACCGCCCATGAACTGGGACGGCACCACGATAAGCACCATGTCGCAGCCTTCGAGAGCAGCACTCATGTCGGTCGTATACTTGAAATCCGCCGGGAAAATAACACCAGGGAGTTTATCCTTATACTGATGTTCCGTGGAAAGCAAATCCACTTCGGCCTGCGAGTTCGTCCAGAAGGAGACATCGCACTTATTCTCATAAACCACCTGACCAAGAGTCAGGCCCCATCCACCAGTTCCAAGTACAGTTACTTTCATAATATCGTTCCTAATAAAAAGCTGTGAGCGCGGTCGCCTTCGGCTCCCTTTGAGGTTTGAGGACGCTTCGCTTTGAGGTTTCATAATCGCGCCCTTGGCGCCGAACTAAAACTCATACCTCACAGGGCGAAGCCCGACCTCGTTGCTCAAAGCACCGCAGGTGCGACCTTTTATAACAATCTACAATATTTACACCTTCGGGGTTTTCCTTTTGCTGCCAAATCCGTTCTCGGTGCCGTTCAAAAGGCGCTTGATGTTGGATTTATGCTTCACAATCACGAAAACAGCCACAAGAAGGCAGGTAATCCAAAGGCCCTCGTTGAATTTTTCCGGCGGGAACGGCATTTCGAAATAGCCGAGCGTCGAAATGATGGCGAGAGCCAAGCAGGCGCCGATACTCCCGACCGAAACGTATTTCGTAGCAATGGTCAACACGACCCACACACCGAAACTTGCAAGCGCCGTAATCGGGCAAAGAGCAAGGAACACGCCGAGCGCGGCAAGCACGCCCTTGCCTCCACGGAAACCGGCAAAGCAAGTAAAGCTATGGCCGAGAATCACGAGGAGCCCCGCCACAAGCGGAATCCAATGCGAGTAATCCGCACCGCCTGCAGCCACCTGCATTTCGCACAACCTCATGGCAATCCAGGGGCCCAGGAAACCCTTGAGCAAATCCATGAACACCACAGGAAGCGCAGGTCTCCAGCCCAACACGCGGAACGTATTGGTAAGCCCCGCATTCTTGGAGCCGTAGTCTCTAATGTCGAACGCGCGGCCTTTTGCGAGTTTTGCTATCCAGATCGCGCTGGGGATCGACCCCAGCAAGTACGCTATTGGAAGACTCAGTAAACTGTGCAAGTTCTTCATCCTTTCTGAGGGTTAACTTCTGGTCGAAATTCAAGCGGAGGGGAGCGCCCTGCAGCTGGAATTCCTCATAAAACTTCTTGAGCAAGTAACGCTTGTACGACTCGTCCACAAGTTCCGGGGTACGAGTTTCGATGGCAATCACAGGCGGCTCCACCATAATCTGGCAGGCGCGAGTCAGCGCAACCACACGGGCATTGTGGCTTGGGGGAGCCTTTTCTTGCAAGAAATTCGCAAAACTTTCGGCAACGCGGTCGCGGCCCAGCACACGGCGGCAGTTGGCATAGACCGTCTGGATGGCTTGCACCACACGATTCACGCGCTGGCCTTCCTTGGCGCTAATCGAAATGATAGGCACGTATTCGAGCATCGGTTCGCGCTCAAGGAAATCCTTCACCATGTGGTCGAAGGACTTGTCGTTCTTGTTCGGGAGGATGTCCCACTTGTTCAAGACGACCACGAGCCCCTTGCCGGCCTTGCGGATTTCGGTAATGATGCGATAGTCCTGGATTTCCATGCCACGGGTGCAATCCACCATCAGTACGGACACGTCGGAACGGCGGATGCTTTCGAGCGTGCGCATGTTGCTGAACGTTTCCACTTCGTCTTCGACCTTGGCCTTCTTGCGGAGCCCGGCCGTATCGGTCACCACGAACTTCTGCCCGTCCACCACGAAATCGCAGTCGATGGAGTCACGGGTTGTCCCGGGGATGTCGGAAACCACAGCGCGTTCCTCGCGCATGAGGCAATTCAGCAGAGTGCTCTTGCCAGCATTCGGGCGGCCAAGGATAGCAAAGCGGATGGGGCGTTCTTCGCGGCGTTCACCCAGCACGGGCGTCGGCAGCACGGCGATGACCTCGTCCAAAAGGCTCAGGCAGGCGTAACCCGTCAGCGCACTGATGGTGCGGGGCTGACCAAAGCCGAGTTTGAGGAATTCATAGCTTTCCTGGCGGTCGCGCTGGTTTTCGCTCTTGTTCGCAACCAGGATGACCTTCTTGTCGAGCTTGCGGACAAGGCGGGCGAACTGCTGGTCGAGCTTGGTGATGCCCACGCGGACATCCACCATGAAAAGCACCAGGTCCGATTCGTTCACGGCATTAAAAATCTGCTTACGGACACTATCCGCAAGGACGTCGATGGAATCGTCCGGCAGGAATCCGCCGGTATCCACGACAACAAACTCATGGCCCTTGTAGTTCGCATTCTGGTAATGGCGGTCGCGGGTCACACCGTCACGGTCGCTCACCACGGCGGCCCTGCGGCCAAGGATGCGGTTAAACAAGGAGGACTTCCCTACGTTCGGACGTCCGATAATGCAAACTACGGGTAATTTCATCGCCCCCAAATATAGAAATTGTGGCTAGTGGTCAATGAATAGTGGTTAGTGGTTGGTGGTTGGTGGTTAAGGGAATCCTCTTCATTCAAGAATAATATATCTTTGTAATGGATTTATTTAGAGTTTTTCCCCAGGTGGGAAAGACATAGTGAGGATATATTGGCTTCCATAAACGGAAAGACTGAAACGCTTTGCATCTTCGGGCACCCGGTCGCTCACAGCAAGTCCCCGCTCATGCATAACGCCCTGTTCAAGGAACTCGGCATCAATGCGACTTATTTACCCTACGCCCCCGAACCAGAAAATTTCGCAGACGCCATAAATGGCTTCCGCGCCATGAAGTTTCGCGGTGCAAATGTCACCATACCGTACAAGACACAATTTATCGATGCTGAGACGGGTGAACCGCGCCTCATCGACGAACTCTCCCCGATTAGTCGCTTCACGGGCAGCGTGAACACACTCTACTGGAAAGACGGCATTGTCGGTGGCACCCTTTGCGGAACGACAACCGACCCATACGGCTGCATCCGGAACTTGGAAGAACACGGCGTAGACCCAAGCAACACGACCGTTGCCCTGCTCGGGAACGGCGGGGCCGCCAAAGCCATCGCCTACACACTCGTAGAACAGCATAACAAGCTCACCATCGTCTGCCGCAGCAGAGAAAAGGGCGAAGCGCTGGCCAACGGATTAGGCGAAGGAGTCCAAGTCGTCACCTTCTCCGAATTTGCCGACGTGTCCGCCAACAACAAGATTATTATCAACGCGACATCGGTGGGCATGAGCCCGAACGACAACGAAAGCCCACTCCCAGCAGAATGCCTGCACAGCGATCAAGTGGTCTGCGACATCGTCTACACGCCTCCGCGCACAAAACTTTTGCAAATGGCCGAAGCCAAGGGATGCAAGGTTGTCACGGGCGAAGGGATGCTGGTCCACCAAGGCCTCGAAAGTTTCAAAAAGTGGTTTCCCGCAGAAACCGCAAACCAAACAACAAGTTTCCTCGTGAACATCATGCGCAAGGGATTACAGGATTAAGATGAAAAAGCATTTATTCTTCACCGGATTCATGGCCAGCGGCAAGAGCCGTACCGGCCGATCCCTGGCCGAACGTCTGGGTCGCCCGTTTATCGACACGGACAACGTCATTGTGGAACGCGCAGGAAAGTCCATCAACGAAATTTTTGAACAAGACGGCGAAGCCGCATTCCGCAAACTGGAGCACGATGTTATCGCCGAGATTGTCGAAAGCAACAATCCGCACGTGATATCCCTTGGTGGCGGAGCACTCACTCAACCCGAAAACCTCAAGATTATCCGCGAAAACGGCACAATCATTCGCCTGTGGGCCAAGCCCGAAGTCCTTTCGGAACGCATCGGACGCAAGAACACCCGCCCGCTGCTCGCGAACCTGGGCGACGAGGAACGCCTTGCCAAAATCAAGGTGATGCTCAAGGAAAGGGAAAAGAACTACGCCTGTGCCGACTTCAGCGTCGAAAGTTCCAACGAAAGCAGCGAAGGGCTTGTCATTGAGCATATCCTGCACATGCTGCGCTTCTGGGAAAACCACGCACTGGATGTCTACCCCAGCGAAGGCGGGCGCTACCCCATCTTCATCGGCAAGAACATCATCCCCGCGGCAGGCGCCATGCTGGAAGGCCTCCAGCTTTCGGACGAATACGAGTTCCTCATCTGCACGGACACTTCTATCGCGAAGGCCCAGCACCAGAAGCTCGCCGAACTGCGCGGGCAAGCCAGGCACTGCCCCATTTTCAAGTTCCAGGCCGGCGAACGCAACAAGACCTTGCACAATCTGAACCAGCTTTTCAGCTTTATGCTACACAGAGGTTACACGCGCAAGAGTTGCCTTTTGCAAATGAGCGGTGGCGTCGTGGGCGACATGGCCGGTTTCGGTGCCGCCACCTACCAGCGCGGCATCCCGTTTATCCAGTTCCCGACAACGCTCCTTTCGATGGTCGACAGTTCCGTGGGCGGTAAAGTTGCCGTGAACCACCCCGAAGGCAAGAACATGATCGGGGCATTCTACCAGCCCAAAGCCGTTGTCTGCGATATTGCCGTCTTGAGCACGCTGCCCGAAAACGAATATTTGGCCGGCCTTGCCGAAATTGTCAAGTACGGCGTGATTTACGACGAAGATTTCTTCGCCTACATGGAAAATAACGTAGACCAGATAAAGGCTCACGATTTCGAAACGCTCAAGCACCTGATTTTCCGCAGTTGCCAAATCAAGGCAGAAGTCGTCGGCATCGACGAAAAGGAAAACGGGCTGAGAGCCATCCTGAATTACGGCCACACCTTCGGCCACGCTATCGAAAAGCTGACCCACTACGAAAAATTCAGCCACGGCATCGCCGTCAGCCTCGGCATGCGCGTTGCGGCAAGGGCCGCCGTATTGCTGGGCAAGTTGGACAGCGCCGCCGAAGCAAGGCAAAACGCCCTTTTGGACGCTCTTGGATTCCCGAAACAATTCGCTATTGATACCGAAGCCGCATGGGAAGCCATGTCCATCGATAAAAAAGCCTCCAAGGGCAAACGAGTTTATATTTTACCCACAAAAATTGGGACCGTCGAAAAGGTGGTCAACATCGACAAAGCGATTGTCGAAAAATCCTGGAAAGCAATCCAGGGGAGCTGCAGTGTATGAGTATTTTAGTCACAGGCGGAACAGGAGCCCTCGGCTTCCACATATTGTCCAGCCTAAATGGAACATGCGAACTTTTTAGCTTCAGCGACGAACAGCCGCAACCTTGGCAAAAAGTCGACGGAGTAGAATACCTTACGGGCAATCTACTCAACTTCAAGGAAGTCTTGGAGATGATGCAGGCGGTACAGCCCACGCACATCTACCATCTGGCAAGCCAATCCTCCGTGGGGCTCAGCTACAAGAAGCCTTACGAAACATTAAACATCAACCTGCTCGGCACGCAGACCCTCCTGGAAGCCGCCCGACAAGTCGTCCCCAGAGCCAAAATCATGCTCTTGAGCAGTAGCGAAATTTATGGCCGGACAGAGCAACAGTTAACTTATCTGCACAAGGAAACCGACCTACCCAATCCGCTAACGCCCTACGCGACATCGAAGGCCTGCATGGAACTGCTCGGCAACCAGTTCCGCAACGCCCACGGGCTCCACATCGTATTCGTGCGTCCGTTCCACTTCACAGGGCCGCACCATAGCCGCCGTTTTGCCATTCCCTCCATTACCTACCAACTCGTAAAAATCAAGTATTACGGAGCCGAGCCGGTCGTGTACAGTGGCAGCCTCGACATCAGCCGCGATGTGGTAGACGTGCGCGACGTAGCCCGCGGAATGATCCAGATCCTGGACACGGCTCCTTCCGGAGAAGTGTACAACATCTGTTGCGGGAAATCGTACACGTTCCGCGAACTCGTCGAAATGCTGGTGGACATCGCCGGTGTCAGCGTCGATTTCCGGTTCGACCCGATTTTTGAGCGCACCAACGATATTCCTCTGCTGATTGGCGACCCGACAAAGATAATGAGCATCGGCTGGAAACCCATGATAACCATAGAGGACAGCCTGACCGACCTGTTCAACGAAATGGTCGTACGCCGCCGCACAGAGCTCAAAATGGGCTACGGCAAAGACCTGCGCCTCTAAATAAACGACAAATAACAATGTGAGCGGATAAGCAGCATTTTTTATCCGTTCACTTTTTTTATTTTTGTAGATGATGAGGTTCTTTGGAAAACGGTTTTCAGTTCTCCTGGCAATAGCGTTTGCCCAGGCTTGTTTTGCCGTGGACGTTACCGCCCCTACAGGGCAGCCCAGGCCGACATCTACCGAAGATTTCATGCCCCACCCCAATTCGACCGAAGATTTCAACGAAACATGGTCGTACCAGTTCGTCTTTGACAACGGTACCCGCGCCTTCGTCAATTACACGCTTATGGTCGTCCCCGGTTCGGGGAGAAAGATCGGCTGCGACATGACATTCTGGAACTTCAAGGGAAAAACCTACACCATCGGCAGGCAGTACCCCCCAGAAAGGCTCAAGGCTGACAAAGCGACCTCGACCATCGACATCAAGGGCGAATACCTGATGCAGAACAAACCGGGTAAAGGCCACCGAGTTTTCTTCAGCGCCGACAAGAACGGGAAATACCTACTCGACGTCACCTTCGAATCCGCAGAACCTGGCATGGTGATGGGGAACGGAATCTGGAAAATCGGCAGCGAAAAGTTCGGGCAATACATTCACATCCCTTACGGGCGTTTTTCCGGCAAGATTGCTTACAACGATGACACCCTGAACGTAAAAGGCTATGCCTACATGGACCAGACCTGGCAAACCGTACAGGCAACGAAAATTGTAAAACGCACAATCAATTTCAACCCGACTGCCGCCACGCCGATGTATGCTGGCCGCATAAACATCACTCCCGATGGCAAGACATTCGGATACGCCCTCCAAAAAGACGGCGGCAAAACGAGAACGCTGACTGTAAAGTCCATTACCGACAACGGGAAAGAATATACCGGCGAGAAATTCCCCAAGGGCGACATCCAGTTTTCGTGGAACGAAGGCGCAGAACCTTTCGGATTCCCCGCGACAAAGACCTATCAAAAAGCAAGCATTCTGGACAAGGTCGAGGGATGGCTAGCCAAGAAGGCTTTCAAGATTGCCGCCGGCGAAATCCTGTTCTATCGTGGCAAAAGTACAGCGACCAACGGCAAGACCGTGGACTGGTGCATAACGGGAGGCA
>JAEERM010000061.1 GCA_016285835.1 Fibrobacter sp.
TCTACTCCAAACGGATTTCCATTAAACCTTTTGGAGTAGATGTTTTTTGCCCCAATTTCTCAATTTGGGGCCGATGAAACGTTTTTTTGTATACAAACTGATAACCATTGCCATTATTTTGATTGCTGTCGCGGCGGTTGCAACGCGAGCGCAGGAATCGGCGGGGGCTAATTCCGACGAAGAGATTACAAATTTTGATGATGTTTTTGCCGAGGAACCTACTGCTGACGAAAGCGCTCCGGTGAAAAATTCACCGACGAAGAATGCAGAAGTAACCGTTCTTGATGAAATGGGCGTTGAAGGTGAAGGAATCAACGAAGCGGCTCCTATCGACAAGAAAACCAAGGCCGAATCAGTCAAGGTGATGGACGCTACGGAACTGCAGGGATCCAGCGCCACAATCGCAGACGCCACAAATCGTTCTTCTGGCGTGAAAATCCGCCAGTCGGGAGGCATGGGTAGCGAAAGCAAAATCAACATCCGTGGCATGGAAGGCAAGAACGTGAAGGTGCTTGTCGATGGCGTTCCCGTCGATAACGGCAACGGAAATCTTTCGGTAAATGATATTCCCATCGATAAGATTGACCGCATCGAAATCTACAAGAGCTACGTACCTGAACGCTTCGCGACCGATGGCATGGGTGGCGTAATCAATATCGTGACACATGATTTGCCCAAGAGTTCCGTAACAGGTTCCTATAGCTTCGGGAGTTTCAATACGCATAAGGTTTCGCTTGACGCGAAGTATGTTTGGGTTGTTGATTCGCTCAAGAGCCGTTCTGTAGCTACGGGTATTTCGGCCTACTATAATTACTCCGACAATGATTACGAATTCACCACGCCCTACATGGATACGACCGTAACGCGTGATCATGATCGCTATTACAGTTACAATGTGCTGCCGTACGTCTCGTTCGAAAGGTTCTTTTTTGATCGCATGACTCTTGGCGTGATTTACAATGCGATGGATAAAGAAATTCAATCGAATGCCCACCGCGTCGAAGAGGCTACCGCAAATGCGCAGTCGTACGGAGTGAACCTTTCTCTTGAAAAGGCGAACCTGTTTGTGAAGGGACTTTCGATGGGCCTTTCTGTGAGTTATGCTTATGGCAAAGAGGCGGTTGTCGACACTAGCCATACATATTATTACAGTTGGGAAAAGGACAATGTACGCGAAAGTAAAAATGCTTTTGGCGAAATCACGATGGGTGGGGCTGAGCACATAGAACGTGAAAATCAGACTTTTATTTCCCCTTGGAATTTTGATTACGCTTTTACGCAGAACCATATTCTTACTTGGAGTGGCTTGTACCGCTACGAATCGCAAGACGCAACGGATAAACAGGCCCTTAAAGGCCAAAAACTCAATAATGCTGGTTTCCCAGGCCACAGCCATTCGGTGGTGTCGGGACTTTCTCTCGAAAATAATTTTTGGAACGAACGCATCCAGAATGTGGCGGGTATCAAGGGTTATTATTATGTCATCGAAGCCGAAGAGGATGACGAAAATCGAATGCAACAGTTGACGGATGACTACGCTGACAACAAGGATTTTGGCTATAGCGAAAATTTGCGCATAAAGTTGATTGATCAACTGTCTATTATTGATCAATTTGCCGTGAAGGGTGGCTACCAGCATAGTCTGCGTTTCCCGACTCGCGAAGAAATCTTTGGCGACGGAATGTACGTACAGTGCGCTCCGAACCTGAAACCTGAAAAATCCGATAACTTTACAGCGGGTACTGAACTTGACTTGCGACAGATTCCATTGCTCTTGAAACTGCATTTGGAATTCAACTGGTTCTACATGCTTATGGACGACCGTATTTATTGGAATAATTATGCCGCCGTTCCGCGCCCGTATTATAATAGTGTGGGAACCAAGACAACTGGCTTTGAAATCGATGCCGCAATCGATGTGAACGAATACATTTCGCTTTCTTACAATTTCACCAAGCAAGATGCTGAAAGCCGCGAGGCGGACTTGGCTTATGGGATTGCAGAGGGACTGACGGTGCCGAATATTCCCACATTCTATATGAACTTCGGTGCAGAATTCCATATAGGTGACTTGCTTTTCCGCGATGACTTCTTCAAACTTTATTGGCTTGCAAACTATACCGATGAATATTACTACTCCTGGAAAGTATCCAAAAAACAGGACCGAACTATTCCTAGTTCCTTCTCGCAAGATTTAGGTGTGGAATACTCGATTCTCGCAAATAAAGTTTCATGGAATTTTGAAGTACGCAACTTTATGGACGAACTCGTTTACGATAAGTATGGTGAATCTAAACCTGGTCGAGCCTTTGCTACCAAAATCAAGTTTACACTATAAACAAAAGGAAAAACAAATGAACCTCTTCAAAAATACAATATCACGCAATGTCATTGCGAGCGTAGCGAAGCAATCTCTAGTTGCTTTAACCTTGGCCGGAATGCTCGCAGCCTGTGGCGATGACTCTAGTTCCAGCGCCTCTAGCGAAGAGCCGTCCAAAGAAACTGGCGATCTCTACCTCCTTTCCTTCATAATGGAAACCTCGCAGTATGTGGGTGTTGCTCCGCTTTCTGCAAATCAGAAGAGCGTCATCGAAGACTTTATCGAAGCTCCGAATTCGGGTGCTGTCGCCTATTTCGATGGTTCCGTTTATGTGCTTGCTGCGGATAACGCCGCAAACAGCACTCTTTCCCGTTACGAAATCAAAGACGGCAAGATGGCAGACAAGGCTGTTGCCACCGCCAAGTTTAAGGGAACAAACGCCCTTATGATGAAGTTTGTTGACAAAAACAAAATGTATGTGGAGCAGACCTTGGGCGATGCCATTACAGCGCTTGACCCGAAGACTCTTAAGACAAAGAAAACAATTGATCTTTCCGGCTATATTGACGAAGAAAGTGGTGCCGTAAGCACGGTTCCAAGCTCTGCTGTGATTCGCGATGACAAGATGTTTGTTTCGCTAAGCCAGTTTTCTGATTTTACGAGCAGGATTGCAAGCTTGCGCGGTTGCGTGGCCGTTATTGACATAGCTTCGGATAAGGTCGATACTATTATTTACACCGACAAGGTGGCTGCTCTCGGCGCTCTGGACGATATGAACAACACCATGTCGTTTACCGACGAAAAGGGCGACATTTACTTCTATTCTTACGGCAACCAGGGTTGGATTGAGGGGGCCGAAGAAGGCTGGGTCCGCATTAAGAAGGGCAAGACGGAATTCGATAAGGATTACGTATTCCACATGCATAAAGCCGCCTACGATGGCAAGAAATCCAATAACAACTACCTTATGTCCGGTGGTACCTATATGGGCAAAGGTAAGTTCTTAGGCTTCTTCGGAAGCTTTGAAGATCCTAATAACTACAACAATTACGAATGGCAGTTTGTAGTCATCGATATCTACAAGAAGACTGTTGAAAAAATTAAGGGCCTCAGCCCGACTATTCCGTGGTTCGCACCTTCCATCCACCTCGATGCCGATGGCAAGAGCGTCTTTGTGGGCCATGCCGACAAGAAGGGCGGTGCTATTTACCGCTACGATATCGCCAGTGGCAAGGTCACCAAGGAAATGGATGTAACCACCGGAACGGCTTATTATATCGTTCCGATTGCAGACTAAACTCACTCCAACCTCAATCAGTTGGCCACCTTGCGAAAGCAGGGTGGCTTTTTTGGTGTTCTTTTTAAGGTTTAGCCTTTACTAATTAGCCAAGGCTTTCTAAATTTAGCTATGACTAATAAACAAGGTGTGTTTTTCGACTAATCGGAGCCGTCCTATGGAACAAGTAAAGTTAAGCCAGAGCCTCGAAGACTACTTGGAAATGGTGCACATGCTGCGCCTTGCGAACGGGATTGCCCGTGTCCGCGACATTGCGGCTGCGCTCAAGGTCAAGATGCCGTCGGTTGCCAAGGCGGTGATTGAACTCAAGAAGCTGGGCCTTGTGACGCAGGAGCCTTACAGTGGTGTCGAACTCACTTCGGAAGGTGCTCTCGTCGCTTCCCAGATTCTGAACCGTCACATTCTGTTGAAGGGGTTTCTGATCAAGCTCGGCGTGTCCGAGGCGATTGCCGACAAGGACGCCTGCTGCATGGAGCACATTCTTTCGGCGGAGACGCTCGAAAAAATTGAAGAATTTGTGAATCCCGTAGAAGTGGAATCGTCGGCGAAAAAGTCGAAAACCGCCGCTAAATCTACGAAAAAGTAAATCGTTGGTGTATGAATATCGAACCGAAGTTTTCGGAACTTAAAAAAGGCGACAAGGCCGAAATTATTGGATACAACACGGGTGATTCTCAGTACAAGTCTAAACTTTTGTCGATGGGGCTTGTGCGTGGTGTGGTGTTGCAGGTTTTGCAGGTGGCCCCGCTCGGCGACCCGATAGAGGTCAGCGTGCTTTCGTATAGGCTTTCGCTCCGCAAACAAGAAGCCAATGTGCTTAAGCTGAGGAGAGTCTGATGCCGATCGAGAAAGAGATTTTCACGATTGCGATTGCTGGTAACCCGAACTGCGGTAAGACTGCGTTGTTCAACTCGCTCACCGGCTCGAACCAGATTGTGGGCAACTGGCCGGGTGTAACTGTTGAGAAGAAAGAAGGTCAGTTCAAACTCGACAACCACACGATTCGCGTGGTGGACCTGCCGGGTATCTATGCGCTGTTTGCAAACTCCGAAGACGAACGCGCTGCTCTCGATTACTTGCTCAAGGGTGAGGCGGATCTGGTCGTTAACATTCTGGATGCTACGAACCTGGAACGCAACTTGTTCCTCACGAGCCAACTGATGGAAAAGGGCGTGCCGATGGTCTTGGCGGTGAACATGATGGACATTGCGGCGAGTCGCGGTATCCATGTGGACCTGCATAAGCTCGAAGAAATCCTCGGCGTGACGGCGATTGGCCTCACGGCCGTTTCGCCCAAGAGTTGCGAAGGCTTCGTGAACGATTTGCACAAGCTGTTGCATAACAGCCGTGAGTTGCCGCTCCCCAAGGCGGTCAAGCATTCTGAAGTCCTCGAAAAGCTGATTGACGAAATCTCGGTGCCGCTCAAGCCTGTGGCCGACAAGCTCGGCGCAAGCCCGCGTTGGACGGCGGTGCAGTACCTGGAGCATAGCGGGCGAGTGTTGGAACTCGCCGACGAACTCGGTGTCGAAATCCCGCACGACAAGATTGAAGAGGACTTGGGCGAAGAGGTGGAATTTGCATTGGCCGATTCCCGCTACTCCTATGCCCGCGACATCGCGAAGGCGGTCATTCGCGACAATACGACTAAGCGCACGCGTACAGACAAACTTGACAAACTCTTCTTGAACCGCATCTTGGGAATTCCGCTTTTCCTTATCGCCATGTATCTGGTGTTCTGGTTTGCGGTGAAGGTCGGCAGCGCGTTCATCGATTTCTTCGACATTCTGTTCGGCGGAATTTTCGTGGACGGCATGACGGAACTTCTGACGAAGATTGGCGCGCCGGGCGTTGTCGTGGCGCTTTTGGCGAACGGCATCGGTACGGGCATCCAGACGGTATCGACGTTCATTCCGGTCATCTTCTTCATGTTCCTTTGCCTTTCGTTCCTCGAAGATTCCGGCTACATGTCGCGTGCGGCGTTTGTGGCGGATCGCTTTATGCGATTTCTTGGGCTCCCGGGCAAGGCATTCGTGCCAATGATCGTTGGCTTTGGCTGCTCGGTGCCGGCGCTCATGGGCACGCGTACGCTCGAAAACAAGCGCGAACGCTTTTTGACCTTGTTCCTGGTGCCGTTCATGAGTTGCGGCGCACGCCTCCCGGTGTATGCGCTGTTTGGTGCGGCATTTTTCGGCGAAAGCGCGGGAACGCTTGTGTTCGGAATTTATTTGACGGGTATCGTGATTGCGTTGATTTATGGACTGCTCTTGCGCCATACGATTTTCATGGGCAAGGAATCTACCTTCATCATGGAGCTGCCGCCTTACCATTTGCCCAAGGTGCGTAACCTTTTCCGCCACGCATGGCTCCGTCTCAAGGAATTTGTTTTCCGTGCAGGCAAAGTCGTGCTCATCATGGTGACGGTGCTAGGCTTTATGGGCTCCGTCGGCATTGACGGGAGCTTCGGCAACGACAATAATGAAAAGTCGGTGCTGAGTGCCGTGGGTACGGTGATTACGCCGGTGTTCGAACCCTTCGGTGTCGAACGCGACAACTGGCCTGCTTCGGTGGCGCTCTTTACAGGGCTCTTCGCGAAAGAGGCTATTGTCGGTACGCTCAATTCGCTGTATGCCATCGAGGGCACGGGCGGCGAGGGGGAGGTCGACGCGACTCCAGATGAGAACGCGGACGAAGGCTTTAGCCTGAAATCGACGGTGAAGGATGCTCTTGTGAGTGTCCCGGCGAACTTGGTGGAAGTCTTTACGTCCATTGCGAATCCGCTGGGAGTCAAAAAGGCGATTAAAGAAAGCGAAGATGCTGGAAACGAAGGCGCATACAAGACGATGCAGGCTCATTTCAACCTTGGAAACTTCCAAGTGCTTGCCTACCTGCTGTTCATCTTGCTCTATGTGCCGTGCCTTGCCGCCATGGGGACTGCCTTCCGCGAACTCGGGCGTTTTTACGGAACGCTTATGATGGTGTTCCAGACAATCATCGGTTGGAGCCTCTCGGTGCTGTTCTTCCAGGTGACCTGCGGGCATTCTACCGCATGGATCGTGACTTCGGTTGCGCTCCTCGCCGGCGTGGTCGTGAGCCTTATTTTGATTGGCCGTGACCAACGCAAAAAGAAAGTGTTCGACTGATTTACTTTGTCAACTTGTGGTTTACGTGAGCTTCGACAACGTTGACCACGTAGTCGCCGAGTTTTTCGCAGTCGTTGATCAAGTCCATATAGTGAACGCCCATCTGGTAGCTGTAGCGTTGTGCGTTGAGGTCGTTGACGTTCATTTCCTTGAGCATCTTGCGGTAATCGTTGATTTCGAATTCAAGTTTTAAGACCGCTTTCGGGCTTGCTTGTGGGTTCCCCTCAACTACAGATTTCATCTGTTCCAGCATTTGGTCGCAGAATTTCATCATGTTGTCGATACGGTTGTATTGCTCTTCGGTGTAGTCCTCGTTGCATCGGAATTTGCGGTTAAGTACGCGAGCCATGTTGTAGCAGGCATCCCCGATGCTTTCAATTTCGGAGATTTCCTTGAGCATGCATTGTAGTTTTGTCTTGCTTTCGGGGCTTAGGCGACCTTCGCTTACCTTGTTCAAATATTTGCCGATTTCCATTTCGAGCTTGTCGCTGATGCCTTCGTATTTTTCGATGCGCGCAAAGAGCTTTGTGAATTCGTCTTCGTCTTTCAAACGGAGTAATTCTGGAACGAACCGGAACATTTTGATGGTGCGTTCTACGAACAAGATGATTTCCTTGCGGGCCTCGAACAGCGAGAGTTCCGCAGTGCTCATGAGGCCTCCGCTGATGAACTTGATGCTGAAATCTTCGCCGTCTTCCTTTTCACGGATAATTTTGCAAATCAACTTTTCCATGGGCTTGATAAACCAGATGAGCAACATGACGTTGCACAGGTTGAATGCCGTATGGAATCCGGAAAGCGCATAGGTGACACGGACGCTTGCCTGGGCAATCTGCTCTTCTGTTTGCGGCACAAAGGTCGGGTCGAAACCGACCACATGGCAGACCATGTTCACAAATGGATTGAAGATGATGAGCACCCACACGACGCCGAATATGTTGAAAAGCATGTGGGCGAGGGCCGCACGCCTTGCTTGCGTACTGGCCGAGAGGGCCGCCAGGTTCGAAGTGACCGTAGTACCGATGTTTTCGCCCATCACGAGCGCGATGCCCTGGTAGATCGGGAGTACGCCGCTGCTGCACAGGATAAGCGTAATGGCCATGATGGCGGCCGAAGACTGCACGCACATGGTGAGGATGCCGCCCAGCAAAAGGAACAGGAGCGTGCTGAAGATGCCCCAACCACCCGTCGATGCAAAGAAGTTGATGATTGTCTCGTTGTGCGACAGATCCATTGCTACCGCATTTTCTCGCAATGTGGTGAGCCCGAGGAACATGAACGCGAACCCGAAAATGAATTCGCCAAAGCTGCGCACGCTATTCTTGCGCACATAAGAAAGTGCGATGCCGAGTCCGAAAATCGGCCACACGAAGCTACTCATGTTGAACTGGAAACCGAAAATCGACATAATCCACGCCGTAGCGGTGGTGCCGATGTTTGCGCCCATGATTACGGGAATCGCCTGCGTCAATGTCAGGAGCCCTGCGTTTACAAAGCTCACGGTCATCACGGTTGTTGCGGTCGAGGATTGTACGGCGGCGGTGACGAAGGTGCCCGTCAAAAGGCCGCCCACGCGATGCTTGGTCATGGTGCCGAGAACAGCACGGAGGTGTCCGCCGGTAAGTTTTTGCAGGCCTTCGCTCATGGTTTTCATGCCGAACATGAGGAGCGCAAGGCATCCAATCATTTTTAAAATGGCTAGAATCATACGACTTTAGTTGCTTTTGAAAAAGGGGTGAACCCGATTCGGACTTCGGTGCCGAAACCTACGGTCGAGTTTAGGTGAATTGTGGCGTGGAGAACCTCGGCGATATGTTTTACAATGGCAAGCCCGAGGCCCGTTCCGCCGGTTTCCTTGGAACGGCTTTTGTCGACGCGGTAGAAACGCTCAAAGATGCGGGATTGGCATTCTTTGGGGATGCCGATACCCGTGTCCTTCACGACAATGGCGTTCGGTTCCACAAGAACGACGACTTTCCCGCCTTGTTCCGTATAACGGATGGCGTTATCGACCAAGTTGAAAATCATTTCGAAGAGCAGTTTGGAATTTCCTTGGATTTCGGCATTCTGGTCACCGTCTAAGGTGAGTTGAATCGATTTTTTGTTTGCGTTCAGAATGAGCCCTTCGATGCAGCTGTGCGAGAGATTCCAGAGATTGATCTTTTCGCTGAGGTCGAATGGCTCGTTTTCGCAATTATTCAGTTTCGATAACGTGATGATGTCGTTCGCGATGGATTGAAGTCGCTGCGCTTCCTTGTGGATTTTTCCCGCAAAGACCTTGATGTCTTCGGGTTTTGCCATGTCGTTTTCGATAAGTTCCGCATAGCCCGAAATGGATGTTAGCGGGGTCTTTAGCTCATGTGAGGCGTTGGCGGTGAATTCATCTTTTAGGTGCGAAATCTTCTGCTTCTCGTTTGAAAGTTGTTCTATCGTCAGTTGGAGCTCAAGGTCCTGCTTGCGGATGGTGTTTACAAGGGGGTCAATTTCCTTATAGACGTTCTCGATGTTTTTCCATTCGGGAGTGCCTAACTGGTCAACGAGTTTTTGTAACGGGCTGATGAATGCGCGACTAAGCCCGATGGCGATGAGGATGGCTGCAACGACAATGGCTGCGAGGAGTGCAATAAGATAGGGAATGGTCTTGGAATAGACTTGCTGTAAGTTTGCTTGGCGCATGCCGAGACGAAGAACATTTCCATCGCTTAGTCGCTTAGCGAAGTAGAACGCTTTGGCTTGCAATGTCGATGAATAGCGGAGATCTTCGCCAGCTCCCTTCGCGAAGGCGTCAATGACTTCTTCGCGGTTGTTGTGGTTTTCCATCTTGACTGCTTCGGCGTCGCTATCGTAGAGAATTCCTCCTTTCGAATCGATGAGCGTGATGCGGAGGTCTTTGTTGGCAAATTTTGCTAGTTTCTCGGGCGTCGAGTCAAGGGACTCGTTGATATAAGCTGTTTCTATCAGGCTCAGGTTTTCGCGCAACTGACTCTTGAGCTGTTCCGCCATTTCGCCTTCGAAAACTCGCATCGTAAAATAGACTGCAAATAGGGCGGCGAGTACCCCCATATAAATCAGACTGTATCGGATTCGGTCTTTCATTGGGCTTTGTACCCGACATTGCGGACGGTTTGGATGATGGAGCCTTGCTCACCGAGCTTTTGCCGGAGTGTTTTGATGTGCATGTCCACCGTTCGTGTGTCCATTTTGAAATCGATGCCCCAGATTTTTTCCAGAATCTGCTGCCTTGAATAGACAAGTCCCGGGTGTGACAGAAGCAGCTTCAAAAGTTCGTATTCCTTGTAGGTCAATTCAATGTTGCTGCCGCCTACTTTTACGGTACGCATGCTTTCGTTGAGAGAAATTTCACCGAGCGTTATTATTTTCGGTTCTTCTGCTGTAGAATTTGTGGAGCCTGCGCGGCGGAGCAGCGCTTTTACGCGCGAGACGAATTCCAGAATGCCGAAAGGCTTTGCGATATAGTCGTCTGCGCCCAGGTCGAGACCCTTCACCTTGTCGAGCTCGGTACTTTTGGCTGTGAGCATGATGACGGGGACATTTTTTGTATTTTCTTGTGCGCGGAGCCGCTTCAAAATGCTGAGACCGTCTTCTCCGGGGAGCATGATGTCGAGAATGAAAAGGTCGGGGATATTTGCTTTGACCTCTTCGTTCATCGACTTTGCGCAGTCAAATGATTTGACTTCAAATCCGCTGCTGTTGAGCGCATACGTCTCCAATTCGCGAATTTCGGCGTCATCTTCAACGATGTAAATCATACATTGTCAAAATAACAAGTCTGGTGACGTTTTTCAATGCTAAAAAAGGTGGTTTCGCAAAGGTTTTATTTCCACTTTACATGGATTTTACAAAAGGGGCGTTTATAGCTCGATATAGTGCGGAATGATGTCCTCGTAATTTCCGTCCTTGAGCAGGAATCCCTTGGGAATTACGCCGAGCTGCGTAAAGCCGAGCTTCTTGTAGAGCTTGAGTGCAGACGTGTTCGTGGCAACAACCGCGTTGAATTGTAAAATCCTGAAGCCGATTTCCTTTGCCTTCGCAAGGCAATCTTTCACGAGAAATTCGCCGATGTGCTGGCCGCGCTTGTTCTTTTTGACCGCATAACTTGCATTCGAAATATGCCCGCAGCGCCCCACGTTGTTCGGGTGAAGAATGTACAGTCCGACTACTTCGCCAGAGTCGGCGTCGATGGCGATGCCCGTAAACGACTGCGACTTGAAAAAATCGTCTCCCGTCTGTGTGTCAAGCGTTTCCATTTGCGGGAACGCGATACCGTCTTCGACGATGTCGTTCCAGATTGCAATGGCATCATTTGTGTACTTTTCGCTGTAGGCTTCGATTTTGAGCATTCTTTTTATCCTTTTAATAGCAAAAAAAATACTTTTACAAGTATCTTCTTCATAAGGAAAAAATATATAAAATGTGTTCGGAATAGGAATTTTCTATATTTGAATCCAAATGGAAAAGCTACTTGATTTTGATAGCGAGCATTTGTGGCACCCCTATGCGGCGCTGAAGAATACTCCGGCCAGGTTCTTGGCAAAATCCGCTCATGGAACGACGATTGAAACGGCCGATGGTCTGAAATTAATCGATGCTGTATCGAGTTGGTGGTGCATGGCGCACGGGCATAACGCCCCTGAAATCGTCGAGGCGATTCAGAAACAGAGCGAAAAGATGTGCCATGTGATGTTCGGCGGCTTTACGCACGAGCCTGCAATTGAACTTGGTGAAAAGCTGGTGAATTTTTTGCCGGAAGGTCTCAACAAGATTTTCTTTGCAGATTCGGGAAGCATCGCCGTAGAATGCAGCGCCAAGATGGCGGTGCAGTACCAGCATTCGCTCTCGCGCCCGGAGCGTTGCAAGTTGGTTGCTTTGAAGGGCGGCTATCACGGCGACACCGCAGGCGCGATGGCGCTTTCTGACCCTGATGGGATGCATACGCTTTTCCGTGGAATCATGCCGCATCATTATTTTGCGGAACGCCCGAACTGCCGCTTTGACGAGGCTTGGAATCCGACGGATTTCGCTTCGATGGAGCGTGTCGTCGAGGAACACAAGGATGAAATCGCTGCCGTGATTTGCGAACCCGTGTTTCAGGGCGGAAACGGCATGTGGCTTTACAATGCGGGCTACCTGAAGGCGCTTCGCGAACTTTGCGACCGCTACGGCATCCTGTTGATTCTGGACGAAATCGCTTCGGGCTTTTTCCGCACGGGCCCGCGTTTTGCGATGGAGCATGCTGGCATTAAGCCGGATATTATGTGTATCGGCAAGGCGCTTACGGGCGGAAGCATTACGATGGCAGCTTGCGTGGCATCCGAAAAGGTTGCTGAAACGATTACGAACAGTAAGATTCCTGCCTTTATGCACGGCCCTACCTACATGGCGAACCCGTTGGCATGTGCCGCGGGAATCGCTTCGCTTTCGCTGTTTGAAAGTCGCGATTATGCCATGAGTGTCGCTCGAATCGAAAAGCGTTTGAAGCAGAATTTGGAACCGCTCCGTTCGCTTGAAAATGCGGCCGACGTGCGAGTTCTCGGTGCTATCGGAGTCTTGGAACTGAAGGCGAAACCTTCGGCAGACGATATTCTGCGCGTGATTCGCGAAACCGGTGTGTGGCTCAGGCCGTTCTGCAATTATGTTTACACGATGCCTCCGCTCATTACGACCGATTCTGAAGTTGACCGCATTTGCGAAGCCATCAAGATGATTGGTGGATGTGAACCCGCGCCTGTCGTAGAAGGCGAAGACGAATTTCATGAGTGATATGGAATATTATAGTTTGAAAATGCGGGCCTCGCAGCAAGTGGACGAAGGCGAGCAGAAACACGAACAGCATATTTCCGGTGCCGAACGCATTGTGGGCCGGGATTCCGTAGAGGCTGTGTGTACGGCGATGGTGCGTCGCGCCATGAACCATTCCAAGGGCGATCCGGATTTTATCAACGTGAAAATCGAAAAGGTTCACGAAAGCGATATTCGGATTTTGAAGGCTTTGCCCGTGACGCGTATCGATGTAGATACGTGGCAGGAAGGGCTGGAAAAGGCGTTTGGACTGATCACTCCGCTGATGGGTTCTGGTTGCGGGCTCCGTGAAAAGTTGCAGGAACTCTTGCGGGCAACTTTCCCGATGCGTGGTGTGATGCTGTACGATATCGCGACGGGCGAGCGTCTGGAACCTGACCACGAACGCGGTGTGCGTGCGACTTACATGGATGCGCTGCATTCCAGCGAAGTGGATGGTTGCAAGAACCATTTTAACGAAGCGATTGTGCTGGCGACCAAGGTGGCGAATGCCCCCGGGATGGTTGCGGAATTTTGTGTGAGTGATGACCCGAATTATGTGACGGGCTATGTTGCGAGCAAGGAACTCGGCTATGTGCGCATCATGAAGATGAAGGAAATGGGCGACGAAAACGGAGGCCGCATTTTCTTGTTTGATTCGCGCAAGGCCTCTGCCGAAGAATGCATCGAGTACTTGCAGAAAAAGAAAGTTTTGGTGGATGTCGGAGCATGAGTCGTATTCTTGACATTTTTACGAAAGACGCTTTGGAAGCGGCGCGGGCGAACAACACTTATCGCTCGATGCGCTTGATGGAGACGCCGGAATCGTCGCGGGTGAAAATCCGCATGCCCAACGGCGCTTCGCAGGAACAGATTCTGCTGGCGTCCAATTCTTACCTGGATTTGGCAAACATCGATGAACTCAAGCAGGCGATGGCCCAGGCTGTTTTGGAGTGGGGAACAGGTAGCGGCGGCGCTCGGCTTACGACGGGCAACAAGACTCCGCATCAGGAACTGGAAGAATTTATCGCCAAATTCAAAGGCGAAGAATCCGCCATTACGTTCAACACGGGCTACATGGCGAATGTCGGCACGATTTCGGCTTTGTGCGGCAAGAACGACTTTATCTTCAGCGATGAACTGAACCACGCGAGCATTATCGATGGTATCCGCCTTTCCCGTGCCAAGTGCTTTGTCTATAAGCATAACGATATGGCGGATTTGGAACGCGCGATTTCGGCGGCCAAAGCAGAATTTAGCACACGTGAAATGCCCACAGAAAATGCGGCAATAAATGCCACGGCGAAACAAGATGCGCGGCCTTTCCGAGGCCTTATCGTGACAGACGCTGTTTTCAGTATGGATGGCGACCTCGCAAATTTGCCGGAACTCCTGCGAATTGCTAGGGAACAGGGTGTGATGTTGATGATCGATGAAGCCCACGCCACGGGCGTGCTCGGCAAGACCGGGCGCGGACTTGCCGAACACTACGGCTGTGCTCACGCCGACGTGACCGTTGGGACTTTGAGCAAAGCCGTCGCCGCCGAAGGCGGCTTCGTGGCGGGCCCGAAGCAACTGACTGAATTTTTAAAGAACAAATCACGCAGCTTTATCTTCACGACAGCGATGGCTCCTGCCGTTGCCGCTGCCGCCTGCAATAACTTGCGCTACATCGAAGCACATCCTGAACGCGTTCAAAATCTGCGCGATAACGTGAAATTTTTCTGCGATGCTTTGCGGCGCGAAGGCGTGAACGTTGATTTGTCTCCGTCGGCGATTGTGCCGATTGTTATCGGCGACGAAGCGAAGGCAATGCAAGTTTCTGCAAAGCTTCAAGAACAGGGAATCCTGATTCCCGCGATTCGCTATCCGACAGTCGCCAAGGGGCAAGCCCGCCTCCGCGCAAGCCTGATGGCAACACATACGCATGAACAACTCCAGATCGCTGCAACAACCATCGCTCAAATCATAAAATCGACAAACTAGTATGTAACTCATTTTAAAAACATAATCGTCATTCTAATCCAGTAAAGGAAAATTTCTCTCTGAATGACACATCACTATTCCTAACCACCAATCACTAACCACTGTTTACTTTTTTTATGAACAAGGGATATTTTGTTACAGCAACCGGAACCGATGTCGGCAAAACTTTCGTCACAGCTCTTCTCGTTAAAAAGTGGCGCGATTCCGGTATCGATGCGGGCTACTACAAGGCCGCCCTCAGCGGCGCAGAACTCCGCGACGGCAAATGGGTCGCCGGTGACGCCGACTACGTAAAACGCATTGCAAATCTTCCTGATTCGCAGGAACAGCTCGTAAGCTATGTCTATAAAGAGGCAGTCTCTCCGCATCTCGCTGCCCGCAAAGAAGGAAATCCCGTGGAGTTGACGAAGGTCAAAGCCGATTTTGAGGCAGCATGCGCTCGCCACGAGTTTATTTTTGCCGAAGGCAGCGGGGGAATCATTTGCCCCATCCGCTATGATGTCGGCGCAATTTCTTCTGGCGACAAACAACAAAAGATTTTTCTCGAAGACATTATCAAGACCGTGAACCTCCCGATTCTCGTGGTGACGACGGCGGCACTCGGCTCCATTAACGCCTGCGTACTCACGGTGGAATACGCTCGCAGCCGCGGCCTCGATGTCCGTGGGCTCATCGTAAACCGCTGCGGTTCTAGCGGAAACCTGGAAATGGAAGACGACAACATCCGCATGATGCAGGACCTGACGGGCCTCGAAATCCTTGCGAAAGTCAAGGACGGCAACACCGACCTAGGCGCGCAACCGTTTTAAAACTCTCTATAATGTGGGATAATGTCCTTATAATCCTGTACTTTGTCAGTCAAACAAACCTTTGAAGCATTTTACAAATTTATCGAAATCTTCTTTATATCCAAGGGCCACGTATGTATGGCCTTCTATTAAATCGTCTGGTATATACTCCTTAACCAGGCACACGTCTTTAGTCGCGTCAATCATCTCCGGATGCAATACACAGGATTTCCCATCAGTGGCGATTTTAAAGAAATAGCTCATCTTTTTCTCGTTGTGAACGGTGTTTTCCATGGAAATCTTGAACTGCTTTCCTTTTCTTTTAAATTTAATGGACGTATTGGTCCGCACAATATCTTCGCAGGGGTCGCAGAACTCGTATAGTTCATCATCCGTTAAATGATTCTCATTAGACTTACTGAACAACAAATACCAATCAGGTCCCCAATCGTAGTCTCCTTGATGGGGGTGCGCAGTTCCGTCCTGTTCAGCGACAATGTCCTGCATCATTATGGTAAATGCATTCGTGCTTGTAACGGGAGCATTTTCTTTGATGGAAAACTCCCATACGGCCGTGAGACCCGAAACAATCAGGTATTCCGGAGTAAAAATTTCGCTTTCGTCTTCCAGCAGAATCCATCTGCCGCCTAGGGCGCTACCATCATTCGTTTCGCGTAAATACGTCTTCACAAGGTCAGACGAATTGGAAAAAAATAGTGTATCATGCGAAAGACTATAACTGTAAAATTCATAATAATGGTCCATTTCGGGATCCCAGACCAATTTCCCGTTCTTAGCATAACACATGCCATTGAAATGATAATACAAGACGGAACGAAGTGTATCGAATACGTAATATTCCAAAATATCCTTCGTAATCAGGGTGCTTTCTTGCTCTGTTACATTTTCTCTAGAAGAGTCGTCTAATTTATCCTCAGAATCTCTGGAAATTTTGTCTAATTCGTTCTGTGAATTATCGTCGGAAATCGTAGGGGTAGAACAGCTACACAAAAAAACGCACAATAGCGCACCGAGCGTTTGAATGAAAATGGGAGTTCTTTTGTGGCGGTTTCTCATAAGACCTAGAACAAAATATATTATTTGCGATGGTTGTGTCAAATCGTACAACCGTTTTAATCCTTAATAGAATGGGATTCCAGTCCCGCCTTCAAAAATTTGAGGAACTGCGCGGCGGGCTTGCTGAATACAGGATTCTTTTTCCAGACGACCACAAGACCGCTGGTACGTTCGGGAGAAATGCGCACGAACGCAAAGGGACTGTCATTCCCGGTGTTTATCAGGCGTTCAAGCGTGAGGGCGGCTCCCATTCCTTGTTCTACACAGACGGCGGCATTGTATATAAGGTTGTAAGTGCCGACAATGTTTAGCGATTTCAAGTCTCGCCCGAGCCAACCTGTGAATTCTCGGGAATCAAGTGTTTGTCGTGAAACTAACAGCGGAATGTTCGCAAAATCACGGGCGATTATCTTCGATTTCTTTGCAAGCGGATGATCCTTGCGCAACAGTAGTCCCCATGTGTCTCGGTCGGGGAGCGTCAGGTATTCGTATTTTGTTTTGTCGACGGGCTCTACCAATAACCCGAAATCAATCAAACCTCGGTCCAGTTTCTCGGTAACGTCTTCCGCATTTCCGCTAGAAATGTTCAGGCAGATTTTCGGATATTGTTTCTGCATTTGCTTGCAGGCGTCCGCGATGGGCTTGAAACCTTGCGTTTCGCCTGCGCCGATATACACGTCGCCCGTGATTTCTTCCTTGCTCGATTCGGCGAATTCCTTCTGGGTGTGCTTCACGAGCTCCATGATTTCTTGCGCACGCTTCTTGAAACGCAGGCCCTCTTCGGTCAGCGTCGTCTTTTTGTTGCTGCGCACAAAGAGCTGTGCCCCGACTTCTTCTTCGAGTTCCTGCATCTGGCGCGAAAGCGTCGGCTGCGTCACAAAGAGCACATTGTTCGCCGCCTGAGAGAAACTTTCCTGTTCCGCCACTGCCAAAAAGTATTTAAGAGTCCGTAGTTCCATAGGCATAAATATATATTATTTATGCCTCAAAAGCATAAATGGTTGGTTTGGTACGCTTTTTAAGCCAATTTGGGCGAAATGAGACCTTCCTTCTGGTACACAACCTTGTGGACCACAACTTTGTGTACTTTTTGGTACACAATATTGTGTACCGACAAAAAATAATGTATATTATAGGCGGAGGTTCTTATGAACGACGCTTTTATATATGGTTATGTGGTCGAGGGCGAAAACTTTACGGATCGCGAAGCCGAGACCAAAAGGCTCAAGGCGAATTTTGAGCACGGGGTAAACACCTTGCTTATCTCTAATCGTCGTATCGGCAAGACCTCCCTGGTTCGCCATGTTGGCCGCTTGGTGAATCCGAAAAAGGCCCTCGTCGTTTATTTGGACATCTTTGACTGCCGCAGCGAATACGATTTCTACAATAAACTTGCGACCGCGGTCTTGCAGCAGACTTCGTCAAAGATTGATTCTATCCTGCAAAATGCGAAGAATTTTTTGAGCCGGGTTTCGCCTAAAATCAGCATGGGGCCGGACCTGACGTCTGAATTTTCGCTTTCGCTGGGTATCACTCCGAAGGAATACGCTCCCGAGCAAATTTTAGAATTGGCTGAAAATATCGCAAAAAAGCAAAAGAAGCGCATCGTTGTTTGTATCGACGAATTTCAACAGATTGGCGAATTTCCTGATTCGCTCTCTGTACAGAAACGGCTTCGTGGCGCATGGCAGTTGCAGCAGAATGTTTCGTATTGCTTGTTTGGTAGCAAGAAGCATCTGCTAACGAACATCTTCCAGAACAAGAGCATGCCTTTTTACCAGTTTGGCGATGCCATTTACTTGGGCGTCATTTCTACTGAAAATTGGGTTCCCTTTATTTGCGGTAAATTCAAAAAGCAGGGACTTCGCATTGATGAAGAGCAGGCTTCAAGAATTTGCAGCGAGGTGGAGAATTATTCTTCTTATGTGCAACAGCTTGCCTGGTTGGTAATGCTGCACACTGAGCGTGAGGTATCTTCAGAAATAATTGATGTTGCCATGAACGAACTCATCGCACAGAACTCAGCGCTCTTTATGCAGCAGACGGAAGGGCTTTCCAGCTACCAGATGAATATGCTCCGGGCGATTGCTGCGGGAATTCATAACGGTTTCCTGTCGCAGGAGGTGTTGGAAACCTATCGCCTCGGAACCAAGTCGAACATTCCTCGGATAAAGAAGGCTTTGATAGATCGAGATATAGTGGAACAGCGAGAATCGGGTCTCTATATCAGCGACCCCGTATTCAACAAGTGGTTCAGAAGGTTTTAAAAATGAACATCAATTCTCTGCCGAAACACTACCGTAGTCGTTTGCTCCGTGAAACGAACTGCGTCCACAAAGAACCGATTCCGTCATAGCATCTTGCAAAGCTTTTGAATGCTTGCCCAAAATATTCGAGAGTTTTGTCAAGTATTCCGGTGATTTTGAGTTTTCGCTATTCTTAGACCTTTGGCTCGATAAAAGCGCGAATATGCCTCCCTTTAAGGAAATGTTCCCGAAAGATTATCCTGCGAAATTCAACT
>JAEERM010000169.1 GCA_016285835.1 Fibrobacter sp.
CTTTCGAGCTCACGACTGCGGGCCTTATTTCCAAGATCCGCACCATCGCCGCTTTCGCCTACAAGGCAAGCATCGGCGAACCGTTCGTGTACCCGGAAGCGGAACGCAGCTACTGCAGCAACTTCCTCAACATGATGTTCAGCAGCAAGGCTCGCCCGTACCACCCGGATCCGATTATGGAAAAGGCGCTCAACACGCTCCTCATCGTGCATGCCGACCACGAGCAGAACTGCTCCACGTCGACAGTGCGTATGGTGGGTAGCTCTCAGGCGAACCTTTACGCGAGCATTTGCGCCGGCATCTGTGCACTGTGGGGCCCGCTCCACGGCGGTGCAAACCAGGCTGTGCTCGAAACGCTGCTGCGCATCCAGCAGAGCGGCATGACCATCGAGCAGGTGATGGACAAGGCGAAAGACAAGAACGACCCGTTCCGCCTTTCGGGCTTTGGCCACCGCGTGTACAAGAGCTACGACCCGCGCGCCAAGGTGCTCAAGAAGCTTATGTACCAGGTGTTCGAACGCGAACACGTGCACGACCAGCTCCTGGATATCGCCATCAAGCTCGAAGAAGCCGCCCTCAAGGACGACTACTTCATCGAGCGCAAGCTCTACCCGAACGTGGACTTCTACTCGGGCATTCTCTACCGCGCCATGGGCATCCCGACGAACATGCTTACCGTGATGTTCGCCATCGGCCGACTCCCCGGCTGGATTGCCCACTGGAAGGAAATGCACGACGATCCGCAGAGCAAGATTAACCGTCCGCGCCAGATTTACACCGGCCAGACGGCAAGGCCCTGGATCGACAGGGACAAGCGCTAAACGAATTAACGAGAAATCGCCGGCAACTTGCCGGCGATTTTCACATACGGAGCATCACGGGATGATGCGATCCGTTTTTACCGCAGTCTCCGTAAGCCCTTGGGCATCGGGACTTCCTTGCCATCTTCTTGCAACAGGTAAATGTTGTCGAGGCTGATGTAGCCCTTGCCGCTGTGGCGTGCACGGAACGCAAAGTTCTTGATCTGGGTCGGGTCAAGCTGCGGGATTGTCTTGCCCCAGCCTTCTTGCTTCATATTTTCCCAGATGAGCGTGTCGCGAACCCAGTTGCCACGCGTGTTCTTGAGGCGAATCATAAATTCGTCGTAGTCCTTCACCTGTTCGCTCATAATCTGCAATTCTATATAACCTTGCGGGTTGTTGTGGGTTGTGGCATAGTCAAACACGATACCCACCGATTTTTTCACCTCAGGCGGCAGCACATAATAGGCGCCAGAGTAGTTGGGCCAACCCAAGTCAGGCGGCTGTTCAACGATGAAGTCATGACGGATGTAGCCACCGAGCGGAGGATTACCGTTATACACCTTGGCATCCATCGAAGTCGCATTGTCGCCGTTGACAACAGGGAACCAGTCCACCGCATCGATTCCATTGTCGAAATTCTGCATCACGCTCGTGGTGCGGTAGGCGCCGCGGATGCGGAACGGAACCTTGAGCACGGTTTGTTTCTTACCCAAGCCCTGTAATACCACCTGAATTTCGCGTTTTCCGTTGGAGATTCCTGCAGGCACGGGGATTTTCGCATGGAAACTCTCGATGGAAGAATTCCACTTGCCATCATCCGGATTGACAGGCTGCGTAAGCGTCCCAGCCTTGCCCCAGTTAGCAATTTTCACAATACCACTAGTCAACTGCCCGTCTTCTTGCCTTGCAGTCACGAACAAGTCCAGCGTATCCCCGGCAAGCAGGACCTTCTTCTCCAGCGCAGCAGCAATTATCTCAGGCACAGCAGCTTTCGCTTTCGTTTGAGCATCCAGCCCGACAACACGGGGATTGATACGCACGATAGCCAAACCAAATCCGGGAATTTCAACATCCTTGCTCTTGTTCGGATCCATACGACGCCCGCTCGGGCCCATCTTGGGATACGGGTACGCATCCTTCTGGTCACCAACCCACTTGAACTGATCCGGGCCAAACACATCAACTTCCGTACGCACTTTATCCGAAGCGCCGCTTGTACGGTCCACCTGAACAACTTGCTTGGAATCGGTCATATTGATAAGCATGACTCGGCAGCTATCGTTTTTGCAGATGGCATACGGAGTCACGTTTTCTGTAGAACTCTTCACTGGGACAACGGAGTAGCCATCTTCGAGGAAGCGCTTGAACGCCATGTAGACGCCAAAGTATTCCGCAGTGAGTTCCAGGCTCTGCAATTTATTCCAGGAGCCTTCCTTGACAAGAGCCGTCATGCTGACGGTTCCCCACGTGTGATCCGGCCCCTCGAATACGTTACCGAAAGCGTCCCAGGGCAGAGCCTGCAAGCGGTTGCCGAAACGAACCGCGTATTGCGCAAAAATGTTCGCGATGCCGGCGGCCTGCGGGTAGTCCATCCAAATTTCGCTCCCCAGCACAGACGTACTGAATTCCGAAAGCGAAATACGGCGTTCCCCGTCCAGATAACGCTTCATCCAGGCATCCAGCGTATCGGCATTGTGCCCGACATCCATCGTCGCCTTGAGCATGTCCTTCGCGTTCAAGTTATCGGGAGCCCAATACGGGTAGGTGTGCAAGTCAAACACATCCAGATAGCGCTTGCCGTCCTTCTTTTCGGCCTCGCCCACGATGCGCAGGAATTCAGCGACCCAGAACTTGCCGTCCCCGAAACCGGCACCCTTCTCTTGCATCTTATGCGAACTGAACAGCGGCCCGTGCAAAATGATGGAGGGGTCCACTGCCTTCATGGCGCGGGCATACTCAACAAACCGGGCGGCATACTGCCTTGCCGACAGCGGGCCGGATTCCTCCCATTCGCCGTCAAGTTCGTTGCCGATTTGCCACTGCTTGATTCCGTACTTTTTCTTCACGTTTGCATACTTCACCCATGCGGCAGCTTCCTTGACCGTACCCGTTCCCGCATTCACGCAGACGAGCGCCTGTGCGTTAGGAATCTTGGAGATGTACGCCATGAACTCCTCGAAATGCCACTTGATGTTCGTCCAGTCGGTGCGCGGCTTGTCGCCGTTGCGAGTGGACACCGCAAAGAACTTGTACTCATTACCGGCAAGCAGGTCGTCGCTGCCGCTATAAAGCTTCATCTCGCGCACCTGCACGCCCTTGCTGGGCAAGTCCGGAGTCTTGAAGCGGATAGCCACATAGCGCGCCTTGATTTGTGCGAACTTGTACTTTGACTGTTCCGACGTCACCTTCACCGTGCCCACAACCTTCAGCTTGTTTTCCAGGCCCTGGTGTACGCCCGGATAAGGCGCATAATCTTCAGTCCAGTACGAGAACTCGAAAGACTTCGGACGAAGCGTTCCCCAATCGATAATCAAGGAATCCAAGTCCTTCTTTTCCTTGAACTCCACGACAATCCAGGGCGGATCGTTCGGGTCCAAGATTTCGCCCCACCACATCGTTTCCATGTTGCCGTCGGCCAAGTGGCTGCGGCGGACAAATCCCCAGTTGTCCTTGGTCGTCCCGCGGTAAACCGTCTCGCCCAGGAACCCGGGCGTCCATTCCTTTTCGCTCGGAGTCCAGAGGCCCGTGCTGTCGTAGCTGCCCGAACCGTTCCAGTGGTAATCGTTCGACAAGCTCCCGTTCGGGAAGCGGAACACATTGTAGCCGCCATCAACCAAGGCGGGCGCCATGTCGAAGTAACGGGTTGGCGGATTCCATATGGCAAGGTCGGCAGCCAGCATGTGGTCCTTGTTGATGGCAATGCCCGGATGGAGGTCGTTGACCTTGACCACGTTCTGCGCGGCAAGCACGGGAATAGCAAACGCGGACAGCGCCGCAAAAGATACCAGTTTCATCGCCATATATACCTCTT
>JAEERM010000062.1 GCA_016285835.1 Fibrobacter sp.
CGGCCTTCAGGTCGCGCAAGTCCTGGATAATCACATTCGCCATCCACAGCGCGATATGCTCGTCGCCGTTCTTGCTCAGCGGGCCCGTCTCGGACTGCCAAAGGCGCTTGTCCATGCTGAAGGCGCGGTTGTAAAGTTGCTTGCGGTAGCTACCGTCGGAATAGCTGTGCGTGTTCACCTGGCCCAAGTAAGACAGCGCCTCGGAGGTGTAATTGCCCAGCTGGTCATGCGCCTGCTTGATGGACGTCTCGTCGGCCGCACTCACGGACGTTCCAGGGAAGAGCCCTTTCTTCTTGAGAGCCTTGCCCAGCTCGACAATCATCTTGGACTGGTTGTTCTTGAAGCCGCAACCCTCCTGGCCACCATTCGATTTCCACCAGCCTGCGCTCGGTTCGTTGAACGGCTCGACCGTGCGGAACGTAAGCCCCCATTCCGTCTTGAAGTGGAGTGCGACTTCGGAAAGGTAATCCGCAAAGTCGTCGAAGTAATCTTCTTTCAGGTTGTCGGAACCGTCGTTACTGCCCGAAACGCAGCCGCTCTTGGTCATCCACCACGGAGGGGAATTGCTGAACGCCTCGAAAATCGGGTCCTTGACCATTCTGTTGAGGCTGAGGGCGACGCCGCGTTGAGCGGGGTCGGCCGTCCAGTCAAAGTCGCCCTTCTCTGTCGGCTTGTAGCCCGGCACCTTGCCGCCGCCGTCACCTTTCGTAAGGTGATTGTGACCAGGCTGGTCCCCGCCGCCGACATTGTAACGGAAAATATTGTAGCCCAGGCCCGTATCGGGGTCGGCGAGCGCCCCCAGGAACTGGTCGCGGTTCGCATCATCCCAGGCACCCACAAGAACAGCCCACCAACAGAGGCTCGTGCCCCAGCCCTCGAAAACCTGGTACTTTTTGGACGGGTCGACAACGACCTTGGTCTGCGCGAAGGCGTTCGTGCAAAGACACGCCCCAAAAGACGAGGCTATAACAAGACCTTTCAAGAAAGAATCCATAAGACCAACTCCATTTGTTCCCTGTTAACCCAAAGATGCTTTAAATATATCTTCTGAAAGGCAAAAAAACAAACGCGGACTCGGGCGAAAAACGAAATGGCAGGCCAAAGCCCGCCATTTTTGCAAAGATTAGGGAAATCCGCTACTTCTGCAGATTCAAGCTTGCATTCGCAGCACCGTATAGGCTGATGCTGTAATCCTTGATGATGTACACCGGAATCTTGTTCAAAAGCGGACGGATGTTCGGGTTGTAATTCTTCTCGAACCACTGCATGAACAGGTTGTCGCGTTCGAGCCAGCGCAAATCCTTCTGCACCGTACCACCAGCCAGGTAGAGGCCACCCAGCGGCAAGAACAACGTAGAAGCGTCGCTTGCAAAGCGGGCGAGCATCTTCACGAACAGGCGCATCATCTCGGCAGCCACTGGGTCGGTATCGCTGGCGCGGCTGATATACTTGGGGCGATCGTTCGGTTCAGTTTCTTCAATCTTCTTGAAGGCTTCGTTATCGGGAACGCCGCGGGTTTCCTTCCACCATTCGTACATGTTGCGCAGCCCCATGCCCGAGACGAGCGGTTCCACGCCCGGCACGGTGCCAATCTTCTTTTCCATGTAGTCGTGGAATTCCTGGGAATCCTTGTCGAACGGGGCAAACGTGGAGTGTCCGCCTTCGGAGCAGGCCGGGATGTACTTCTCGCCGTCGAAAGCGAGGAAGCCAACGCCCATGCCGGTACCTGGGCCGATAACCGCCTTGGTCGCCTTCTGCGGAGCGGGCTGGCTGCCGTCGGTATGCGTGAGCTTGAAAATCTGCTTGGGGTCGTCCACGTCGAGTGTGGGGATGCCGTAGCTGATGGCCATGAAGTCGTTGATGACAAGCGTCGGGATGCCGGTCGCTGCGGTGAGGGCTTCGCCGTCAACGCACCACGGGAGGTTCGTCATCACACACTTGTTGCAACCCACAGGGCCAGCGGCGCTGATGCAGATGTGGCTCGGCTTCAGGGCAGCGTTGCTCTCGGCCGCAATCTTGAGAGTCTCGCGGATGGGCGCTTCGAGGCCGTCGATGTCCTTGGAGGGGCACACCGTTTCAAGAATCAGGGTAAACTTGCCGTCCTTGTAGCCGACCAGGCCAAGGTTCGTGTTGGTACCACCAATATCGCCCGCCAGCACAAGCCGGTCAAACTTCGCATCGGGATTAAGCCATTTAATTTCCATAATAAAACCTCGTTTTGCGTTTTGAATATAGGAAAAAAAGATTATTTTATTATGGCAGGAACCTGTGGCAAAGAGGAATAAATGACGACATCCGACGAAATACTCAACAGGAACGAAAGCGAAGCAAACCTGCTTGTGGGGAACCTGATGCTCATCATCTGCATCATCTCGGTTGCCCTGGTTTTCATGCTCCTGCTTCTTGACTCGTTCATCCCGTTCGACCTCCTCCTCCCCCTCATCATCTCGGGAAACATCATTCGCATCCTGCTGTTCCTCCTCATCAAGCAACGAAACGGCAGAGGTCCATTCCTCAAGTGGGTCATCTCGCTGTACATACTCGCCTTAGCCACCATTGTCTCGACTTTGTTCGGGCAAATGGAATGGGTCCTTTTTGCAGGCCCGCTCATCATCGCCACTCGCTACTACGATTTTTGGTTCACTATCAAGATTGGCCTGATTTCCATTTTCTGGTCTATCGTCTTCAGTTTCTGCCTCATCCCCATCAGCATCTACTCCGGGCTAATAGACCTAAATCTCGCTGAATTCGGCGGAGATGTCGTCCTCAACGTCGCGCCGGGATTCCTCGGACTGAACAAGGCGGTCAATCTCGCCGCCGAGAACCTTGACCTCACATCCATTTTCGGTACAGTCGCCCTCTTTGACATCAAAGCAACATTCATTTTGGGTGCATTGCTGTTCATTGCCGCCATCATCACCAAGAACGGCAGACAGATTATCGAAAACGAAATTACCGCTGTCACGAAAACGATAAAGCAAAAAAGCAACGACTTGGAAAACCTCAACGCCCTCGCCGACAATATCAACGAACTGTATTTCATCGACCCGTTCACGGGGGCCTTCGACCACACCGTCCGCAACAGGAATACAAACCTAGATTCCCTTGCGATGCGTTTTACGTTCTCGGATGATTTTTTCTCTAGCGTTGCAAAAATTTTTGACTCGCTCGTCCACGAACAAGACCGGATTCCCTGTCACAGGTTCTTCTCGAAAGAAAACTTCATGCACATCTTAGTCACAGGGGAGCCAGAATCCATTGAAGCCCGGTGGCTGCTCGCAAGCGAAGTCTTCTGGGTACGGAGCAAGGCTGTTCTCGGGTATAATAAGAACGGCGAAAAATGCGTTGTCTTGAGCGTAGAAGAAATCTCCTCGGAAAAAGAAACACAGAAACTTACATCCGTGCTTGCGGGCCTCGCCGATGATTTCGATTACATCAGCCATATCAACATCGAGAACAACGAAGTCACGCGCATCCACACTTCGGCAAAATTCATGCAGGGAATTATCGCCATCGACCACAAGACCCCGCCCAACACATTCTCGGTGGACAACTTCAACTTTTTCATGGAAAGGATTGTCCATCCAAGCGACCTTCCGGAATACCTCAAGGGAGGCATGCATCCATCGTTCCTTGAGCGACTCCGCAAAGAAAAAGTCATCAAGTTCCGCTGCCGCGTTAAACTGGAAAAAGGTTACTGCTGGCACAATGCGAAGTTCATCGTAAGCGAGAACAACCCCTCCAATATCGTAGTCGGCCTCGTCGATATCAACGACATTGTCAATTTTGAAAACGAGCAAGTGAACCGCGCCGTTTACGAAAACGCAAGGACATTTGCCAAGGCATTCACCCAGCGCTACGCCGTTGCCTACTACGCCGACTTGGCCAACAAATCGGTTACGACATTCCAAGGAGAAAAAGTCACGGACCGCTACTACGATGGCAGCCTCACTTATATGAAATCGGCGGAAAACTTCATCGTAGAGAACGTTCACGAAGACGACAGAGCAAGGATAATCCAATACATCCAGCCCGATTATATCCGTTCGCGCCTCGAAAAGGAAGGGTCCTACTCCACAACGTTCCGCGATGTTTCTACGACACCGTGCAAACTCTTCCGCATTGAAATTTTCTGGGGCCTTGACAAGGACCACGCCGTATTTGCAATAAGCGACATCACAGGCAAATCTTCCGAAGAAGCGCAAAGCTAATCGTTTCTGCGGTCCCGATTTAAATATATTGTCGGTATGCTGCACCTGAAATTTTCCCTGAACCTAGAAGACCTTGCCGACGAACTCATCGAGGCCGTCAAGGGTTCCTGGGGAAACCCGTTCCAGACACCCGTGGTGATTTTTCCGGACCCAAAACTGGAACAGTGGTTCAGACTGCACTGGGTCAAAAAGTGCGGGACGCTCGCGAACTTGAATTCCATGATGATAGACAAGTTCCTGCTCAAGATTCTCTGCCCCGACGACAACACGAAAAAGAAACTGAATGCCGACCTGCTCCGCAACGTTATCTGGGCATACCTCTACGGCAATAACGATGTAAGCGAAGAAGACGCCAAGGCCGAAAAGCACAACTATCACCTGCTCGGAGACGAAGTTGTCCGCTACTTGGAAACCGATGGCAAACTGGACGAACAGCACCTCTTTGACCTTTGTGGGAAGATGGCATCGCTCTTTTTGGAATACGAGACCTCAAGGCCGACGGGTTTTATCCGGAAAGGTGGAGCCGGAGACCTCGCCGAAGGAATTCTTGACCATTGGGAACAAGGCAACCTGCGAGATTTCTTTGACGGGGGCGACCGCGAAAAATGGCAGCGCACGCTGTACTCCAAGGTTTTCCACCAGCACGGGGACAAGCCTTCGCTATTGACCCGCGCATTCGACGCCATGAACCAGCGGAAAAACGAAAACCATCCGCAAGAATTCAATACAACGTACCTGACAATCCCCTTCCTGTTCAAAGACTGCATGGACAACCACGATGGGCTATTCCACTGCGAACAGTTTATGGGTCAAGACGGGCCCCTGCCTGTGTTCATCTTTGGGCTTACGGGCATGGGGCAGTTCTACCGCGTCATTTTGCAAAAGTTTGCCGAGAAACACGAAGTCTACGCCTACATACAGAACCCGTGCATGGAATTCTGGGAAGATGCGGGCACGCCGTGCGGAGACATTCACCGCAAATGGCTTTCACGAAACGGCGAATGGCAAGGCGAATCGGGACCCATCCCGGAAAGCATCCGCGACCGCTTGCGCACACACCTCGATGAATCAGCCGACCCCGAAGACGACGATTCCGAACAAGGTGTAGATTCCTCCTCCGAGAACGCACTCCTGTGTTACTGGGGAAAATCAGGACGCGACAATATCAAATTGTGGTGCCAAGCCGCCGATTACGATTTTGAATTCGCCGGAGATGCTGATTCTGGAGAAGGTGAAGCGATTCCCACGGACACACTCTTGCACAAGGTGCAAAACATGGTTGCAAGCCGCAAAAACGAATTGCCAAGCTTGCTCGACAGCCTGCCCGAAGACGAATCCTCGGAATCACCGCAAGACAACAGCTTTACTATCACCGCCGCCCCGACAAGGGAACGCGAGATGGACGCGCTCCATACGCAAATTTGCAAGCTGCTCGCCGAAAAAGACAATGACGGCAATCCGGTGAACCGCATCAGCGACATTCTCGTTTTCTCGCCCTGCCTGGACGACTACCGCACCGCTATCTATCAAGCTTTTGACCAGAGTTCCGAAAGGGACATTCCGTTCTCGATTGTCGATTCGCCCGCAAAAAGTTCACTCACGGCCGAAGCACTCGAAGCACTTTTTAAAGTACAGCAAGCCGGAAGCCTGAACCGCCCCGCATTCTTCAGTTTGATCCGCAACCCCGTCGTGCAAAATACCCGCCGCATCACCGACGACAACGTGAGCGCCTGGGAAACATGGGTCAGGAACACAAGCACCTTCCGCACACGCACAAAAAGCGACGACTGGGGAAAAAACCTGCGCCGGATTCTCGCATCGCGATTCAGCACGCACACCATCGACATTGGCGATGGAGAATGCCTCCCCTACGCCGACATGATGAGCGCAAACAGTACGGCATTGAGCCGCTTTGCCGACTGCATCGAAGAACTCGGCGAATGGATAGCGCTTGCAAAGAACGAGCCCGCCGTGACGCCCGCCGTACTCGATAAAATCGTGAATTTCCTGAACAACTGGGTCGCCATGCCGAACCCGCCGGAGGGCTTTGCAGGCGAAACCATCGTTTTCCAGAACGTGACGGCAGCTATCGAAAATCTCCGCATCCAATTTGATGCCGGAGCTCCATACATTTCGTGGGCCTGCATTTCGCAAACGCTTTGCGGTGCCGCCGAAAGTTCCGAATACAGTTGCGGGAACCTTTTTGTCAACGGGATTACTTTCTCCAAATTCATCCCCAACAGAATTATCCCTGTAAAGCACTTGTTCTTTATCGGGGCGGATTCCACAAGTTTCCCCGGCAGCAAGACCCAAAACACGCTGGATTTGCGCAAAGCCGTAGCCCCTTGGCCCGGCGACGACTCCCCCATCGCCAAACGCCGTTACGCATTTTTGTGCCAGTTGATGTGTACAAAAGAAAGTTTCCACATCAGCTACGTGAACCAAAACATCGTCAAAGACGAAGAACTCTACCCTTCCTCCGTCGTAAACGACATCAGGAATTTCCTCAAGATAGCCATCAAGCAAACTTTCAAAGCCATTGGCAAAGACATCTCTGCGATGGAGGCAAAATTACTCGCCGAAAAGCTATGGAAGCAGCAAGAAATTCCGCTCGACGAGAAACGCCCTTACAGCGAGTTGTTCACCTCCAAAGAATTCCGAAACAAGTCCGTTTACAATAAGAGAGTGGCCCACGGAGATTCTACTTCTGGCTACGGCATTCTGCCGAGCTCTATCGATAAATGCCCAGGACGCGTCAGCTTGTACCAGCTAAAATGTTTCTTGGACGACCCCATCGAATTCCGCGTCTCGCAAATGATGCAAATGGACGAAGACACGGCCCATTTGGACGACGAAGTTTTCGAGCCCATTGACTTTGACCGTCTTGAACAAAGTTCCCTTATGAAAAACATGGTGGCCGCAGCCATTACCGGGAACAAGCAAGACCTCGACGCACTCCGTAAAAACCTTGAATTGGGCGGCAAAATTCCCGACGGGCAATATGGAGAAAAATTGTGGAAGGTTGCCGAACGTCGCAAAGACGCATTGTTGGAGCAAATGGCAGAATTCCCAGATTCGCCTGCAAGCCAAACCGAAAACTGGACATACAAAGACAAAATAGAGCTCCCGATTGTACAACCCGATGGAACGCGGTGGACCCTATTGGGAGCCCTTGACTGGTGCAACGGCGAGCGCAACAAGATTACGAGCATCACGACCTCGAAAATGAGGGGCAAAGCCGGCCAAAAGTATTTCAAGAACAGCAAATACACAGGCCCGTATGTGGCCGCCCTCGCCCTGATTGCGCAAAAGGATTCTCACGAAGCCGAAGACGTAGACATTTCCATTTACAGCACCAAAGAGCACGAGCCCAGCAGAGCAAAGGTCCGCATGACACCCGAGCAGGCACGGGAAACACTCTCCGCACTTTACGACAAGGCATTCCAAAAGAAATATTCCAAGGCCGTCCCCATCGACATGGTTGACGAGGCTGTAGAAAGCTTCGCCGACTACACCCAAAAACTGAGCAACGCCTGGGCCTATTTCGAAAAGCGGCACCTGCTCGACAAGCGAAAAGACACAGGGTTCGACCCGCAAAACGATTTTAATGGTGAATCGGGAGCATGGTTCACCGAAGCCAAAAGGCAAAAAGACCTGTTCCGCATTGAAATCGGTGCGCCACAGAATACGGAGGCCAAAAGATGAGTATTGAAAAAATCATCGACCCCCGTAAAAACCTGTTCATCGAAGCTTCTGCCGGAACGGGCAAAACTTACACCATCCAGCAAGTTGTGGCCCAGCTTGTTGATGAAGGCTGCCCGCTCAAGAAAATCCTCATCGTCACCTACACCGAAAAGGCGGCAGGCGAACTGAGGGACCGCATCCGAAAAAAGATGGAAGAAGTCCTCGATGCCGAAGGGACCGATCGCATTACCGCCGAGAAATTCGAGAAAGCCCTGCGCGACGTTGACAATGCTGCCATTTTCACAATCCATTCCTTCTGCCAAAAAGCACTGAAGGAATACGCCTACGAAGCGGGGCGTCCATTCGACCTCGCCATGGTCGACGACAAAGAAGTAAAAGCGATGATAAGCGCTTGGGCACGCGACAAATGGCCTAGCAATAAACTCTACCAGACGATTCTGAAAAACGCTCCGGCAGCAGACTCGCTCGAAGAATCGCTCACGGATAGGCTCTCCTCGGCAATCAACATGTACAAAGGAGAAACCGCCGACGGGAAAGAAACCATCACCCTCGACAACGCCGAAGAAAGCCCATTCGAAACAATCCCGAAAAATTTTGCCGACCTGTTAAGCAACAAAGAACTTGCCGAGAAATTGGCCATTCTGGAAAAATATTCCGACCTCAGTTTTACCAAAACTGGCAAAAACAAAGTCAGCGATTTCATCAATGCGCTCAAGGAATGGACCAGCGAGAAAGCATTGTTCAACGGAAAAACTTTCTCAGCCACGAAAACGATTGAAACGTGGCCAGCCGAAGCTTACAACGCCTTCCTGTTCTTCAAAAAATTCAAGGACAAGTTTAGCGATTTGCCCGGCACGATTCTCCAAGCGCAAATTCAGAAATTCCTTTACAGTCAGATAAAACCGCTTTTCAACGAATGGCAAAAATACAAGGGCGAAAACAAAGAGCAGTCGTTCAACGACATGATTCTCTCCGTCCACAGCGCCGTCCTCAAGAAGGGTGAAAACGGGGCAGAAAGCGAGCTTTGCAACAGACTCCGCGAACAATACCGCTACGCCATCATCGACGAATTCCAAGACACGAACCAGCTGCAATGGGACATTTTCAAGGAAATTTTCCTGAAAGCCGACAACCATTCCATTTTCGTGGTGGGCGACCCCAAGCAATCCATCTACAGTTTCCAAGGTGCCGATGTAAACGTTTACCACAAGGCCACCCAAGAGATTGGCAACCGCAAGGACTTGGAACACAACTATCGTTCCACGAACTCCGTTATCGAGGCATGCAACAACCTCTTTGAATGTAAGGATTTCTTTGGCAACAGTGTAGAATTCAAACGCTCCTATGCACCCGGCAACAAACCCGGCGACAATCCGAAAGCAAAAACACTCCAGAAACCAGATGCAAAATTCTACGATGCAAAAACAGACTCCTGGGAAAATATCGCTCCCTTCTGGATATCTGAAAATAGCATCAACAGCACTAATTTCGCACAAACTTGCGTTGAAAAAATTATTGACTGCTGCACATTTGTTGATTCAAAAGAAGGCAAGCAGACAAAGCTACGAGTTTTCAACAAGAATCCCAAAAACAGCGAAGACATCTACCGCAACGTGACATTCAAGGATTTCGCCGTTCTCGCGCGCTCCAGAAGCGAGATGGAAAATATTGAGACCTGCATGAAACTCGCCGGTGTTCCCTTCACGCGTTATAAAGACAGCAATCTTTTTTACGGGCGTGAATGTGCCGAATGGATTTCGCTATTCAAGGCAATCAATGCCACCGATTTTTCGGCATGGAACAGGCGCATTTTGAACGAAGTGTTGATTACCGACTTTTTCGCTGTAGCCTTGAGCGATGTGGAAAGTGAATTTTTCGATGACCCGTTCAGCAAGCCACGGCAGATGATATGCCACTGGAAAGAACTCGCGAGCGAACGCCGCTTTGCCGAAATGCAAGAAAGCATCTACGCCGAAAGCGAAGTGGAAAAGCGCCTTTCTGATTTGAGCAAGTTACAGGAATTCACGAAGCTCCGCCAAATCGGGAATTACGCCATCAACTACCTGTACAACCATAGTTGCACTTTAGACGACCTTATCCGGCATCTGCAAAATCTCTCCATTTCTTCGGGCGATGCCGACGATCAGGACAGCAACCTTGTCGCGAAGGGCTCAGATTTTGACGCCGTCCAAGTCATGACAATTCACGCGTCCAAAGGCCTAGAATTCCCCGTTGTCATTTCGGTCGCGGGGTTCAAACAACTGAACAAAAACACGGACGGGCCATACCTGTACCATGAAAGCGATTCCATCCACCTAGGCTACGGACAAAACGCAAAGAATGCCCGCCAAGCCGAGGAACTGGAAGAATGGTCAAGACTCTTTTATGTCGACTTCACTCGAGCATCCTCAATATTGGTGCTCCCCCGCTATGCAAACTGGTACGATGAGGGCGACACCCCCAAAGAAGATTTCCGCTTCCTCGCCAATTCCCTAAAAAGTTTCTGTTCCGATGAAAAGAACGAAAAGCTCTTTGAAATCATGGGAACAGCAAAAGAATGGGACATTCCGACCGAACGTCTATTAAAGAGCAACATTCAAGACAACATTCTTGCGACCGCAAAAGAATTGCTCGGGGAGCAAAGCGAAGAAGGGCTTGACGCAGAAAGCAAACAAAAAGAGCATATCCAGGCATTGCAAAAAGAGGTTGCCCGTCTCGGCATCATGCAACATTCCTACAGCACGCTTGCCGGCAAAAAAGAATCCTCGCTCAGCATCGACGAAGAGGCAAACCTTGATAAAGAAGGAAGTGCCGAGGCAAACTATTACGCAGGCGAAGATATCGGGCCCGACGCTTCGCAAATCGAAGCCGAAATCAAATACCCGCGCGGTTCAAAAATCGGTAACGCACTCCACGAAATTTTTGAACTCAGCAAGTTCAAAGAAATTGGCTTGAGCCACGAGAATGCAGAATCCATGTACGGCTCCGCAGAGCTTTCAATGCTCGTGGAGGAAACGTTCAAGAAGCAGTCCCTGCCCATTTGGGACCACAAAGACGAATGGACACGCCACACGCTCGATATCGTTTGGAATACGCTGAACGCAAGCCTGCCCGCCATCGAAGTCGGACACAGAAGCGGAGCGAGTTTCAAGCTGACAAGCCTCGACGACAACAGCCGAAAAGCCGAAGTCCAATTCCACCTGAACGCCACCACCGACGACAACGGCGAAGCAAGCGAATACCTGCAAAGCATCTGCAAGGGATTTATTGACCTAGTGTTCATGCGCCGCGATACACAGGGACAACTCCGTTTTTCCATTGTTGACTGGAAATCCGATGTAATGGCAGACGACGACTACAGTCCGACAAGCGTACAGAAGAAAGTAGACGAAGACTACTCCGTTCAACGCGTACTCTACAGCTACTGCCTCATCAAATGGCTCAAGCAATTTTACGGAGCAGGCAACAGTGGCAACGGGAACGCCCCGCTCACGGAATCCGAGATTTACGACAAGTTCTTCGGTGGAATGTATTACGTATTCCTGCGCGGCTGCAAGGCAGGCACCGAAAACGGCATCTACGCGCATACTTGGGAAAATTTTGATGCGCTGCAAAAATCCTACAGCAACATCCGCAAGCTCATGCGCAAACGCAAAGAAACCGTGGAGGACGAACAATGAGCCAAGTCATCGCCCCCATCAACATACACCTGCATCGGTTTATAATGCAAGCGGAGCCAAACCTCCCGGAATGCGTGCAGAAGTTCCTCTACCTTGTCCTTTCGCTGCAAGACGACGGCAACACACAATTCGCTTTGGATGCCGACTCATTCTACAACAAATGGGCGCAAAAATGGAACGGGCTACTCAAACTTTACGACACCGATTCCATTGAATTCGAAGCCGGAAAATTTAGCGACGCCAGCGAGTTCAAGCCGATTATCGAAAGCGCCATCGCCGCCATCCTTAAGCAAAAGTTCGAAAGCATCATTGACTGGAAAACCGAAGACAGCGAAGTCTTCGACGATGTCAATTCCAAACTTTTTGTCGCAAGCAAGTCTGGCAACACCACCTACCTGTACATCGCGAAATACTTCGAAGCAAAGCGCATCATTGAGCGCACCGCCACAACGCTATTCACCGACGGATCCACTCCATCAGAATCGGCCATTGCAGACTGCATCGAAAAAATCGCCCAAATCCACACGAAGAATCCCCGGTTTGCAAACGAGAGTAACCCCGAAGGCAAATTCCTCGTGAACCGGGAACAAGCCGAAGCCATCATCCGCGGGCAAAGCGAAAACCTCATCATCACAGGCGGGCCGGGCACCGGAAAGACAACCGTCGTGCTGTACATCCTTTGGTGCATGCTGGAATCCCACCCGGAATATCTCGACCACGAAATCTATCTCGCCGCACCGAGCGGCAAAGCGGCCGACCGCATGCGCGAAAGCCTTGTCGGGAGCCTCAACGAAATCGAACCAAACGAAAGGGAAAACCACGCCGACATTTTCAACAAGCTAAGTAACCTCGAAAGCAGCACGATTCACAGGATGCTCAAGTACACCCCCAACGACGGGGGATACCGCTATAACAAAAAGAATCCGTTCGGCAAAAATTCCATCTTCGTCATCGACGAAGCGAGCATGATAGACATCTCGCTTTTCGCCGCATTCTTGCAAGCTATCCAAGAAGGTTCAAGAATCTTCGTGCTGGGCGACCCGTACCAGTTGCCCTCTGTCGAAGCGGGCGCTGTTCTGGGCGAAATTCTTAAACCCGAAAACACGACGCGTAACTTTGTCGTCAAGCTCACAAAATCGAACCGCTTCACCGACGATTCCGAAATCGGCAGGCTCGCCAAGGCCATCCAGAACCAAGCCGACATTCCGTTTGAATCCGGCGATGCAGTCAAGTTCATCAACGCCACCACAGGGACCAAAAAAGAAGAAGAAAACGCCACTGCCGTTCTCGTAAACGAGTGGGTCAAGGAATTCAGCGAAATGCCCGCCCTTGCCGAAGCCGCCTCCAAGGAGATGGACCTCGAAGACAAACCCGCCTGCAACCGCCTGTGGGAACTGTCCCTCCAAAAACGAATTCTGTCGGCGGAACGTCGCGGGCCACGCGGAGTGGAAAAACTGAACCAAGCCGCTTGCAAGCGAATCCGGCAGCAATACGCCAAAGCAAGCGGCAATCCCACATCCCCCGCGAACCAGTATTTCCCAGGCGAAATCCTCATTTTGACGCGCAACCAGTCGATGTACAAACTATACAACGGCGACACGGGAATCGTCATTTTCAAAGATGGACGGCCATACCTGATGATAAAGCGCGAACGCTTTGAGTTCTACCCGCTCTCGCTTTTGCCGGCAGACGCCATCGAACCCGCATTCGCCATCACGATCCACAAATCGCAGGGGTCCGAATACAACCACGTGATGATGTTCCTCCCCACACGCGAAGGCCACCCCCTCCTGACAAACCAAATCCTGTACACCGGAATCACCCGCGCCAAGAAAACAGTGACTATCGTCGCAAGCGAACAAACCTTCCACGCCGCCTGCACAACCACAACCCAGCGCGACACCGGCATCCGCCTATAAAAAACAAAAAAACGAGAATAGAAGCGCCAGCCAGGGAAGGGGAGGGTGCAGGGAGGGGACCGGGCGGCCTTGTTTCTCCCCCTTGTTTTTTTGTATATTCCCTCTCGAAAGAGACTAAAAAATGCTTGATAAAGAAGTTTTAAAGACAGTCAGCCGCATCGAACTTAGCGTTCGCGGCACGCTCGACACCGTGATGACCGGTGCCTACCATAGCTCGTTCAAGGGAAACGGCATGGAGTTCAGCGAAGTCCGCGAGTACATGCCCGGCGACGACGTGCGCACCATCGACTGGAACGTGACCGCACGAACCGGCACCCCCTACGTCAAGAAGTTTATCGAAGAGCGCGAAATGACCATGCTTTTGATGGTCGATGCCTCCAGTTCTTCGGAATTCGGTTCCGGCAAGCAAATGAAGGGCGAAGTCATGGCGACCCTCACCGCGCTCCTCGCCTTTGCCGCCATCAAGAATAACGACAAGGTCGGCCTGCTCATCTACACCGACCAGGTCGAACTGTTCATCCCGCCGGAGAAAGGCCGCAAGCACGTGCTGCGCCTTATCCGCGAAATCCTTTACTTCAAGCCGCAGCATCACGGTACCAACACGCAGGTGGCGCTGGAATATGCCGGTAAGATTCTGAACCGTCGTGCCGTGGTCGTGGTGATGAGCGACTTCTTGGACGAAGGTTTCGAAAACGCATTCAAGATTTTGCGCAAACGCCACGACGTGCTCGCCGTCTCTGTGGTGGACCCGCGCGAAAAGGAACTCCCGCCCGCAGGCCTCGTGGAACTTGAAGACCCCGAAACCGGCGAAACACTTTTGATCGACACCGGTGATGCCGCCTTCCGCGAAGCATTCGCCCGAGAAGCCAAGCGTCAAGGCAAAGCGACCAAGGAACTCTTCCAGCGCATGTCGATTGACTTTGTGCGCATTGAGACTCACGACGACTTCAAGGAAACGGTCGCCCCGCTTATCGAGCACTTCCGCCGCCGCGCCCGCGCTGCGAGAATGTAAGGCATTGCAAAAACAGCCACATCAAAAAACAACCGACAAGATTCTGATATCTTACGTAAAGATAGGTTGTACAGAAACGCTGGGCAGCAAGCCATATTAATTCCGTTAAAATGCGCGAAAAGGACTTGACAGAGTCTGTAACCGAAGTAATGTTTTGATGTTTTCGCTATTCTAATAAGAATGGTGAATGCTATTGTTTACTAACGCTGCGAATTACCTGAAGACCAATCATAATTTGCCATCAAGTAATATCGCTGATTAGGAGAGTCGAGTTCATTTCCATAGCGAAATTCAATGGAAAAACTTTTATAGGAGACATAGGTCCCAACGCCCAGTTCTTTATAGTCTTTTGCATAAGAAGCACAACTTAAACAAAGACTCACATTTCCGCGGTACTGATTATTGGCAAAATGCTCGCTAATACCCACTTTCCAATCTTCTACAAAAGGATACTGTTCCACAAGCATAAAACCATATCCAGGAGATTTATTATAACCAAAAGAAATAGGTGAAAACCAGGCCAAAGAACCGAAATAGTCACTAACAAATCCCAAAGACGTCCTCATTGCCCCATACAATTCCATACTTAAGGAAACAAAAATATTGTCCCCTCTACATCCCAAAGACGGCTCCACCGCATAGGGACCATATTCTTCAAAATTAATTTTATCCCCAAAACCATTATCAGCTTCATAATCATATCGATCGCCAAGATTGACCATACCATTAACACCAAGAACAATACTATTCTTTTGTGAATTCATGAACATCGAGGCAGAAGGCGCATGGCTGGAGCACCCTACTAAAGCCATAATCAAGCCAACAATGGAAAAAAGGGAAATCAATCTAGCCATAAAAAAAAAATAAAAAAGTGGACAGAGTATCTGGAATGCAGTGACACTTTTTCGGGCCTCGGGTGTTATATTATAGAACTGTCGAGGGGAAAGTCATGACCTTAGTATTGAACACACTGGAATCGGGTGATTACTCGGAGCAGATCAACGCGCTTCTTTCGGGCACGGACTCCAAGGTCGAAATCATAAATACCGCAGGCATGAGAATTGCACACTGCATCGGCTGTAACCAGTGTTGGCTCAAGACGCCCGGCGTATGCAGCATCAAGGACGACTACGAAAGCATTGTCAAGAAGCTCGTGAAAACGCGCAACCTGTGGATTGTCTCGGACACGCGCTTTAGATTCATCGATTACCGCGGCAAGAAAGTTTTGGACCGCATTATGCCCATGCTGAACATGTACCTCACGTTCCGCAACGGATGGATGCGCCATGAACTGCGTTACCACGCACTGAACGTAGGCCTGATTTACAGAGGCATCGGCAACCAGGAATTGCTTGAAGAATGGTGCGAACGTACGGCGGCAAACCTTGGCGGGCATTCGCTGGGCGTGATTGCATTGGACAAGGAACTGAACGGTGCTACACAACAAGTCGAGGTTCCGAGCGAGATTACGCAGGCCAAGCACGTCGTCATTATCAACGGGAGCCCGCGCGCCAAGAAGCTCAGCAACACGGACAAGATTCTGCAATCGTTCACCAAAGGGCTAGAAGAAGCGGGTGCCACCTACGAGCTCTATTCACTTTCAAACCGTTCGGAATGGGATAGCGCTCGCGAAGCATTCATGACGCACAATCGCATCATCATCGCGATGCCGCTCTATGTAGAATGTGTGCCAGGAACCTTGCTCGAATTCCTGGAAACGCTCCCGACAAAACGCGAACAGCCGGCGCAGCTTTCGTTCATGCTTCATGGCGGATTCGAGGAAGGCCGCCAGCTCCGTCTGGGCGAAAAGTTCCTGAAGTCGCTCCCGTCGCAATTCGGGTGCTTTTACGGCGGTTGCCTCGTGAGGGGTGGCAGCTTCATGATCCGCATGTTCAACGAGAAGCAAACCAAGGCCGTGCTGTTGCCTTACCGCGGCATGGGCGAGTTCTTCATTGAAAAGGGTAGTTTCCTTTCGCCGGAACTGAAAAAGTTTACCAGCCCGGAACAAATCCCGTGGCCGTTCCGCATGCTAATCAAGGTTTTGTTCAAGCTCGTGCTCAAAAAGAAATTCAACAATTTCGCCAAGGAATGGGGCTGCACCAAGCCGCTAAACAGCAAGCCTTACAAGTAATCAAGCATCCCGCCTGTAACCGCTGAGGCTAAGCAGGGCAAGCGCCGGGACATAGAAGATCCAAACGAAGTTATGCGTCACGGTAGCGACAATTTCTTGAACGCTGTGGTCTACCGAGACCAAGCCCGACAACCCCACACATATATCGCAGCAAGCAAATAGAACCATTCCCCACTTGATACACTTCGCATTCGTCGCAGGGTAATAACCGATTCTAGGAGTTAGCCACGCTACAAGGGCGGAACATGCGATAAATATGCTATAAGATATCATAATCGGAGGCATCAGCTTCTCGAAAACACCAACCCAGTAAAGCAACGCCATGAGGAGCATCGTACCGAACGGAATCCACAGAATTTTGGGAAAATGTTTATCCACATCACTCTTGCGTGTATGACGCACGATATACAACGTCTGTACAATCATAAACAAACAAACACCAGTCAAATTGCCATGCAAAATTTTAAAGCAAAAATCCGCACACAAAGACACTAAAAAGCCCGCCTGCAAAAGGCGTCTATCCCTTGTACAAAATCCACTACGACCGATAAGCAAAACAATAATCGTCATGAGGGCTGTGGTGGCAAACTTCGCAACGTCCTGATAACCGTGCCCATCCATAAGACACTGTTCAACCGCACCACAGCGGTAAAAAACGAGCCAGTCCATCACCAAGAAAGACGCTGTAAGAATAGCAGCGAAAGCGAAAAACACTCCGATGATTTTTTTCTTCTTCATTCGCTCAAAAAGATAGCATTACACATTTAGTTTTTTGTTTCGCACTTTTTGCCATACCAATCCATTGGCGTATCCGCTGTTATCGGCAAGAACGCACGGGCAATTTCGTCTATGCGTTTTGCATTCGGCAAATCGCCCGGTTCCGCAGCTACGGCATTCCCGATATCAATCCTGCGCTTGACTCCACGATGGTAATCCTGCAATACGATTTCCAATCTGTAGCCATCGTACATTTTATACGGAACTTTTTCTTCCTTATAAGATTCAACTAGTTTTTTCAGCAAATGAATTTGAGAAACCGTTCTTTTTTCGGGCGATAATGGAATTTCCAAAGCAATAGGCTTCAATATGACGTCAATACAACATTCATAAATTAGACGTAAGTTATCAGAACCTTTTAATGGAGAACGATAGAGCGTATCAACCTTTATAAAGAATTGATTATTAAAGTCCTTTTTCGATGCAGTGCCATAATTCGCTTTTAAAGTAACCCACTCACAAGTTTCCAACGAATCCTTTATCCCGCAGCTTGACCGCGATGTACAAACAAGTGCAGAATCCCCATTTACACGAAGTTGTGCAACACGATTATCGAAAAGCGCAGTTTCCGAATGAGGCTTATCGCTATTCTCTGAAAACGCTATTCTAATTTCATAATCAAAGCCTTCCTTCTTTTCTGAAATAGGCTCATCAACAATTGAACCAAAAGAAGACAACTCAGGCGGATAAGAATCTAGAAACGCATATATAGAAAACGCAACCAGCAAACCCACAAGAAGAAACAGCCAATATCGAACTCTACGAACATTGAAGAAATAGCCAATAACGCCCCCGACAACACATGTAAAAAGAAGAACGGAACCTAGAATAAGAAGATGAATATCACTAGTATAAAAAGCTTCCCCAATTGACCACACCGAAAATACAATTGGTAAAACGCAAATTATAATCGGCAAGGCAAAAGCGATTATACGCCATATTTTTTTCCATGGTTTATATTTGCAAATGACCACCAGAAAAAATGCGGGGAGGAAAAAATACAGCGCATAAAACAACACATCACCGTCAACAAACGAAAGTAGCCAATTGTGCAATACGATGCCTATATAGCGAGTTGTTTCCATAAAAGAATCCCTTACTATACATCAAATCGTCGCAGGTCTATACCCAAGCAACTTCATGCTGTAAAGCGCAGTGCCTTTGCTGATGCTGCGGACGCCTGTCGCATAACCGAAAATCTTACGGAGCGGGATGTCGGCTTTCAAAAAGTGCGTCTTGCCGTCGCCGCCAATTTCCTTCACCTTGCCGTCGCGGGCCTGGATGTCGCCAGTGACGAGCCCGGCAAAATTCACCGGACATTCCAGAGAAAGTTCCATAATGG
>JAEERM010000063.1 GCA_016285835.1 Fibrobacter sp.
CTGGTGACCAGGGTACTGGCGCTCGCGAAATCGGTTACATGTTCGGTCAGTACAAGCGCATCCGCAACGAATTTGTGGGCGTTCTCACCGGTAAGGGCCTCTCCTACGGTGGTTCTCTCGCCCGTACCGAAGCTACCGGTTACGGCCTCTGCTACTTCACTCGCGAAATGCTCAAGGACCTCGCTAACGACTCCTTCCAGGGCAAGACCGTGGTGATTTCCGGTTCCGGTAACGTTGCCCAGTTCGCTTGCCAGAAGGCTACTCAGCTCGGTGGCAAAGTTGTGACCGTTTCCGACTCCAACGGCTACATCTACGACCCGAACGGCATCAACCTCGACGTCGTTTTGGACCTCAAGAACAACAAGCGCGCTCGTATCAGCGAATACGCCAAGCTCGTTCCGGGTTCTGAATACCACGAAGGTTCTAAGGGTGTTTGGACGGTCAAGTGCGACATCGCTCTTCCGTGCGCAACTCAGAACGAACTCGACCTCGAAGGTGCCAAGGCCCTTATCGCTAACGGCGTGAAGGCCGTTGCCGAAGGTGCAAACATGCCGTCTACTCCGGAAGCTATCGAAGCCTTCCAGAAGGCTGGCGTCCTCTTTGGACCTGCCAAGGCTGCTAACGCTGGTGGCGTGGCTACCTCCGGTCTCGAAATGTCCCAGAACTCCGAACGTCTCTCCTGGACCTTCGAAGAAGTGGACAAGAAGCTCGAAGGCATCATGAAGAGCATCTACGCCGCTGCTTCCTCTGCCGCAGTCAAGTACGGCCAGAAGGGCAACCTCGTCATGGGTGCAAACATCGCTGGCTTCCTCAAGGTTGCCGATGCCATGAAGTGGCAGGGTGCGGTGTAATAGTTCTGAGTTATCAGTTCTCAGTTCTGAGTTATCAGTTCTCAGTTTTGAGTTCTCAGTTCTGAGTTATCAGTTCTCAGTTTTGAGTTCTCAGTTCTCAGTTTTGAGTTCTCAGTTTTGAGTAACAACACAAAGGCCTCCGGTTCAAAGCCGGGGGCTTTTTTATTCCCGTCAAATTCCTCGCGCCTGGAGCCTTTGAGCGATGAGGTATGAGGTCGGGGCTAAAGCCCCTTTGAGGTATGAGAAAGTAGGAAGTAGACAGTAGACAGTAAGAAGTGATTAGGGGTTAGAATTTAGGATCTAGGGAGAAATATCATGGCTTCGCCGTCTGTTATTAACGCACGAAGTGCGTGATTCTCATTCACTAGCCTCGTGCCCCGAGCCCCGAGCCTCGAGCCTTTTCTCAACGAATGTGATTGGCGTCATGTTTTTCGTTTGTTCGTTGTGTGGGCTGGCTCACACTTGCGTTATAGCTTTTGTTTATGTTATTTTGTATGCAGTGCTCAAAAAAGCCGTTTTTTGGGGCGATTTTGGGCGTTTTGGAGCGTTTTTTAGACTGGTTGTTTTTTGAAAAGAGAATGTATTCTTTTTGTAAACATTATTTCTGCACCCATTTTGATTTTGAATGTATATTTTTTGCAATAATTTGGAGCATAAATGAAACTTTTTGATGAACATGTTGTTTTGCGATTCGCACTGTTGATAACCAGTTTCCTTTTTGCTGCGGTTATTCCCGACTTTGTGGAACATTCGGAGAACTTTGTTGTTGCTACGCCGTATGTTATCTGCATTTTGTTCCTTGTCTATCTTGCTCTATTTTATCGTTTTCCTTCTACCATTTCCCAGAAAAAAATGCGGAGCGATATCAATGTGGACGAGGTTGTTTTGGAACCCATTCGCAATTATGAGCGGGACCTTATCGAAAAAGACAGACTTTTCCAGATGATGATTGATGTCTCGTCTGAAGGATTCTGGACATTTGATGTTTCTTCGAATAAGGTTTTCTGGTCGAACAAGGTGGGCAAAATTCTCGGTATAGATGCCCTGGGTGATTCGTTCGAAGTGGTGAAGGGGTGTGTCCTGGAAAGTGACTGGGAGTCTTTCCGCAAGTCTTTGCAGGAATGCCTGAATGAAAAACGCAATTTCACGATTCGCATGCGCCTTTTGAATAAAATGGCCAATTGCGAGGCGATTGTCATTTCGGGGCGTCCGCAGTGCAACGAGGCCGGGCTCCTGATTCGTGTAATCGGTTCTCTTTCGGCTATCCAGGATTCGCGCAACCTCGTTCGTGAAAATGATTTCCTTTCGACATGTGATTCGCTGACGGGTGTCAGCAACCGCCAGGAGTTCTTGAACGAACTTGCGAAGGAAGTGGAAAAGTCCACGGAACGCCCTGACTATATTTTTGCGGTCGCCCTTTTGGATATAGACAGTTTTGCCGCGATTAATGACTCCTATTCCATAGATGTGGGTGACCAGGTTTTGAGAATTGTAGCCGATCGCATTACGGCGTCTTCCCGTACGGGGGATTCTGTCGCCCGTATTGGCCCGGATGTGTTTGCCCTGATATTCCGGAATATCCAGGGGAGCGATGTCAATGCGGAACTTATTTCCATTGTGCGCAATCTCCATGCCAAGGTCAAGATGCCTCTCCAGTTGGATGGCAGGGAACTGTATATCAGCGTTTCGATGTCTGTTGTGGTGAACAAGGACGGCGATTGCGTAGAAGACTTGCTGGCGAACGCGAATGCGGTCTTGCGCGATATGAAGAAGGGCGGCAACCATGGTGGCGTGCAGTTCTTTACGGGTGGAATCCGTGAAAAGGCAATGAACCTTTACAAGCTGGAGTTTGAAATTCGCAAGGCTATTCAGGCTCGCGAGTTTGTGTTGGTGTACCAGCCTATTGTGGATATTGTCAATGGTGACCGCATTGTCGGTTTTGAGGCGCTTGTCCGTTGGAACAACAGCGAACGAGGCATCATTTCACCGGGCGAGTTTATTCCGATTGCCGAAGAAACTGGGTTGATTGTTCCGATGGGTGCCCAAATTCTGCGCATGGCTTGCGAGCAGACAAAGGTTTGGGTCGACATGGGCTACGAAAATATTCAGGTGTCGGTCAATTTCAGTGCCAAGCAGTTCACGCTCGACAACATGGTCGATGATGTCCGGCGCATATTGCAAGAGACGAAACTGAATCCCAAGAACCTGAAACTCGAAATTACGGAATATACGGCATTACGCGAATCGGAGAAGACGATCAAGATGATGCGTGCCCTCGCTAGCATGGGCTTGCAGATTTCTATCGACGATTTTGGTACCGGTTACAGCAGCTTGGCCTATTTGAAGCGCTTCCCGGTGCATACTCTCAAGATGGACAAGTCCTTTGTCGACCACGTGACAGACGACGAAGAAGATGCTTCTTTTGCACGCATGGTTATCGGCATTGCTCATTCGATGAACATGGGCCTGATTGCCGAAGGTGTCGAAACTCGTGACCAGCTCGACTTCTTGAGGAGCGAAGGTTGCCAGTTTATTCAGGGTTACTACTTCAGCAAACCGCTCAATTCCGAGGCAGCGCTTGCGTATTTGCGCAGGCATTACAAAGGGGAGTCAACCCCTTCGCAGGTTTCCATGGCGTTTCAGATGCCGTAACAGCGGCGAGTGTTTTCGCGACAGTGCCTGTAGAGTTCCTCTACGGGCAAATTTTTTATTGTGGCGAGCGTTTGTGCGATATAGGGAATGTAGCCGGAGTGGCAGGGCTTTCCGCGATAGGGAATGGGCGCCATGTAGGGGGAATCTGTTTCCAGGAGCATTTGGCTTGGCGGTACGATGGCGGCAGCGTCGCGAACGTTTTGCGCATTCTTGAACGTGATGATTCCAGTAAAGCCTACATAGATTTCGGCGCCTTTGGAACCCAAGTCGAGCATTTGCCCGCAGAATTCGGGCGAACCCGTAAAGCAATGGACATGGATTTTTTTGCCCTGGATATCGGCATTACGGAGTACAGCGAGGGCATCGTCGTCGGCTTCGCGCAGGTGTAGTACTAGGGGTTTGCCGCTTTCGATGCCGAGTTGTAGGTGCCGCTCGAACAGTTCGACTTGCATGGCCTTTGTTTCGGCGCCGTAGTGGTAGTCAAGTCCGAATTCTCCGCAGGCAACGCACTTGGGGTGCTTGAGAAATTCCATCATGCGCTGTTCGTCTTCGGCGGTTTCTGTTTCGACGTATTCTGGGTGGATGCCGTAGGCGGCGTAGACGTTCGGGTATTTTTCGCTGAGTTCGCGGGCGTAATCAAAATCGGCAGGGTCGCAGGCTACGTGGATGAATGCTTCGGGTAATTGAACTTTATCATCTGTGTCGCTAGGGAGGCGGGCGAGGAGGGCGTCGAAGCTTTCGCCAGCATGCCGCTCGTAGGAATCAATATGGCAATGAGTATCGATGAACATGATGCTAGTGGTTAGAGGCTAGAGATTAGGATCTAGTGAATAAGAATCACGCACTTTCTGCGTCTAAATTTTCTCTAGCCCCTAGATCCTATTCTCTAGATCCTAATAAGTAACTTCCAAGATTTCGTACGTGATTGTTCCGCGGGGGGCTTGCACTTGCACGGTTTCGCCCTTCTTTTTGCCGAGCAAGGCTTCGCCGATGGGGGACTTCATGCTGATGCGGCCCTTCAGTGGGTCGATTTCCTTTTCGCCGACGATGCTGTAGGTCTTTTCGCGCTTGGTCTTGATGTCGACCATTTTGATTGTTGCGCCGAACTTGATGGAGCCGTCTTCGGGAGCGACGTTTTCGACAATCTTTGCTCCGTCCAGGATGCGGTCCAGTTCGCGCAGGCGGCGGTCAATCTCGCGGACGCGCATACGGCCGTAGGTGTAGGCTGCATTTTCGCTGCGGTCGCCTTCGGCGGCGGCGGCCTGCACTTGGTTGATCATGGCGGGGCGTTCCTCGTACTTGAGGTGTTCCCATTCGGCCTTGAGTTTTTCGAAACCCTCTTTGGAAATCAAATGCTTCATAGATTGTAAAATATATAAAAAGGGGCGAGGCTCGAGCAGTGAGCGGTGAGTCTTTGAGAGACTAGAGAATAGAGACTACCTTTGACCACTTAGTGCTTTATCACTTATGTGGGCATGGCCACCTTTAGGTGGGAGGCTAGTGGCTAGTGAAAAGAATCACGCACTTCGTGCGTTAGTAACAGACGGCGAAGCCGTGATATTTCTCCCTAGATCCTAGATTCTAACCCCTAATCACTTCCTACTTGTACTCTCGCTACTCCTCATAGAGGATAACTCAACTAAGGCAATAAATTGCCAAGTTTCGTATAGCTCAAGTACCAAATGCTCGGCTCGGCCATGTTCAAGCAAGCTTGACCGCGGCGCTCGCCTTACGCATTTGTCCTACTTCCTACTTCCTACTGTCTACTTCCTACTTTCTCACACCTCAGAGGGGCGTTAGCCCCGACCTCATAGTCCCTAGCCCCTAGATCCTAGCCCCTATTTTTCTATATTTGGCACGCAATGATTCGTTTTAAGCACACCCCTATTGATCGTAATGAGTCGAAGTACAAGCGACTCAGCCGTATTTACTATAATCGTATGTTCCCGCGCCGCCAGGATGCCCTCAAGGTTGCGTGGTCCGTGTTTATTGGTGTTTTTATTGGCGTTTGGCCCACGATTGGTTTTGCCATTATTCTCACTGTAGCCGTTTGTGCTGTTTTCAGGCTCCCCAAGGTTCCCGGCGTTATTGCGGATTTTGTCGCTAATCCTGTCACGCAGTTCGGGTTCTTCTATCCGGGCGGATACTACATCGGTTGCAAGATTTACAATCCGGACTCCATCTCCTTTGACTTCTTGGGCGAGTTCGAGCGCATGTCCATACGCAACTGCGTCGTGATCATCAAGAACCTCTGGGTAAATGCCGCCGACCACTTGATTGCATTCATGATCGGTATTACCATCATGGCCGCAGCGACGGCGTTCGTGTTCTTTGCCATTGCGTATTTCGTGGTGAGCTATCGCAAGAAGAAATGGATTGACGGCAAGACCGGCTACATCCACAACCTCATCTCCGAGGACGAAGTTTTAATTAAGGAATCCCACAAAGGAAAGAAGCCTATGATGCACATCTATCCGTTCAAGGCCTTGCGTCCGGTCAACCCGGCCGAAGCCGAAACTATTTCTGCCCTCCCGTACGACGTGATGAATCGCGCCGAGGCCAAAGCTATGGCCGAAGGGCTCCCGCACTCCTATCTCCGTGTCACGCGTGCGGAACTTGAGTTGCCCGACTCCGTGGACGCCTACGACCCGAAGGTCTATGCGCATGCCCGCGAGAATCTGGACAAGATGATTGCCGATGGCGTGATTGCCTACGACAAGAAGCCTTGCCTCTATGTTTATCGCCAGACGATGAACGGCCGCGAACAGTACGGCCTGGTGTGCTGCGTGCCCGCCGCCGACTACTTCAACGGCATCATCAAGAAGCACGAACTCACCCGCGCCGACAAGGAAGAAGACCGTCTGCGCCATGTGCTCGCCACGAACGCTAACACCGGTCCGGTGTTCCTCACTTACCGCGACCAGGGCCAGTTCGACGTGTTCGGCGCCGTGACCAAGCGTCCGCCGGTCTACGACTTTGTGAGCAAGGGCGATGGTTTTGGCCACACGGTGTGGATTATCGACGATGACGCCGAAATCGAAGCTATCCGCAAGTCCTTCGAGGCTGTGCCGGTGAGCTACATTGCCGACGGCCACCACAGGAGCGCTGCCGGTGCCCGCGCTGCAAGCTACCGCGCCCAGCAGAACCCGAACAATACGGGTGCCGAGGAATACAACCGTTACCTCGCCATCCTCTTCCCGAGCACCCAGCTCAAGATTCTTGACTACAACCGCGTGCTCAAGGACTTGAATGGCCGTACTCCGGAACAGCTCATGGCCGAGATGAAGAAGGTGTTCGATATTGTCGAACTCGACAGCATGCAGAGCCCTGCCAAGCAAAACCAGGTGAACTTCTACATGGGCGGCAAGTGGTACGCTTGCAGCTTCAAGGCTGAATACCTCAAGAACCTTGGCCCGGTCGACAGCCTCGACGTGGCGCTCCTCCAGAAGCTTATCCTCAAGCCGCTCTTCGATATCGACGATCCGCGTACTTCCAAGCGCATCGACTTTGTCGGTGGCATTCGCGGTCTCGGCGAACTCGTGAAGCGCGTGGATAGCGGTGAATGTGCTTGCGCCTTCGCCATGTACCCGACGACGCTTGACCAGCTGATGAACATTGCCGATGCCGGCGAAATCATGCCGCCCAAGAGCACATGGTTTGAACCCAAGCTGCGCGATGGCCTGTTGGTCCACTCGCTCGACTAATTTATCTTAGTTGGAATTTGCCCCGGATGGTTCGCTGTCCGGGGTTATTTTTTTTGCCCTTTCGTGGGCTCCTTTATGGGATCGATTGCCTTGATGGCGTGCGGCCTTTTGATTTGCTGGACACGTTCGGGGCCGTTATTGGTCTTGATGTCGTGAATCGGCTGGGGTTTGCCGTTCTCGTCCACTTCCACCTTGATAACCTCTACTTCGTTTTTATCCTTTTTAGGTTCTTCCTTCGGCGTTTCTTGCGGAGCATCCTCCGCGACTTCTTTCTTTTTGATGGGGAAGAAAGTCTTCTGAAACTCTTGCGCTTTTTTGAGGACAAATTGTTTTACGATGTCGGGTTGTTTGATGTAACGCCCGAGAATCCGTTCTTTGGTGAAAAATCCGAGTTCGCGCGAGTCGACGCAATGGTTCCCTTGTTCGCAGGCGAGGTAGTAGTTGTCGCTTGCGACGATGAACGTGTCCATCGGCACGGAATCGCCTTCAATAAAGAACTGGCGCTTGATTTTAATTGGTGCGTTGCCGGGTTCTGCCTGGCGGATTTGCATTTCGATGAGTCGCCTGTCTTGCCAGGGGAGCACGTCCAGTTCCTTCAGGCTCACGAGGCGGTGCCCCAGCTTGGTCGAACCGATTCGCTCAATGGAAATTTCGCGGTTCCCTTGCCAAAGCGTCGACTTGATGGTGATGGGGAGCCCCTGCTCGTTCATCAGCCTAAGAATGTAGTCTTCTTCCACGTCGTTGAGCGTGGAGAGGAGTAACGTATCGCCTTGCCTAGGAACGTAGAACTTGCGCGTTTCGATAAAGGAATCTTCGCCACGCCACATAAAGCGCTTTTGCTTTGTCTTTATGCGCCCTTTGTCCGAAATTTCGATAGTATCGCCGGGGTAGCCGATAATCTTGCGGACAAGTGTTTCGTTGTTCGGTTGCCTGGCCCAGACAATTTCGCCAAAAGTCGCTTTGTCGATGCATTGGGGGAGCTTACAGACCCATATTAGCGAGCCCTTCTTGATGCGGGGCTGCATGGCTGTGTCTTGCAAAAGAATCGGTTCGACGGCGTAGTAGCGGATGGCGAGTGCTCCGGTAAAGGCCACGAGCATAATGAAGACAGCAAAAAAGAGGCGGGACTTGGATGTCCTCCACTGTAAGCGCCTCACGTTTCTGTCCAGGTATGCCATCGCTTTTGAAAAATAAATTAGTCGCCGTTGTTCGTGGAGTTGTCCGAAAGCGAAAGCACAGCGAGGAACGCCTTCTGCGGCACTTCGACCGAGCCGATGCTCTTCATGCGTTTCTTGCCTTCTTTCTGTTTTTCGAGGAGCTTGCGCTTACGGGTGATGTCACCGCCGTAGCACTTGGCAAGCACGTCCTTGCGAACCGCCTTCACGGTGGAGCGGCTGATAATCTTTCCGCCAATCGCGCCTTGGATGGCCACGTCGAACTGCTGGCGCGGAATGAGGTCTTTGAGTTTCACGCAGATGGCGTTTGCGTAGGTGTGCGCCTTGTCTTTGTGGATAATCACGGAGAACGCATCCACCGGGTCGCCGTTCAACAGAATGTCGAGTTTTACGAGGTTGTTCCTGCGGTATTCGCTCGGGGCGTAGTCGAGGCCAGCGTAGCCGCGGCTGACCGACTTGAGACGGTCGTAGAAGTCGAACATGATTTCGGCGAGCGGTAGGTTGTACTTGAGGATGACCTTCGCCTCGTCGATATATTCCATCGTTTCAAATTCGCCGCGCTTCTCGTCGCAGAGCGTCATGAGGGCGCCCACGTATTCCTTGGGCGTGAAGATTTGCGCCTTCACGTAGGGTTCTTCGATGTGGTCGTAGCGGCTTGCATCGGGGAGCTTGGAGGGGCTTTCGATTTTCACCATCGTGCCGTCGCTCATGTACACATGGTATTCCACGTTCGGCACTGTGGTGATGATGTCCACGTTGAATTCGCGGTCGAGGCGTTCTTGCACGATTTCCATGTGCAATAGCCCGAGGAAGCCTGTACGGAAGCCGAATCCGAGCGCTTCGGAGGTTTCCGGTTCCCAACTGATAGCGGAGTCGTTCAGGCGAAGCTTTTCCAGGGCTTCGCGCAAGTCCTTGTAGTCTTCCGGGTTGATGGGGTAGATGCCGGAATAAATCATCGGCAAGATATCCTTGTAGCCCGGGAGCGGTTCGGTGGCGGGGTTGGCTGCGTCGGTGAGTGTGTCGCCGATTTTCACGTCGCTAATCGTCTTGACGTTTGCGAGCACGTAGCCCACCATGCCTTCGGAAAGTTCGTCGCGTGGGTCGCGGCGCATGCTGAAGGTTCCGACTTCGGTGACCATGTATTCGGCGCCGGTCTTCATCATCTTGATTTTCATGCCGACCTTGAGCGTGCCTTCCACAATGCGGATGTAGTTGATAACGCCGCGATAGGAGTCGTACACGGAGTCAAAGATCAGCGCTTTGAGCGGCTTGCCACTGTCGCCTTTGGGTGCGGGGATTTCGTCGACAATCTTGTCGAGCACTTGTTCCACGTTGAGGCCCGTCTTTGCGGAAATGCGCGGGATGCTGTCGGGGTCGTAACCCAGGAGGTCGCCCACGAGCTGTGCCACATGGTCGGGTTGGGCACCCGGTAAATCGACCTTGTTGAGCACCGGGATAATTTCGAGGTCGTTTTCGAGTGCGAGGTAGAGGTTGGAAAGGGTCTGCGCTTCGATGCCCTGGCTTGCGTCCACTACGAGGATAGCTCCTTCGCATGCGGCGAGCGAGCGGCTCACTTCGTACGTGAAGTCCACGTGCCCCGGCGTGTCGATCATGTTCAGGATATATTCCTTGCCATCGCGTTCGTACACCATGCGGATGGCGTGCGCCTTGATGGTGATGCCGCGTTCGCGTTCCAAATCCATGTCGTCCAGGAGCTGGTTCGTCATCTCGTTTTTCGAGACGGTCTTGGTCAGTTCGATCATGCGGTCGGCAAGTGTCGATTTGCCGTGGTCAATGTGGGCGATAATACTGAAATTTCTGATGTTGTCGTTTTGCGGCATAGGTGCGATAAGAATATCGTTGTGAGTCTTTTTTGGGGGTAAATATAGAAAAATAGGCGATTGACGAGGGCCACCGCATGCCCGGCGCAATATTTGATTTGAAAAATTGTATATTTGGGATGCACATTCCGTGCGTTGTGCTGCACAACATTGAGAGTTCTGAACGTGGTAAAAAAATTCATTCTCTTTCTGTCCCTTTTCGGGCTATGTTCCCTGGCGTTTGCCGAGGGGAAGGTGTTTAACAAAGATTATTCCGGAATCAAGGAAATTCAGGCGACAATCACCACTGACGAAGGCGAGATTGTCCTTGACTTGAACTTCAAGGAAGCTCCGAATACGGTCGCCAATTTTGTGGACCTTGCGGAGAAAGGTTTTTACGACGGGCTGTCGTTCCATCGCGTCATTAACGGTTTCATGATACAGGGTGGTGACCCCGATGCCAATGGGACCGGCGGTCCGGGCTATACCATTGACGACGAACCGAACAAGTTGCTTCATGAATATGGCGTCATCTCCATGGCGAACCGTGGTCCGAATACGGCCGGCTCGCAGTTCTTTATCACGCAGATGGCCCAGCACCACCTGGACGGGAAGCATACCGTGTTTGGCCGTGTTACCAAGGGCCACGACGTGGTGTGCCGCATTGAACAGTTTGATAGAATTATAAACATCAAAATTCTGGAAAAGAAATAAGTATGAGCTCTAAGAAAGTGTCTTCGAAAAACTCCGCTGCAAAGAGCGCTCCGGCAAAGAAACCTGTCGCTAAGAAGGCTGCTGCCAAGCCCGCTTCAAAGGCTCCGGCAAAGAAACCGGCCGCAAAGCCCGCCGCGAAGTCTGCGTCCAAGCCTGCTGCAAAGCCTGCTCCGAAGGCGGCAAAACCCGCAGCCAAGCCGACGAAACCGTCCAAACCGGCACCGAAGGCCGCAACAAAGAAGCCTGTTGCCAAACCGGCTGCGAAGCCAGCGTCTAAGCCGGTCGCAAAGTCCAGCTCGAAGCCTGCTCCGAAGGCCCCGGCAAAAAAGCCTGCTGCAAAGCCAGTTGCCAAGCCGGCTGCGAAGGCCAAGCCTGCTGCAAAACCCGCAGCAAAACCTGTCGCAAAGCCAACTCCAAAGCCAAGTGCCAAGTCTGCCGCGAAGCCGGCGGCCAAGCCTGTTGTAAAGCCCGCTGCAAAACCTGCAGCGAAGCCTGTCGCGAAACCCGCTGCGAAGCCGGCGGTTAAGCCTGCCGCCAAACCGGCAGCAAAACCCGAGCCGGAAGTCAAGGTCGTAAAAAAAGAAGTTCCGCAGGTAGAGGCTCCCGAAAAGGATGTTCCTGTTGAAGAAGCCCCGAAGGCTGTCGCTGAAGAGGTGAAGGCCAAGAAGGGCGGCAAGGAAAAGGTTGAACTTCCTTATGCTGTCCTCCTCGAAGGTGGAAAAAAACTGAACAAGTCTATTTTCTTCTTTGAAATCGATGAGAACGAGGAACGCGCCAACAAGAAGAAGGTTTCTTCTGAAATGAAGAACCTCGACATGAAGCCGACCTCGGCTATCCGTCACAAGATTTCTCTCGCCGAAGAAACGCAGGAAGAACTGACCGAGCGCCTGCTCAAGGAACTCGAAGAACAGAACCTCGCGTTTACCCGCGAAGCGGCAACCCAGATTTGCACCCGCTGCAACAAGAATCTCGTCTCGCCCGAATTCTGGGTGGACAAGCATCTCGGTTACTGCGAAGAGTGCGCCGCAATTCTCAAACTGGGCCAGTCCAAGGAAGCCCGCAAGGTCGAATACCAGCTGGGCGCCATGGGGGGTGACTCCCTGGACGAGGCTGAGGATGATAGCGAGTTTGGCGAAGGACCGGATGCCGCCGACATCAAGGACGCCGAAGAAGAATTCGCCGATTTCGAATAGTCGAAATTTTGCACAAGTCTAAAATGAAAAGGACCCTTCAGGGTCCTTTTTATGTTGTATAAAATGTGCGGGCTGGTCGTTGTTTTGCCGGTAGGGCTTAGCTGACCCTGCGCATCACGCCGATGACGCGACCTGCAATGGAGAAATCCTTGCGGTTGTTCACGATAATCGGACGATATTTCGGGTTAGCCGGGCGCAGTTCGATGTGGTCGGAACTGGGGTGGTAGTACTTGACCGTTGCCTCGTTGTCTATCTGCGCGACGACGATTTCGCCCTGTTCGGCGTTTTTCTGCTGGCGTGCGAAAATGAGGTCCCCGTCGAAGATGCCTGCATTGATCATGGAGTCGCCCTTGACACGGAGGGCGAACACGTCGCTACGGCAGGCGAGAAAATCGCGGTCGATGGTGACTGTGCCTTCGAGGTTCTGCACGGCGAGAATCGGCGTACCGGCGGCCACGCGGCCGACGATGGGAATTTCTATTGTATTGCTCGGTGCCTGGTTTTCCGAAGCATCTGCATCGGACGAGAGAATTTCGATTCCTCGGCTGAGGCGCGGAGAGCGGTTGATGTAGCCCTTCTTGATGAGGGCGGCGAGGATGGAGCGTACACCGTTCGTGGATGAAATCTCGAAATGGTTCCCGATTTCGCGCACGGTCGGCGGCATGTGGTTCTCTTTGGAGTACTTCTTGATGTATTCCAGGATTTCTTCTTGACGGCTTGTCAGTTCCTTTTTCTTTGTGTAATCCATCTTTAGCCTCGCAGTTGGTTGTTTTTTTGCGGCATCGTATATAAATATAGTGCACTCTTGGACAAATGTCAATAGGTTCACTGCACAAAATTTCATTATTTTTGAAAATTGTCGGGATAAACTGAAAGAGTTATCAAAAATTTGACATTTGGGCTTCCGTGTTTTTAACTTTGGTCCAAAAAAAAGGATTAAATGATGCTCTTAAAAAAATTTGCGTTTATTGCCTCCTGTTCAATGATGTTTGCGTGCATGTCCCTTGTGGCTTGTGGTGATTCCGGTAGTGGAACCTCGCCTGACCAGGATTTTGCGCAGAATGAATCTAGCAGTTCTCTAGAGGGGCCTGGGTTTAGCAGCGGAACAAGTTTTGGAAACGATTCTACCAGCAATTCCCAGGTGGATTCTCTCAATAATCAAGTTGATTTGTCTAGCTCGTCGACCACAAACGGGCAAAGTTCTATTGATGATAACCCGGCTCAGTCCTCGTCAGAATCTGTATCGAGCAGTTCTTATGAGGGGATAGACCCTGCAACAGTGATTGAATCGACCATTACTGATGTACGGGATGGTAAAACTTACAAGACTGTTAAAATTGGAAACCAGACTTGGATGGCCGAAAACCTGAATTATGATTATTTGGTAAAGGATGATTCTGGGAATGTCGTTGTTGAAACTTATTGTAGCAACAGTAACGAAGCTCGTTGTTATGATCAAGGTCGCTTATATGTGTGGAGTGCAGCATTGGATTCTGCAGGGCTTTTTAGTGCTGATGCGAAGGGGTGTGGATTCCAAGCCGAATGCGAAAAAAAGGAAGCTCCCCGAGGGGTATGCTTTGAAGGGTGGCATGTTCCAACTTATGACGATTGGCTCGAACTCTTCCAAACGGTGGGTGGGGACTCCGTTGCCGCATATCATTTGAAGAATACTACTGGATGGCCGACGAAAAACGTCTATGTTATTGGTGGTGGTGGAGTTGGTTATGGGATTATATCGGACAATGGTGATAATATTTATGGATTCTCTGTTAACCCTTCGGATGCATGGTCCCTTGGCGAGTATCTCTCTAAAAATGGGTCTGTATTTGCTGCATTTTGGACTTCTACAGAGAACCCGTCTGATGAAAATTATGTCTACCATATAATTATTTCAAATGAAGATAAGGCTTACTCTGGTAATCATGCTTATCAAAAGAACGAGGCTCTTGCCGTTCGCTGTATAATGGACTGATTTGGTCTTGTGGGCTATTGCCTTAAATGATAATTCGCTATTTCTTGTAGTAGAGAATATCTACCGGAGAGACCCCTTCTTCGGTTCCCTTTTCCTTTTCAACTAGAGTGATTGCGTAAAAATCATCTGCATTTTCTTTGCTGAATGCCGGTCCAAAGATTACCCAGAAATAGCCAATAGAGAAAAAAGTTGAGTCTGTGAACTGGGTTTCTGTAAATCTGAAATCTGTCCTGAATGTAAGGGTTGAGGGAATGACATGTTCATACCAGTCATCTTCATAATTTGTGTTGCGAATGCTGTCATACATGGTGACTTTGTAGCCATTAACGCCCTTGAGTATTAGTCTTCCGTCTTGATTTTCTTTCACTTGAATTTGGGCTTGCTCTATAGGAACCTCGGTTTCTTCTTTGAGCGAGAAACCCTTGGTTTTCGAGGTGGACATATGACCATAAAATCGCTTGAGTTTAACTTTCCGCACGACAGAGCCTATGACTGCACTGGAGGATGATTTCGCATCTGCTTCACAGTATATGGGTTCACGAACGAATTCTATGGAATCTACGCTGACGAACTTATTGTTTATCTCGGGGTCGTTTGTTGCCATGAGAACAACGAACAACTTGAAATTTCCGCATTGAGTTTTTGCCGAATCGCTTATTTTTACACCCATTTGTGCGAAATCAATTGTTTGTGCTGGCAATGTTGGCTTTGTATATTGGATATTGATTAGGGGTGGTTCGTTTTGGCCTGACTCGTTCACATGGGCTAGGACTAGATTAACGTCTGTAAAAATAAAGTCTGTTTCATCGCTTGCGTCTGCGGTGCATTCGGATATGTGAAAATTTGCGCCTCCATAGAAGAGAATTTCTGATTTATCTGCATTGGGTTTGGCCGTAAGTGGCTGCATACGAATGGGGGAAACGTATGGTCCTAATGAAGAAGATATTTGCTCGGAATTGCAGTGTTCATCACTGGAAGAACTAGTTATAGAGTTGTTGGAACTGGACGATTTTGTTTTTGAATTGCCGGAACTGGAAGACTTTGATTTAGACTTGGAAGAACTTGATTTTTTAGAATTAGAGGAGTTCTTGTGATCAACAGACGAAGAATTTTCAGTTTTTTCCGTACTGGAACTGCTCAATTTTGCCTTGCTGGAACTGTATGCTTTATCTTCATCGGGTTCAGAACTGGATGAGTTCCGAATATTACTTGATGAGGTTTCTATTGAATGTGAATTATCGATGTCGATGATGTCTGTTGCACTATTTGAGCTATCGCTGTCACCGCAGGAATACAATAGAAGCGCGGCTAGCCAAAGAAGACAAAGTTTTCTCATAATAAAATCCCTCTTACAACAAGGTAATATAAAACACTTTTTATGCAAAAAACGTTTTTTACAATGCAGCTATTTCTTGTAGTAGATAATTTCTACTGTTTTGCTTAGATAGTCATTGTTCTTGATTGTGATTGCGTAAAAATCATCACCCGTTTCCTTGTTGTAATTCGGTCCAATGACTATTGCGAATAAGAATCCATGGATACGAGTCGATTCTATAAGCTTGGTTTCTGTAAATTTGAAATCGGTTGTGAATGTTGGCGATGGAGGTAAATCTCTACTTGTCCAGTCGTCATTATATTTTTTATCCTTATCGTTATCATATATGACAACTTTATAACCATCGAGGCCGTGGAGTGTGAGAATTCCAGTTAATTCATCCATGCTGATTTGAATTTGAGCTTGCTCTTTGGGAACTTCGCCATCTTCTTTGAACGAGTATCCTCGGGTTTCTGATGTGGACATGTTGCCGGTAAACTTCCTTAGTTCGACTTTGGGCTCGATAATCTCGGCGGAAGAAGATGATTTCGACTCTACCGGACAATATATGGGTTCACGAACGAATTCTATGGAATCTACGCTGACGAACCTATCATGCATTTTGGGGTCGTCCGTTGCCATGAGAACAACAAACAACTTGAAATTTCCGCATTGGGTTTTTGCCGAATCGCTTATTTTTACACCCATTTGTGCGAAATCAATTGTTTGCGCTTGCAATGTTGGCGGCGTGTATTGGATATTGATTCGGGCTTGTTCGTTTTGGCCTAACTCGTTCACATGGACAAGTTGTAGATTAACGTCTGTAAAAATAAAGTCTGTTTCATCGCTTGCGTCTGCGGTGCATTCGAATATGTGAAAATCTGCGCCTCCATAGAAGAAGAATTCTGATTTATCTGCATTGGGTTTGGCCGTAAGTGGCAAAAAATGAATGGGGGAAACTTCTCTTATGCATATTGATGAAGAAGATGTTTGCACGGGATTGCCGTGCTCAACACTGGAAGAACTTGACTTTGTTTTTTTAGAACTAGAAGAGTTCTTGTGATCAACAGACGAAGAATTTTCAGTTTTTTTCGTACTGGAACTGCTCAATTTTGCCTTGCTGGAACTGTATGTTTTATCTTCATCGGGTTCAGAACTGGATGAGCACCGAATATTACTTGATGAGGTTTCTATTGAATGTGAATTGTCGGTGCCGATGATGTCTGTTGCACTATTTGAGCTATCGCTGTCACCGCAGGAATACAATAGAAGCGCGGCTAGCCAAAGAAGACAAAGTTTTCTCATAATAAAATCCCTCTTACAACAAGGTAATATAATTTATTTTTGATTAAGAGAGTGATTTTTGCGATTCGGGCGGCATCCTTGCGGATGCCGCGCAAAATACGCTTTTATTCACTTCATTCATACGCGTATTTTGTCGAACTGACTTCGTCAGTTCTCACTGTCTATTATCGATAAACAAAGGACCCCGTAAGGGGGTCCTTTGTTTATCGGGGTAGCCAGATTCGAACTGACGACATTCTGCTCCCAAAGCAGACGCTCTACCAGGCTGAGCTACACCCCGAGGTGGTTCAAATATAGCAAATTAACGCCCGGAATGGAACTTTTTCTTGGAAATTCTAGTTTCGCTAGGAAGTTTTTATAATTTGGGTAGCCAGATTGCAAAATGTCGCTTCGCTCCATTTTGCCCTTCGGGCGTCATCCTTACGGATGCCGCGCAAAATACGCTAATGTTCATTTCATTCACCGCGTATTTTGTCGAACTGACGACATTCTGCTCCCAAAGCAGACGCTCTACCAGGCTGAGATATATCCCGAGGGGGCTCAAATATTGATAATAAACGTTTGGAATGGGGCTTTTTTGGGGAAAATCTAGCGCGTCTTGGCTGATTTTTATATATTCATTGATAACTAAGAAGGAAAAAATTGAAGAATTATCGCTTAATTTCTGCATTTTCTGTTGCCATTTTGGCGACGTTCTTTTGTGCATGTTCCGATGTCAAGGAAATGCCTAGGCCTATATTATCCTCCTCGTCAGAACTGATTATTGAAACGTCTTCTTCGGAGGTGATTGAGTCTTCTTCTTCTTCCGAAGTCATAGAATCGTCCAGCGTGGAGCTACCCCCGAGTTCGTCTTCTGTGGCCCCGAAGCGTCCCAAGCCGGTACCGCCATCTTCGTCATCAGCGGAACCGGACCGTTGTGCCGGTGCGCCCAGTGCAGCCCTTTGCGACAAGCGCGATGGCCGTATTTACCGCACTGTCCGTTTGGGTGGGCAGGTCTGGATGGCGGAAAACTTGAAGTTCCAAGCTCCGGGTAGCTGGTGCTACGAGGACAAACAGGAGAATTGTTCTACCTATGGTAGGCTTTACAAGTGGACCACGGCCGTTGGGCTCGATGATTCGTTCTTGAACAAGTCTGCCAAAGATTTGCTTACCACGGAAATTCGCGGAATTTGCCCCGAAGGTTGGCATGTGCCGACGAGCGCAGAGATGAAGACTCTCTACTCCAGTTTGCGCAAGAAACTGAAAGACCTCAAGGACTCCGTTGTAGAGGGCGTCGGGACCAGCCTCAAGAAAAAAGATGGTTGGGAAGAGAGCGACGAAGCTCCGCCGGGAACGGACCGGTTCGGATTCGGCGCTGTGCCGGGCGGCTACCGCAATTCCAACGGCGTGTTCAATTACTTGGGCCAGGACTGCAACTTCTGGGTCGCCACAGAGGCTTCCGAGGCGGGCCGAGCGCCTTACTGGAACCTGTATTTTGCGAACGAGGATTTCTTGGGCGTGTACAACAATCTGAAATCTACGGGATATTCGCTGCGCTGCCTCAAGAACGCTGAATAGAGATCTCGCGCTTTGATGCAAGCAAAAGAAAAAGGCCCTTCGAGGGGCCTTTTCTCGTAGAATAGTTTGTCCTGTGCGAACTACTTCTTCGGTTCGATGCGTTCCATGCCGCCCATGTACGGACGAAGCACTTCGGGGATCAACAGCGAGCCATCTTTCTGCTGGTAGTTGTCGCAGATGCCCACCATCACGCGCGGGGTGGCGAGGCCGGAACCGTTCAGCGTATGCACGAACGTGTTCTTGCCGTTAATCTTCGTCTTGATGTTCGCGCGGCGAGCCTGGTAGTCTTCGAAGTTAGAGCAGGAGCTGACTTCGAGCCACTTCTTTTCGACCGGGGCGTAGACTTCGAGGTCGTAGCACTTGGCGGCACCGAAACCGAGGTCGCCCTTGCAGAGTGCGAGGCGGTGGTAGGGGAGGCCGAGCTTT
>JAEERM010000007.1 GCA_016285835.1 Fibrobacter sp.
TGTAACCCTGTTCGCGCAGGGCCTTGCAAGCCTGGGTGCCGGAATAGTCGAATTCGCAAGCCTGACCGATCACGATCGGGCCAGAACCGATGATAAGGACTTTGTCGATGCCTTCAATCTTCATTTTTGTTTTCTCCGTTATTGCTTTTTTAAAACTCTAAAAAAAAACGCTGAACTAAAAAGTCCAGCGAAACCAAAATCAGAAATAGAAACAACTTCGACCGCGTCGGAACGGTGTGTTCCGCAAGGTGCCTTTGCATCCATAATCTTCTGCAAAATCATCTTTTTCCCAGCCAAAAATCGTTCAGTTCAAACTTGCGCAAATATAGAATAAAGAACCCCGTCTTGCAACGGGGAAAAAACAAAAAATGTAAAACGTAAAATGCGGGAAAGGCTAGTCCTCAGAATCGCCAGCATCTTCCGGGACCTGGCAATCTGCCGGATTTTCATCACAGTCGTCTATATTTTTATCGGTTCCGCTGCCGTCACAAGCCGCCAAACCCATGACAGACAACAACATAAACATTCCAAACCATTTTTTCATATTCATACCTGCATTTTTTTGTTTGCGTTTTAACAAATATAATGTTTTTTTGAATGCGCAAGGCGAGGCATTAAAAAAAGGGCGCCGTCAGGCGTCCTTTTGAAACTGGATCCAGCCAGAATTACTTCTTGGCGGGAGCGGCGGCCGGCTTGGCAGCAGCCGGCTGAGCAGCGGGCTTGGCGGCCGGCTTAGCCTCAGGAGCAGCCTTCGGCGCTTCTGCAGGCTTTGCGGCAGGTGCAGCAGCCTTCTGGGCTTCTGCCTGGGCCTTCTTCGCTTCGGCTTCGGCCTTAGCAGCTTCTGCCTCGGCCTTCTTGGCCTCTGCTTCGGCCTTCTTAGCTTCGGCTTCAGCCTTCTTGGCTTCCGCCTCGGCCTTCTTGGCAGCAGCTTCTTCAGCCTTCTTCTTGGCCTCTTCAGCCTTCTTAGCTTCAGCGGCGGCCTTCTTGGCGGCAGCGACGCTATCAGCCTTGGCCTTCTTCACGGCGGCGATGCTATCCTGCTGAGCTTTCTTCGCGGCGGCAGCAGCCTTCTTCTCTTCTTCAGCCTTCTTCTTTGCAGCTTCAGCTTCGGCTTTCTTCTTTTCAGCCTCTGCCTTCTTGGCTTCTGCAGCCTTCTTCTTTTCTTCGGCAGCTTTCTTCTTTGCTTCTTCAGCTTCAGCCTTCTTCTTGGCCTCTTCTGCCTTCTTGGCTTCAGCGGCGGCCTTCTTGGCGGCAGCGACGCTATCAGCCTTGGCCTTCTTCACTGCGGCAATGCTATCCTGCTGGGCTTTCTTCGCAGCGGCAGCAGCCTTCTTTTCTTCGGCAGCCTTCTTCTTGGCCTCTTCGGCTTCAGCCTTCTTCTTAGCAGCCTCGGCCTTCTTGGCTTCAGCAGCAGCCTTCTTTTCTTCGGCAGCTTTCTTCTTAGCTTCTTCAGCTTCGGCCTTCTTCTTGGCAGCCTCTGCCTTCTTGGCTTCAGCAGCAGCCTTCTTTTCCTCGGCAGCGACGCTATCAGCCTTGGCCTTCTTCACGGCGGCGATGCTATCCTGCTGAGCCTTCTTCGCGGCGGCAGCAGCCTTCTTTTCTTCGGCAGCCTTCTTCTTTGCTTCTTCAGCTTCAGCCTTCTTCTTGGCCTCTTCTGCCTTCTTAGCTTCAGCGGCGGCCTTCTTTTCCTCGGCAGCTTTCTTCTTTGCTTCTTCAGCTTCAGCCTTCTTCTTAGCAGCCTCTGCCTTCTTAGCTTCAGCAGCAGCCTTCTTTTCTTCGGCTGCTTTCTTCTTAGCTTCTTCAGCTTCAGCCTTCTTCTTGGCCTCTTCTGCCTTCTTGGCTTCAGCAGCGGCCTTCTTGGCGGCAGCAACGCTATCGGACTTGGCCTTCTTCACAGCGGCGATGCTATCCTGCTGAGCTTTCTTCGCGGCGGCAGCAGCCTTCTTTTCTTCAGCGGCTTTCTTCTTTGCTTCTTCAGCTTCAGCCTTCTTCTTGGCCTCTTCTGCCTTCTTAGCTTCTGCAGCAGCCTTCTTGGCGGCAGCGACGCTATCAGCCTTGGCCTTCTTCACGGCGGCGATGCTATCCTGCTGAGCTTTCTTCGCGGCGGCAGCAGCCTTCTTCTCTTCTTCAGCCTTCTTCTTTGCAGCTTCAGCTTCGGCTTTCTTCTTTTCAGCCTCTGCCTTCTTGGCTTCTGCAGCCTTCTTCTTTTCTTCGGCTGCTTTCTTCTTAGCTTCTTCGGCTTCAGCCTTCTTCTTGGCGTCTTCTGCCTTCTTAGCTTCTGCGGCAGCCTTCTTGGCGGCAGCGACGCTATCAGCCTTGGCCTTCTTCACGGCGGCGATGCTATCCTGCTGAGCCTTCTTCGCAGCGGCAGCAGCCTTCTTCTCTTCAGCAGCTTTCTTCTTTGCAGCTTCAGCTTCGGCCTTCTTCTTGGCCTCTTCTGCCTTCTTAGCTTCTGCAGCAGCCTTCTTGGCGGCAGCGACGCTATCAGCCTTGGCCTTCTTCACGGCGGCGATGCTATCCTGCTGGGCTTTCTTTGCAGCGGCAGCAGCCTTCTTTTCCTCGGCAGCTTTCTTCTTTGCTTCTTCAGCTTCAGCCTTCTTCTTGGCAGCCTCTGCCTTCTTGGCTTCAGCAGCAGCCTTCTTGGCGGCAGCGACGCTGTCGGCCTTAGCCTTCTTCACAGCAGCGATGCTATCCTGCTGGGCTTTCTTCGCAGCGGCGGCAGCCTTCTTTTCTTCGGCAGCCTTCTTCTTTGCCTCTTCGGCTTCAGCCTTCTTCTTAGCAGCCTCGGCCTTCTTGGCTTCAGCAGCAGCCTTCTTGGCAGCAGCAACACTATCGGACTTGGCCTTCTTCACGGCGGCGATGCTATCCTGCTGAGCTTTCTTCGCAGCGGCGGCAGCCTTCTTAGCTTCTGCAGCGGCCTTCTTCGCAGCAGCAACACTGTCAGCCTTAGCCTTCTTAGCAGCAGCAATGCTATCCTGACGAGCCTTCTTCGCTTCAGCGGCGGCAACCAGGGCGGCCGCTTCGGCAGCCTTCACCTTCTCGATAGAATCGGCCTTGGCCTGGGCGGCGGCAGCACTATCAGCGGCAGCCTGAGCGGCTGCGGCACTATCGGCAGCTGCCTTTGCGGCGAGAGAATCAGCGGCAGCCTGGGCTGCAGCGGCGCTATCGACAACCGCAGAATCCTTGGCGGTAGAATCGGCAACAGCAGCTGTATCCGTAGCAGCAGAATCAACAGCAGCCGTATCCGTAACGGCGGAATCAATCACGGACGAATCGGCGACAACGGCGACCGGCGCCTCAGGTGCAGGCGCAGGAGCCTCGACAACCTTCTCCGCAGCAACCGGAGCAGCAGGAGCGGCATCAGCAGCCTTCGGCACCGGAGTACCGAAGAAATTCACCTTGGCAAGGAAGATCATCATCACCCAGGAGAGCACGAGACCGACAAGGCCCATGACAATGCCCGTAATCGCCATGCCACGCGTATCCGTATAACCCGTCGCATGCGCAAGCGCGTTAGGCGGAGTCGAAATCGGGAGGCTCATGCCGAGAGAGCTAGCAAACGCAACAGACACGAGGAGGGCAGTCACGCCACCGAGGCCAACGAGGTTGTCCTGGCAAGCGATACCCACGGCGCAGAGAATCGGAACCAAGAGAGTCGCAGTAGAGGTGTGGCTCATGAAGTTCGCCATGAACAAGCAGATGATACCGCAACCGATCATGAGAGCGAGCGGAGACCAGCTTGCAAACGGAATCGTCTTGATGAGGTGAGCGGCAAGGCCAGTCGCATTGAGGCCCACGCCCAGGGCAAAACCACCCGCCACGAGCCAGAGCACGTCCCAGCTCATCGCGTTCAAATCCTTCTTGGTAATCACACCGGTCAGGGCAAACACGGCCATCGGGATCATCGCAATCGCGTTATCGTTGATACCGTGAACGTTCTTGCCCGTCACCCACAAAAGCACACACACGACAAAGGTAATGTACACGATGATAGCCTTGGGGCTCGTATCGAACTTGCCAGCACCCTCGATATTCAGGACCATCTGCTTCATCTTGATCGGGTAGATCTTCACAAGCAAGAGCCATGCAACGACCATCAAAATAATCACGTAAGGAATACCGAACGCCATCCACTGGCCGAAGGTGACCGGATTTGCAACGAGGTCGCCACGGGCAACAGCATCGTTCAGGGCGCCAAGGGCAATCGCGTTAGGAGGCGTACCGATCGGGGTACCCATACCGCCGATGTTCGCACCGAGCGGGATGGCGAGGGCAAAGGCGGCCTTACCGCGGTCGTCTTCATCAAACAGCTTGAGCACCGGGGCCAGAATCGCAAGCATCATCGCGGCAGTCGCAGTGTTGCTCATGAACATGGAGAACACAGCGGTAATAAGCATGAGGCCAAGGAGCACGAACTTCGGGTTCTTGCCGAAGGGCTTCAGGAGCACGCGGGCCAGGTTAAGGTCCATCTTATACTTCGTGGCGGCAGCAGCGAGGAAGAACCCACCCAAGAAGAGCATGATGATGGGGTTCGCAAAGGTCGCCATGATGGACTTGTGGCTAATCATCGTGACACCGTCCACGCGGAACGGGGCAAGCGACGAATCGGACATCGTGACGATCATAAGCACGATGACGAGCACCGAGGTGGACCAGATCGGGAACGGCTGGAGGATCCAGAAAAGCGCGGCCATGACGAAAACGCCGATGACGCGGATTTCGAGCGGATTCAGGATTCCCATGGGGCTTGCGGCATCGAATCCGAGGGATTCGTAGGGCAAGAAGAGAGCGGCGATGGCGAGCACCGACGCAATGATGAATTTGATGAATTTAGCCTTTGTCATAGTGCGCCCAAATTTAGAAAAATAGGGCTAGGGTGGCAAATACGGAGGCCAACGGAAAAGCCCGCCTGGGCAGGCGGGCCTTAATGCCGTTTTTTTAGCGCTTTGGGCCTATTTCACCATGATCCGGCCGGCCTTCATCTGGCTACCCGCACGCACGCGGAGCATGTAGAGGCCAGGCTTCGGGGCGTCGAGGACAAGCTGGTTCACACCGGCAAGCGTCGTTGCGCTGCGGCTGGACACCACCTTGCCGTCCATGCCGAGGATATCGACAACCGTGCGGCTTCCCGCCAGGCCTTCGCTAGCCTCGAAGGTGACACCCACATTCGCGCCCGACTTCACGTAGCGAAGGGCGTCGATGCTGAAGCTTGCGACCACCTTCGCAGCCGGAGCCACGCGGACCGTCGCCTTCTTCGCAAACGAGGTCAGGTTCACGCGCAGGGTTTCACCCTCATGCATTTCCGTCGTCTTGCCGTCGACCGTCACGAACACCTTGAGGCCGACCTCGCGCAGGGATTCGACTCCCTTGAACGAGAGCTCGCCCACGCGGTCGGAGGTCGCGCTGAGTTCCACATCCCATTCCAGTTCGTCGGCCGGGGCCTTCACGGACTTCGCGAGCTTGCGATTGCCTTCCACGATGGAGAGGTTCACGCGGTCGCCCATGCCCTCAGGCGGCTCGTTCGTGACAAACGGGCTTGTCGATGCGCCGAAGATGTTCCAGGCATCCTTCTTGCCCCTAAGATCGGAGAGCACGGCCTGGAGCGTCCAGTTCTTGCTGTTCGCGGCCTTCGCGAGGATGCGCTTGCTAAGCGCAGGCGCGAGAGAATCCTGCTCAGAAGAATCCTTGTCGGCAAACTCAGGTTTCACCGGCAACTTCCAGTCCATGGAGTGGCGCACCTCGGCCCAGACAGCCTCGTAAGGCTTGATGACAACCGCTTCCTCGTAATCCGAGATTTCGGCGTTCCAGCGCCAGAAGATTACATCGGACTTTTCGGAAGGATCGCTGTTCGCATGCGGGTTTTCGCCATAGATATTCAAGCTAAAGCCGTAGGGGTTCGCGACCAGGTTCCAACCACTGTTGATGCTGTCGAGGTTCCAGACGGCGCCTTCCAGAACAACATCGGCGGTCGGTTTCAACACGAGCGGACGGCCCTTGATAGAACTGTACCAGTAACCGCGGGTCGGTTCAATCTCATCGTCCGGAGAGAACGCCCTGTACTGCCAGAAGTCGCCCATGGACGTAGATTCATCCCACCAGTAGAACCTGGCGTCGTCATCGCTCCAATCCATCGCTTTCTTGTCGAGGTTCACGAGCGAAATCATCTGCCAGCCATCTTCAGCCACGGCAGCGATTTCCGCCTTCACCTCGAAGAATGCCGTCGTATCGACAGATCCCTTCGCATCGAAAAGTTCCGCCGTCAGCACGTACTTGCCGGCAGCAAGCGGGAACATCTGCCAAGCTCCGCTATAGGGCGGCACGATGGAATCGGCGAAGACCGTATCAACCACGGGTTCGCTGACGCCCTCCATTCTGAGGACGATGCGTGCAGAAACGTTGCGGGTCACTTCGAACTCGCTAGTCGTAAAGGAGAACTGCACCGCGTTACCCGACAGGGCAAGCTCGGGTTTCACGAATTCGATATCCGTGCGGTTCGACTTGCCGAAGAACGCCACGAGCGAAGCACCATGCAAGCTGAACGGGAGCGCGTCACCGTCACGCAGCATCTGGCGATCGTCGCTGCCATCGCGGAGAACCACGAGGGAATCAAGCATGAAGCTCGAATCAGGCACGGACACCACGCGGAGCATGTTGCCGTTCATGACCTTCGGCAGGATAATCGTATTGTCGACCGCAAAGATATGTTCGACAGCCGGCTTGCTATCCTCGGCAGGTTCTACCAGCCTGATGGAGCCGTTCACGCTTTCGAGAGCAACGCGGTCGTAGGCGGATTCGCATTCCTTTCCTGTGCCCCATACGGCGTAGAGGTTATACATGTCCTTCTTGCCGTCGGAGAGCAGGATATCGGCAAAGTCGCTGGTGAATTCCGTATAGGCCGTACCCTCGCCCGCGCGGTCGAGGCTCCAGCCCACCATGCAGGCGTTCGCCGTGTAGAGGTAGGCCGGCAGCGGAATCGACACCGTGCTGTCGTCAAGCTTGTACGAAGCCTTCTCCTTCCAGTCGTTGCCGTAGAAGAGGACTTCCTTCTCGCGGTTCACATGGAACACCACATTGAACGTTTCGCCTTCCGTCGGAATCGCAAGCGTCACGTCCTCGGCCACGGTGAGGTTGCCGTCGGTGAGCGAGGTCAAGAAGCCGGTGAGATCGTCCAGCACGTAGAGCGAGTCGGTAGAGCCCGAGAAGCCCGCCTTGAGCGTGTAGGCAGCCTTGAACCTCAGGCCGCCTTCGACGACCGGCACCACGAGGCCCGTATCGGCCACGGCGAACGACACCGTGGAATCCTCGACATCCTGGGTCAGCACGAGGCTACCCACGTTCGTATTCGCGAACGACACCGTGTAGGTTTCGACCTCCGCCGGCATCCACACTGCGTAGAGCGTACGGACTTCGCTTGCATCACCCATCTCGCGGACGAATTCCGAAGTCAGGTCGAAGGAGCCTTCCGTCGCGTTGGAATCGACGGACCAGCCCACGAGTTTCGCATCGGCACGGTAGATGTTGTTCGGGAGAGCGACAGATTCATCGTCAAGCGTCTTGTCGTCGGTACTCGACCAGTTGTCGCCGTAGAACACGTTCGCATCGCCGCCGTTCACGTTGTAGGCGAACTTGTACGGAACCGCAGAGACGGAGGCGTCGAGCGCGAGGCTCTGTTCCTGGCCGAACACCAGGGTTCCGCCGTTCGTCGTAGAGCCCAGGACCTCGCCCGAGATATCGGACTTCGTGATGGCAGATTCGGAGGCGATGCGGTAACCCGGCTTCACCTCGTAGTTCACGTTGAACGTGATACCCTTGGAGCTGCGCGGAATCTCGACACCGGAGGCCGTCACTTCGATCGGTTCCGTCGTCACATCGTTTACAGTCTGGCTGATGAAGAACGAACCGGTCCTGTCGCCCTCGCTCTTCACGATTTCAGTTTCAATCGTCGCGTATTCGTCCCACACTGCATAGAGCGTGTCGACCGTTATTCCAAGGCTCCTGTAGTTGCGCAGGTCTTCTACGAACTGCGTATTGTAATCAAGATAGTGCTTGGAGCTGCTGCGCGAAATTGCCCAGCCCTGCAAGCGGGCATCCGTGCGGAGCAGGCCGGTCGGGAAGGCCGTTTCGCCTTCGAGGGCGAAGAATCCCTTGTTGTTCCAGCCGTTCTCGTAGAACACGTGGGCCTTGGTATTTTCGACAAACACGAACTGCACGCCGTCGGCCTCGACCGGGATTTCGAGAGTCTTGTCCTCGTCGACCACCAGGGTGCCGTTCTGCAGCGACCCAAGGACATTGCCATCGGAATCGACCAGGTTCAAGCTGCTGCCGTTCGCAAAGTAGCCCGAATTGAGCGTCGCAGACACATGGAACACGAGACCGCCCTGGACGAAAGGCACCAACAGTTCATCAGAGCCCACTTCGAAGTCCTGCGCGCCGGGCACATCCTGCGAGAGCGTAAGGCTACCCGCATTCGGGTTCGAGAGCGCGACCGCGTAGGTGGACTGTCCGGCATCGGGCACCCAGACCGCATACATCGTCACAGTCGAGGAGCCGTTGGCCTGGAGCACTTCGGAACTCTTTTCGTCATATTTCTGGTAAGTATTCTCGTAGCCGGACGGGCCACCTTCGGACGTGTAGTAGACCGCGGCGCCGTCGGCAATTTTCGTAAGCGACCAGCCCACCAGCTTGTAGCCCACACGGTAAATTTCCGTCGGGAAGGTGCGCTCGGATTCAGACATCGAGATATCGTAGCTGCCCGATGCGTTCCAACCGCTGCCGTAGAACACGTTCACGCCCGTCGCCGCATTCGCGTCGAATGCCACGGCAAACGCATCGGCCTTCGCAGGGGCCTTCACGATTGTATTGCCAGCGAGCGTAAGCCTGTCGTTCACGAGGGCGGCAAGGTTGTTGCCGTTCGCATCGACCGTGTAGAAGTAGCTGTTCGCAATCTTCGAGAAGCCCGGGTTCGGGGTGAACTCGACCGCGAAGGAGATATCGCCCTTGCCGAGCGGGAGCGTGACAGCCTCGTCCTTCACTTCCGTGCTATTGACGATTTCGTCATCCGCATCGCGCTGCACGAGCGTAAGCGTACCCATCTCGGAAGCAGCCTGGGCGACCGTCACGTTGGAGGTCGTAGCGCAAGTGCCCCAGTCGGCGTAGAGCGCACCGGTGTAATCGCTACCCGCAGCCTCCACCGACGCAGCAAATTCCGCATCGAACTTGGTAAAGCGACGGTCCGTCTCGGCCGGGGTCGCCAGGAGCGTCCAGCCCTTGATGCAGGCATCCGTACGGTAGAAGTCCATCGGGAACGCAGCAGAATCGGCAAGCGTGTAGGTGTACTTCGGATTCGCGCCTTCAAGCGGGTTGCCGTAGTAGACCTTGGCATCGCCCGCATTCATGTTGAACGTGATAACGTATTCGCTTTCGGCAAGGCCGAGCGCCGCGATGGACATCGCGTGCTTGACAGTCACGCTACCGTTTTCAAGTTCGCCGAGCGGGATGCCCTGCGGGTCGAAGCTTGCAAAGCCCTTCGTATCATCGTAGGCATAACCCGTCGCCGGAACGAAGGACACCGCAAAGGCGATTCCATCATCGGTTTCGGGAACCTGGAGGCCATCATCGCCCACCACGAAGCTGCGGTTACCCTGGGAAAGCGTGAGCACGCCCTTGCCCGAATCGGCAGAATAGACCGTCAGGAGCTTCTGCTGGCATCCCGCATCCCACACGGCGTAGAGGTCGCCCGAGTTGGCCGCATCGAATGCCGCGACAACGTCACCGTCAAATTCCGTGAATCCCGTCGTCGCCGTCTCGCTGAAGCTCCAGCCCACGAGGCAGGCATCAGCACGGTAGAGGTTCATGGGGAAGGCCCTTGCATCGGCATCGTCGGTAATCTGGACCGTAATGTTTTCCACCGGCGTACCCATGTAGAACACATTCGCATCACCCGCATTTTCCTTGAACACGAAGATATACGTGGAAGGGCTAACCGCGGCGGAGAGGGTCAAGGAAGCTGCGACATTCAGCACGCCCTCATTGATTTCGACAGTGGCGTTGGACGCATCGACCGCGGAGATCCCGTTCATGCTATTGTAGATATAGCCCTTGTTCGCAGCGAACGAGACCGTAAAGTCGAGAGCTTCGTCAGCCGGCACCTGGAGGGCAGTCTCGCCCACCGTGTATTCGACCGTCGTATTCGAGACCGTGCGGCTCAGCGTAAACGTACCCGCCAAAGCATCGGCGTTCGCGACCGTCGCAACCGTCTGCGTCGTTTCGCAATCGCCCCACTTGGCATAGAGCGTCGACACCGGCATGCCCGCCTTGTTCGCATTCTCGACCGCGGCAACGAATGTCGCATTATACTGCGTATAGGCCGTCGACGTTTCCTTGCCGATAGTCCAACCAGCAAGACATGCACCCACGCGATAGACGCCCTTCGGGAACGGGATATCTTCGGTAGCGAGCGCATAGTTGTCGCTTTCCTTCCAATCTGCACCGTAGAAGACGTTTTCGCCTTCTTCCACGTTCACGTCGAACGCGAAGGTGTAGGGCTTGCCGGCGGCAGGAGCATCCACAATCTTGTTGCCATCGACCACAAGGAGGTTGTCTTCGAGAGCGGCAAACTCGCCCGATCCGTCATCGACAGTAAACGTGCCGTTCTCATCGAATTCGTAGCCTTCGTTCACGTTGAACGACACGGCGAACACGATTCCAAGCGGCGCAGCAGGCACATTGAAGCCGTTCGAAGGAACTTCGTAGCTGTTACCATGCTGGCTCAGCACAAGCGTACCTTCCACAGGTTCGTTGAGCGTAACGGTGTAGAGGGTCTGCGGAGTTTCACATTCATTCCACACGGCATAGAGCACGGGGCTTTCGACACCCGCGGCGATAGCAGCCTTCACAAAGTTCGAGTCGAACGTCGCAAAGGATTCCGCCTTGGAGGCATCCTTGCTGAAGCCGTAGCCCACCAGGCACTTGTCTGTACGGTAGACCTTCGGGAACAGGCGTGCAGATTCGTCCATGCCAAGGTCATAGGAGACCTCCAAGGCATTTTCCGGCCAGTCAGCCGGGTAGAACACGTTCGCGCTGCCCGCATTCACGTCGAAGGCGACCGTGTATTCGACCGCATTCACCGCACCTGAAATCACCGTATTGGCGGTCATCGTCCAGGGCAGCGGTTCGGCAGACACTTCCACGGCTTCGGCATCACCCACCGTGTAAGAGGGGGCGACCGTCTGGTCGAGCGCGTAACCCGGAGCGGGCACCACGCGGAGACCCGAGAAATAGGCAAATTCGCCGACAACCTCAGTGCCACCGTTTATGGCCTCTTCCCTAGTCGTCACCTTCGGGATCGACACGCCCTCGGCACCGACAGTCGCGACCACCTTGGATTCGCCGTCCACAGTCTGCATGAGCTCAACCGTAGCCTTGTTCTTCAAGTCATCGGAGAGCGAGACTGTCACGTTCTGGATCGGGTTCGCGCAGCCGGCAGCGTCAGCGCTCCACACGGCATAGAGGTCGATATCGCCTTCGATCTCGCGTTCTTCGATTTCCGCAATGAAGTCCGCATCCGCGACATCATAAACGAGGCCATTGTCGTCAAGCTTCCAGCCCGCAAGGCACTTGTCGGTGCGATAGATGCTTGTGGTCATGGGGCGCCCCACGTTGAGCGTAGCGGTTGCACCCCAGTTTTCACCGTAGAACACAGCCGTATCGCCCGCATTTTCGTGGTAGACGACGCTGTAATCCACTTTCGACAGACCCTGTACGCGAATCACGGCATTTTCACCAAATTCGACTTCAGAGTTCCCCGCAACCATGGGCAGCGGATTTTCAGTCGTTTCATCAGACTCGTTCACATAGAAGGCCTGGTATTCGTTGGCAAGCGTCACACCCACCTTCGGAATGACTTCCACACGGCTAAAGAAGATGTCATCATCGACACGCGACGTGCTACCTTCTTCATAAGGCGTCGGGCCCGAAGGCAAATAGACCTCGTCACTGCCAGTCATCTCGAACGCCTTCTGTTCTATTCCATCCAAATTCTGGTAGAACACGACAGTCGCAAGATTCTGGATGCTAGCATCGAGCGTAAGGGCCAATGTTCCCGTACGGCAGTCAGAATAGCCGTTCCACCTTGCGAACAACGTATCCGCATTCAGGCCGGCCGCAATTCGGTCTGCCCTATCCTTCAACATGCCTGCGGTCAAAGACAGCTCTTCAACATGCGCAGAAGCATTAGGACTGAAGCTCCAACCGACAAAGCAAGCATCCGAACGGTACACACTACCCATCGGAAGCGTTCCGCCAATCCTCATCGTTCTCGTCGCAGACCAGGAAGCTCCATAGGCAACCGTTTCTCCCTCTGCATTTGCAGCGAACACGATATCGTACGGAATCTTATTTTCCTTGAAGCCTACATAGAAGGCATTCGCATTCTGTGCGGCATCGAGATGGAACCATCCATCTTCAGCAACAAGCGGTTCTGTTATTGCAGCCGCATTCGCCACTATTGCATTCGGATTATTCTCATCAAGTTCAACACCAAAGCCAGGCAAATAGGTAAACGACACATCATAACCTTGAGAATTGTGCGCAAAGACCAGCTCATCACCATAAGTAGAGCCGTCATCTAGCCAAGCCTTATGGGTAAACACGGCATTGCCAAATTTCTGACTAACGATAATGGTATCCCCGTTAGTCATATAATGTTCCTCTTCGCCCTCATAGTAGGAATCGATATAAAGCCTAGCTGTTGTCGGCTGGTTGCATCCATTGCCATATTCCATCCATGTCGCATACAGCTTCGTCGGAGAGGCCATATCGCTACTGAATTCGTTGACATTCCACGTGGACACTTCCGTATAGATAGGATCAACCTCGGGCTGGGGGCCATTCGGGTCATACATCGACCAACCAGCGAAGCACTTGTCCGTGCGGAAAGGAGTCCACATCGGGGCAGCAGAGCCATCCGCACCAATCTGGAGCGATCCGCTCGGGACTGCATCGGCCGGGATCCACACCTTCGAAGAATCTTCTTCGCCGAGGACCAGGTCATACGTCACATACACCGGCTTGTACTGTTCGAACGTCACGCGCATCGGTATGTTGCCGAAAACATCCAGTTCGGCACCGTCCTGCGCCAGGATAGTCACGGACTGTCCGTTCACCATCATGTCGTAAGAGAGGCTCTTCAGGAGATAGCCTTCGGCAGGTTCCACCACCAAATAGTACTTGGAACCAACATTTTCCTCGTAGTCATCGAGAACCCGCGGCAGATGAAGTTCCATCGGCTGGCCTTCGCCCTTCGAGACAAAGCTATGGGTGATAATCGTCTGTTCGGGGTCATCCGCAGAAACAGGCACGTCCCCAATCTTCTGGACAAGGTAGACATTGCCCGAGCCTTCGACATTCAAGGTTACCGTGAAGTAGCCGTGGCCTTCGTCGCACACCGGATGTTCCCAGTCCGGTTCAAGCATATTCACAAGGCCGACCTCGCCATCGAAAGGCGACATGTGGTTCAACTCGCTTGTCACATCAGCAGTTTCACGCTGGGTATCGACTTCGCGACCCTCGAGCTTCCAACCGATGCGGCAACCTTCCTCGTTGTACAGGCGTGGTGCACGCTCGTGAGCATTGCTTGCAGACACACGGCCCGGATTTTCAAACCAATCTGTCTGATAAGCGTTGTCGACAAACTTGTTTGCCACGATTACCTTGGATTCCGGCGTCGGGCGGACATAGGTCACATTGTATTCAAGCTCTTCGTAGAGCACATGGAACGTCAAGTCATCCATCGCTTTCGGCTGGACAATCAACGAATCGTTGGCATTGTTGTAGCCCCAATTTATAGAGCCTGCCTCCGTCAAGTCAACCGATCCCGCACCTGTTTTCTGAGTGTAGGTGAAATCCGGATCAATAAACATTCTATATCCCGGATCCGGACGTGCAGATACCGTAAACGAGAGCGTATCGTTATTGTTAGGAATGTAGAGCATATGGCGATCGTTATCAAACCAGGTCGCATGTTCAAAGCTCAAGTGAACATTTTTCTCGTCATTGTCATAGGTCTGCGTCAACACCAGGCTTCCATGATAATCGGACTCATCCGTCAAGGCTTCATCATTATTATCAACCGCAATCACATTCAGTTCAAGCGGAGTCGAGCTATATGTCGAGCTGCTCGCAGATTCGATAATTTCGACGGCATACACAGTGACCGAAGCATTCTCTTCGTCATTTACCGCAGGCGTGTAATATTCATAGCCATCGGCAAGGAACTGCCCAGCCAATTCGGAATCGAACACCTTCGAGTGACCCTCGTACCCCTCAGCCGTCTTCACGCCCCAGTAAGGTGTACCATAGGCAGTCGTACCCTCTTCGCGGACATACACGTTCGGGAACTGGTATTTATCCTTGTGAACAGACATTTCTCTCGACGATTCCCAGCTACGTCCGAGGAACACATCATTCTTCACATTTTCGAGGCTTAGGTCAACATTATAATTTAGGACCGTATAGTCAACAAGGAAGCCTACATTACCATTGACAACCGTAACCTTGCCAGTCGAAGCATCATACCCAGGAGCACGCACACTACTCAGATCCACCTTGAAGCCCGGAGCCTGTCGAAATTCGACATCAAAGGTGTAGCTATTTTCTGCATACTGGTAGATACGGACACCATGTTTCCATACATACCCATCAGCAGTCCACCAATTCTCGTAAGTACGCGAATCCGTCGACAACACGATAGGATTACCGCCAATCGTACTATTCTGCTTCACGGTGATGTTTATCGGGAACGCATAGCAATCAGTATCATCTGAGCCATAGAACAAGCACGAAGATACATAAACAGCTTGGGTGCTGCTATAGGAACCTGTTTCCCAAACCGGGTAAAGGTCTATCGTCTCCGCGTCACCCGCAGCCGTAATCAGTTCCGGAACCAAGCTAAAGAACAAATCGTTATTATTTTCATAACAGTCATCATCAAAAATCACGCAGTTCGCCCTGCTTTCGTCTATCGTCCACCCTGCAAGCATAACCGAGCGGCCGTCTATGTTACGACCAAAGAATGTCGGGAAGTTGCGGTTTTCGTCATCAAGGCCCTGCGGATTTGTCGGATCATTATAATTGTCAGCCACAAACAAGGGGTACTTGCTCCCGTACAGTTCCAATTGACCATCGAAGTGGAACACAACATTGTAGGGCTTTGCGACATAATTCGGAATAACCGCGAATGTGTCGGCCCAAGTTCCGTTTCCGATTTCAGTCTTTCTCAGCGACCTCGCCATCTTGACATTTTCCATGCCCACGGTATCTTCGCTCGTGAGGCCACCCACGACCCAAGTCTTGGAGGTACATTCATTCAACCCCAGAGAAAGCTCTTCCCAAGGAGCAACATCCTTGGATTCGGACTCGATTGTTCCAACGCTTGCAATATTCTGGCACCTATTATCATTCGGGTTCGACACCATGAACGAAATGGAATAAGAGTCAGCATACTCATAGCCGACCGGTGCGGTGAACCCGCTTGCCGCAAAGGCCGCGGCATAAGGAATTGCTGTCGAGCTCTGTCCTACACTCACAGGAACCGTAGAAAGCGGAGTCTTGTCGCCGGCGCCATCATAGGCATATGTGCTAATGGTAAAGCCCACGCCAGCCGGGTTCTTGACAATTACAGACGGGGCCGAGCCCGAGTTATACTGCACCACAATCTTTGTCACCGCATCCTCTCCACTCACCATACCAATGAGTTCAGAGAACGTAGCAAAGCCGTCTATCGAGACAGGCTCCGGCAGAATCGGATCATCGGAATCATCCAGATACAGCACCCTCATCAAGAGGTTGTCACTGGGATCGCTCAGGGCCACAGCATACGGAACAAGCGTCGTGTAGGCGGCCTCGTTGTTGGAGACTTCGGTCACCTTCGGCGACATGAACACGAAATTCTTGGTCGTCAAATCTTCAATATTATCGCAGGTTTGGTCACAGTACTGATAAACGACATCATAAGTCTTTACAGTCCTGTTCGTCATAACGCCGATATTTTCCACGCCATCCGTGAACACCGTATTTGCCGTTATAACATCAGGCGCGCCTTCGCCCGAAAGGTACGGAGAAAGGCCTTTCGCTTCAAAAGCACGCATAACCGCCTGGAGGCTATCAACGAACATCTTGTTCGCATGCCCACTGGCATCCGTATAGCCAACAAAGCCTTTATACTCTTCATTAACGGTCGGCGCGTTGCCACTCATGTCAATAGATTGATAAACTGCGTTCAAGCCAAACGCCTCCTGCTGTTCCTGCAACAGAGACGCGGCATCCGCAACCACCAACGGCAACAAGTAATTCGACTTATCAGCAGGCGTTGCTATCGAAGGAAGCGCATTGCCAGACTGCGTCCACACATACACCGAAGCATTCCAGACCGTCACCTGGTTCATGGCGGCGGCAAACATCGCCGATTTCATTTCCGACTCGTTCACTACGCCATTGGCCACGCGGCCAAACGTATTCCCGCTCAAATCCGCGGCAAAGAAATCTGTGTAGGAAGCCTCGACCGGACCTCCACTCAACTCATAGTAGTGATACCCAATCTTTCCATCATCCGTAAGGCCAGTCACCAGGTTGCGCACGTTGGCGAAATAGGCATCGCTACCTGTTTTCCAATCCGCTTCAGAAACATTACCAATACCGGTAGCAACAGCATCCGTACCAAAGTGGTAGTTAGCATAGACATGGGCATTGGAGCCATTCGACACGAAATAACCGCCAAGGTAGCCCACATTCGCATTTGTCGCGTCCACTCCGGAATAGGTGATATCGCCATTGGAGTAGCTTCCGTAGATAGTCAAAATCGCACCATCGACAAAGCCAAAGAACGGGCCCATGTTCAAGGTATTCTGCGTGCCGGAGTTCGTGAAGGACACATTACCGTTGAAAGCCACCTTGTTTATACTGAGGCTTCCATTTCCCGAGCTGTTATCCAATACAACATCACCGAACAGGCCGCCAACTTTTGCTTCGGACGTCATACTCGCAACAGACCCAGTCACGTTTCCATTAAAGACGATGTTTGTCGCTATCGGGGTTACGCTTCCATAATTGGTATTTGTCACCCGGCCAGCCAAGCCGCCAACAACGGAGCCACCCGAGACGTTAACGTCAACAAGAAGATCCCTGAACTCGACGCTCTTATCGCCTTCGGAACCGCCCGAAGAAAAGTGACCATAGCCAAGGAGACCGCCTGCCACAACCGTACCGGTAACGGAGTTAGAGCCGGAAAGGGTCGCACCCTCGACATGCCAGTCGCCATAATCGTTATCGCCGACACTGCCAGCAAGACCACCCGCATACGCACCCGAGACCGTAATATTTTCAAGGTTCGAGTTCATCACGATCAGCCACTGGACGTCGCCAGCCAAGGCACCGACATAAGGCGTTCCGTGAGTGCCGCCAACAGAAAGTCCGCTCACCAAAGATTGCCGTACATTCACAAGGTAATTCGGATCATTGATGGAGGTCTGATATCCAATAAAGCCACCACGGTAAGAATTTCCCGAACCCGTATAGGATGCATCATCGGCAACGAGGCCAGCACCGGCAGTCGTCACCATGACCGTATCTTCCACGAAAGCCAGATGGGTAATTCCATTTGCATAACCCACAAAGCTACCCGCAGCAGAAGTCATTACGCCCTGGTTTGCGGCATCCAAGCCATAGACCTTGGTATCGACAACACCCGAATTTTGAATGGTATGGTTCTCGTATCCGGAAACCTTTCCTGCAAAGGCTCCCGCCTGGGTTCCCGCCACATAAGAATTTGTCACGCGGACATTAGAGAAGGTGGAACTCTCCCGTGCGATATCGTCGGTAACAATACCGACGACGCTTCCCAGTTCCGCGTTCTTCACCACGACATGCGCGTTGTCGAACGTGACATTGCGGACCGTCTTTACACCCTTCATGAAGCCCATGGAATTATCGCCCGAGCCATCGTTATCCTCGTAACAGAATCCGGAAATGGTATAGTATTCGCTGCGGCCATCGAATTCTGCATTTGTATTAGAGAACTGGATGGGTGTAAAGTTGGCCATTTTACACTTGTTGTTGGTTTCGTCATAACCGCCAAAATCAAGATTGGTGGCAAGCCTTACAGAATAAGTAGGATAGCTATTTGAAAATTCATCAACCAAATCACCCCAGCACTTAAAATCGTTCGTACCTTCGTTCGGAGACGTCACCGCCTCTTGAGAAATGGAGCACCACCAGCTAGAACAATTCAGGTGGAAATACGTCCCATTTGTAAGGCAGCCGTTCTCGTCGAAGGTGACCGTGCTCGGATTCGCAAAGACCGGCGTCACTGTCACTGGTTTGTCAGGCATGGTAAAATAGTATCCGTTAGTTCCATTTGAATACGCATACACAGACTGTCCACCTTCGGTTTCCACAACATCCACACGAACAAGCTGAGCCCCTTCATCAGGAACAGCCGTCAAATTAACCCGTTCATCAACAAAAGCCGTCTGTTTGTCACTCGTCACATGGCCAAATTGAGCAGACTCAATAGTTACCGCATGCGGCGTAATGAAGGTCGGGGTTACCGTCACATCCCCGTACGGCATGGTAAACGACACCGTAGTCTCGTTTCCAGTCGTGGCAATGGTGCCTTCTATATTGTTTCCATATTCATCGACAATCTGGACACTACTATACACGTAGTTTTCATCCGGAATCAAGCTCAACGTGACCACAGAACCGGCCGTATAATTCCCCGCACCTTCCATGGTTCCACCGGCAATACCATCCGCCAGAGATACCGCATGCGGTACAGAAGCATCCATGAGAGTCGCAGTCAGATTGAGGCCCGACGCATTCGCCGACCATGTAAGGAAACGAAGCGTCATCGTCCTGCCCGTGCCCACCACCGTACCGATATCTTTACTGCCACTCACGGTCTTGAGCGTCGCTGCTTCAGTGTTTCCATCAAAGAAAGTCAACCAACCGTAATAATCAGAATAAACATCCGTGTAGCCAGTCACCTGCAACACATAGCCTTCCGGAACGGTCAGTTCCAGTTCGCCGGTGCCGGTAGTGTAGTAGCCATTTTCACCGCCATTATCATATATCTTGAACGATGCAACACCATCGGGGATTGTCGCAACCGTAGTCCCGGAAACAGGCATATTGATGAACAAGCCGTCTTCTGCCGTCAGCGCCTCGGTAAACGAGGGTGTCGCCGTAACAAAGGTATTGGGCATGGAGAACGTAACCGTATTGTTGGTGTACCAGCCACCAGATGTTTCCAAATAATTCTGCTCTCCGTCCATGACTATGACGTTGTCAAGCAAGAACCCTTGATCCGGAGTTGCAACCAAAGCGACTTCCGTACCATAAGTCGCAGATGCCGGTGTGCTGACGACATTCCCACCCGGAGCCGTTCCAACCTCTATATCATGCTCCGGCGCAGGCACAAGGGTCACCGTCAAATCAAGACCGGCATCAGTCAGCGAATAGTTCGAATAAAAATAGATGGTCATGACTCGTCCGGAGAGAACCGGCCCTACGTCCATCTCACCGTATATGGCGTCCACCAGCACCTTGGAATCCGCAGGCCCATCATAAATTGTCAACACGTCATTGTACTGCGTATGGATGCTGCCGGTCACCTGCAGCAAGAAGCCTTCCGGAGCCGTCATTTCCAGGTAGGCATTAGCGGTGTTGCTGTAGTAGCCCGGATTATTCGCGTCTTGGCCATCATCGTAGACCTTGAACGTGGTCCTGTTCGAGGGGATGGCGAGGGTATATTCACCCCTCACAGGCAAGTTCACAAAGAAGCCGCCGTTACCGTCGCTAGTAAGCGAGACTTCTTCGGCCCAGGATGCAGCGGCCGCAAACAGCGCGGTCATCGCGCAAAGGAAAAACGCATGAATCTTTGTCTTCATAGATTCCTCTCTAAAACTTTGCTTTCGCCATACGGCGAACTGAGGGCCGCGGACGGTCCCCAAAATTTGTACGAAATTTAGTTATTCTGCTTACATATTACAAGATTCTTACGTCCAATATGCTCCAGAACACACTTTTGTACAAATTTGTCCTTTAAATTCGCTTTTTTGACCATCCAAGGAAAGGGCCCGCACGACCAAACGGCACGGCGCACCATATTTTACGCATATTTTGCGTAGAATGTCAGATTATCCCCTCCACGGGCGGCCAGCCCCACCGTCCGAAGTTTTTCACCGCCCACTTTGTTATATTTCCCCCCGTATTTTATTGTACAGTAAAACAAGGGATTTATCCCACAGGAAAACACTATGAAAAAGATCAAGTTCCAGGACACCTCGTTCCGCGATGGTTTCCAGTCTATTTTCGGTGCCCGTGTCTTCGCGAAGGACTTTATGCCCGCCGTCGAAGCAGCCTGCAAGGCCGGCATCACCCACTTTGAAGCTGGTGGTGGCGCCCGTTTCCAGGCCCTTTACCAGAACTGCGGCGAAGACGCCTTCGACATGATGGACGAATTCCGTCGCGTCGTGGGCCCGAACGTCCGCCTGCAGACCCTCGCCCGCGGTATCAACGTGGTGGCCCTCGCCCCGCAGCCGCGCGACATGATCAAGCTCCATGCCGACATGTTCAAGAAGCACGGCATGACCCGCATCCGTAACTTTGACGCCCTCAACGACGTGAACAACCTCATCTACTCCGGCAAGTGCATCACCGACGCCGGTCTGGAACACGAAGTCGTCGTGACCATGATGGAACTGCCTCCGGGATGCGACCTTAACGCCGCCCACAACCCGGAATTCTACGAACGCATCCTCCGCAACATTCTGGACGCGGGCGTTCCGTTCGCTTCCGTCTGCTTCAAGGATGCTTCCGGTACCACGAACCCGACCAAGGTGTACGAGACCTTCAAGCGCGCCCGTAAGCTCCTCGGCGACAAGGTCGAACTCCGCATCCACAGCCATGACACCTGCGGTACCGGTGTGGCCCAGTACAAGGCCGCTATCGAAGGTGGCGCCGATGGCGTCGACCTCGGCCGCAAGCCGCTCTCCGGCGGTACGGCTCAGCCCGACCTGTTCTCCATGTTCCACGCCCTCAAGGGTACGGAATACAAGCTCGCCCTCGGTGAAGACAGCATCGTCGACGATCACATTCCGGAACTCATGGAAGCGAACAACGTCGCCGTCGAATGCCTCAAGGACTACAACTTCCCGCCTGAAGCTCGTCAGATTACGACCGACGTGATCTTCAGCCCCATGCCGGGTGGCGCTCTTACCGCCAACACCCTCATGATGCGCGAAACCAAGACCTTCCACCTGTTCCCGAAGGTTATCGAGAACATGAGTGAATGCGTGCGCCGCGGTGGCTTTGCCTCTTCTGTGACGCCGGTTTCCCAGTTCTACTTCCAGCAGGCCTACATGAACACCCTGAACCAGGCCGCAGGCCGCGGTACGTGGTTCAAGATGACGGAAGGCTACGGCAAGATGCTCCTCGGCTACCAGGGCAAGACCCCGTGCGAACCGGATCCGGAGCTCGTGAAGATTGCCGCCGACCAGTTCAACATGAAGCCGTTCAAGGAAGCCTATCCGGGCATCCAGTGCGCCGAAGAAATCCTTCCGCCGGGCATCCCGGCTGCGAAGAAGCTCCTCGAAGAAAATGGCCTGCCGGTTACCGACGAGACCATCTTCATCACGGGCTGCCTCCAGACGAAGGCTGGCAACAAGGGTATCGAGTTCCTCAAGGGCAACCGCCACATTGGCGTGCCGAAGAAGGACCCGAACGCCGCTCCGGCCGTGGACACCAAGAACATGAAGGCCGGTGCCGCAAGCACCTACCGCATCGCCCTTGGCAACCAGAGCTGGGACGTGCAGGTTCAGACGCTCAGCAAGTAAGCGCAAACCAAATCGTTTATGCGAAAAAACTCCGATATTTTATATCGGAGTTTTTTTTTGCACCCTTGATGGGTAGAACAAATTCACGTTGGAACGATTTTATTTTTCGCCTTTGAGCAATTCTTCGAAGAAGACGATTGTCTTTTCGAGCCCCTGGCGCAGCGGGATTGTCGGTTCCCAACCGAGGGCAGACTTGGCAAGGTCGATATTCGGGCGACGCATCTTGGGATCGTCGCCGGGGAGCGGCTTGTACACAATCTTGCTCTTGGAACCCGTCAGGTCAAGGACTTCCTTCGCAAGTTCGAGCATCGTAAATTCGCCAGGGTTGCCGATGTTCACCGGGCCAATTATCTTGTCCTGATTCATCATGCGCACAAAACCTTCGATGAGATCGTCCACGTAGCAGAAACTGCGCGTCTGGCTGCCGTCGCCGTAAATCGTGAGGTCTTCGCCCTTGAGTGCCTGCACAATGAAGTTGCTCACTACGCGGCCGTCGTTCATGAGCATACGCGGGCCGTAAGTATTGAAAATACGCACGATGCGGATATCGACATTATTTTGTCTATGATAATCCATGAAAAGCGTTTCGGCAACGCGCTTGCCTTCGTCGTAGCAACTGCGGATGCCGATGGGGTTCACGTTTCCCCAATAGTCTTCGGTCTGCGGGTGTACCGCCGGGTCGCCGTAAACTTCACTTGTACTGGCCTGTAAGATGCGAGCCTTCACGCGTTTGGCCATGCCGAGCATGTTGATAGCGCCCATCACGCTCGTCTTGATTGTCTTTACCGGGTTGAACTGGTAATGGATGGGGCTTGCGGGGCATGCGAGGTTGAAAATGCGGTCCACTTCCAGGAGGATGGGTTCCGTCACGTCGTGGCGGATGAGCTCGAAGCAGCGGTTATCGCGCAGGTGGGCGACATTCGCCATACGGCCCGTAAAGTAGTTGTCAAGGCAAATCACCTCGTGCCCGTCGTTCAGCAGACGTTCACACAAGTGACTCCCCAGGAATCCTGCACCACCAGTAACTAAGCAACGCATAAGCACTCCTTGCAGTAGGAAGTAGGAAGTAGACAGTAGACAGTGGTAAAACTAGTCATCGGAATCACGCTCTAATTCAGCGGCACCGTTCCCGCGGAGAGCCACGAGCCGGACACCATTCAATGTCAAATAAGGATCGTAAGTGTCGATGACCTTGCTGTGGCCCATGACCATGCGGCCCCAGCCGCCCGTTGCAAACACGGGGACCTTCTTCCGGCCCATCTCGGCCTTAATCTTTTCGACTAACGTTTCGAGCTCCGCCATGAATCCGTACAAAAGGCCCGCACGGATAGCGTCGTCCGTATTGTTCGCAATCACATGGTCCGGCCACTCGATGCTCACGGGCATCAAGCGCGCGGCCTTCTCGGTCAACACGTCCAAACTGGCACTGATTCCGGGGATGATGATACCGCCCGCAAACCCGCCATCCTTCATCACATCGAAAGTCGTCGCCGTGCCCATGTCCACCACAATGGCATCCTTGTAGCCGCGGTCGCGCAACGCAATCACGTTGCAAAGGCGGTCGGAGCCGAGGGTCGCCGGGTTCGGGTAAGCAATCGGGCAATCCAGGCAGTTCTTGGAACTCACCACCTGTACCGGGCGTTTGAGGAGCGTCTGCAAAGCCTTGATCCACGGGCGTTCAAGTACCGGCACCACCGTCGAAAGGCCCACATGTGTAATCACCGAGGGCTTGATTTCGGAGAAACGAATGAGACCGCCAATGCGGTTCATCACTTCGTCGCTTGTGGTTTCTTTGCGGGTGGTAAGCCTCCAATGGTCCACCACCTTGTCGCCCTTAAAAATACCCAAAACAGTATGGGAGTTGCCCACATCTACTACAAAAGAAAACTTTTCTGAATTTTTTGAACTTTTCTTCATCTGCAAATCACTATTTGCTAAAAAAATAGCAATTTAGGGGCATCCACGATTGCTATATATGCAACCATGGCTAATTTAGGCTATACATTCCTGCTCATCCTGACAGCCGCAATCTGGGGTTCGGGCTTTGTCGCCCAAATCGAAGGGAACGCATTCGGGCCATTTGCATTCTCGTGCATCCGCTGCTTTATCGCCGCAGGTTTCCTAGCCTTAGTCTTCAAGATTCTCGATGCGTTCGGCAAGAGCCCCCGCAGGCCGCGCAACCGCAAAGAAACGCTACTCCACTGGAAGGCTGGTTTCTTTTGCGGGCTGGCACTCTGCACCGCAATGAACTTGCAACAACTCGGAATGTACCTCGGTACCCCTGCCGGGAAATCCGGGTTCCTCACCGCCTGCTATATAGTACTTGTACCGGTCGTTAGTTTATTCTTAGGTAAGCGTACATCATTGAAGACTTGGATTTGCATCGCCATTACGACAGCGGGGCTTTACCTGCTCTGCGTCAAGGACGGTTTCTCCATCGAACTTTCAGACAGCGTTTCACTCCTATGCGCACTGGCCTTTTCGTTCCACATCCTCGTCATCGACAAGTTCGTCAACCACGTGGACCCGATTCGCGTCTCGGCAATCCAATTCCTGACCATCGGCATTTTGACCGCGCCCCTGATGATTGTATTCGACCTGAAATTCCCGGCAATGGACTTCGGCACTGTCATTGCCGCATTTGGCAACCCGTATGCAATAGCGGGCCTTGCGTTTGCCGCCCTATGTTCCAGCGGTATTGCCTATACATTGCAAATTGTCGCACAAGACAAAATCAACCCCACCATCGCCTCGCTCACGATGAGTCTGGAATCGGTATTCGCCGTCCTTGCGGGTTGGGCCATTCTAGGGGAACAGCTTTCAGCCCGTGAGATTTGCGGTTGTGCAATTATGATGGTCGCCATCGTGATGGCGCAAATTAAGATTTCGCCTGCCTCTTCTTGATGAGCAAGGCTCCACCGACAATCAGCACAAGGCCAAGCACGAACGAAAGAAGCGCGCTTCTCGTGAATCCCGCCACGATATAGCAGACAAAACTCACCCCCGCAACAGAAAGCGCATAGGGCAACTGCGTATTCACGTGGTTCACATGGTTACAGTCCGCACCGGCACTCGCCATAATCGTCGTATCGGAAATCGGGGATATATGGTCGCCACAAACGGCACCCGCCATGCACGCCGAAATAGAAATAATCATCAAATCCGGATCGATGCTCGAGAACGCCGCCACCACAATCGGGATCAAGATGCCGAACGTCCCCCACGAGGTTCCCGTCGAGAAGGCAAGCCCCACACCGACTAAGAAGATTATCGCCGGCATCAAGTTCATAAAGCCAGCAGCGCTCCCCGAAATGAGACTTGCCACAAAGACCTTCGCGCCAAGCGTATCGGTAACGCCCTTCAAACTCCAGGCCAGCACAAGAATCAATATCGCCGGAACCATCGCCTTGAAACCTTCAGGCAAACATTCCAGGCACTTGCGCAACTTCAAGACACGACGACCCAAATACCAAATCACCGTCACCGCAAGCGTACAGAAGCTACCAATGACAAGCCCCACCGAAGCATCGCTTGCACCAAAGGCATCGACAAAACCCTTGTGAGCCTCGCCGTTCGAGAAGAATCCGCCCGTATAAACTAAACCCGCCACGCAGAACACAATCAAGGAAACAATCGGGAAAACAAGATCGGCAACAGTCCCTCGGGAATCTTCACGCTTCAAAGACTGAGTCTGCGCATCGAGTTTTTCGGCCGCGGTCTCGTATTTTTTCATCGGGCCAAAATCCACCTTCAAAAGAATAATCGTAAAGAGGGCAACGATAGTCAGCAATGCATAGAAATTAAAGGGAATCGATTTCACAAACAGTCCCAGGCCATCTTCCCCTTCGACAAAGCCGGTCACTGCCGCCGCCCACGAACTGATAGGCGCAATAATGCATATCGGGGCTGCCGTAGCATCAATCAGGTACGCCAGTTTTTCGCGACTCAGCTTGAATTTTCCCGTAACAGGGCGCATCACAGAACCCACCGTGAGGCAGTTGAAATAATCATCGACAAAAATCAAGATGCCCAAGATGACGGTCGCCAGTTGCACACCCACTTTGGACTTGATACGACGCCCAGCCCATTCACCGAAAGCCGCCGCCCCTCCGGACTTGTTCATCAAGGCGACCATCGTCCCAAAGAACACAAGGAAAAACAGGATGCCCACGTTCCACGGGTCCGACACCTGCTTGACCATGCCATCCTTGAACACAGCATCCAAGAAATGCGGGAAATTACCCTCGCTAATGAGCAACGCGCCCATCAATATGCCCACAAAAAGGGACGAATAAGCCTCCTTGGTAATGAGGGCAAGGACAATGGCCACAATCGAGGGCACCAGGGCCCAGAACGTTCCATGAAAATAGGATACAACTTCAGCAGCTTGTTGTTCCATAAAAAAACTCCTTGGGGTTTCCAAGGAATATAAAAAAACAAATCTTTTGTGGTTTTGCCTTACTAGATTCGCATCGAAATATCGAGAGCTTTCACGCTATGCGTAAGCGCACCGACGGAGATGTAGTCCAGGCCGAGCGTCGCGATTTCCTTTGCACGTTCGAGCGTCATGTTGCCGGAACCTTCCACCAGGCACTTGTCGCCGCTTTCCTTGATAATCTTCAAAGCCTCGGCCATCATCTCGTTGCTCATGTTATCAAGCATGATGACATCAACACCCTTATTAAGGAGCGCGCGCAACTGGTCGAAGTTTTCGACTTCCATTTCGACCATCAGGTTCTGCTTGTTGTTCTTCTTCACCACTTCGAGCGCCTGGAGAACACCGCCCGCCGCAGCGATGTGGTTATCCTTCACGAGCACCATGTCGAAGAGTCCCATACGGTGGTTGGAACCGCCCCCCACCCGCACCGCATACTTCTGCAGCGTACGGAAACCGGGAACCGTCTTGCGCGTATCAAGCACCTTCGTCTTGCCACCCTTCAAAGCTTCCTGGAAAGTATGTGCAACCGTTGCCACGCCGGAGAGTTGCTGGATAAAGTTCAAAAGCGTGCGTTCACCCGTCAGGAGTTCGTGCGTCGTGCCGTCCATTTCGGCAATCAAATCGCCCTTCTTCACCACGTCACCATCTTTCTTGTGGAGCGTCACCTTCACATTCGCCTTGAGTTCCTGGAACACGAGTTCAATCACCGGGAGGCCGGCAAGCACACCGTCTTCCTTGGCAATCAGGCGGGCATGCTGCTTTTGGTCAGCAGGGATGGTCCACTCGCTCGTGACATCACCCGTGCGCACATCTTCGGCAAGCGCCAAGCGAATCATCGTGAGGGCATCTTCGGTAGGGAATTTGGGAGTTGAGTTATCGCCGTACATGGTTAGTGATTGGTGGTTAGTGATTGGTGGTTGGTGGTTAGTGGTTAGTAGGAAGTAGGATGTTGGAAGTAGGAAGTTGGAAGTTACTGTCTACTGCCTACTGTCTACTGCCTACTGTTTTCTGCTATTGCGCTCCTTTTCCGGTCAGCACCACATATACGGTTCGAACCAGAATCTGGAAATCAAGCAGCAAACTCATATTCTCGTAGTAATACATGTCGTACTGCAACTTGATTTGCACATCCTCGATGCTCGTATCGTAATGGTGACGCACCTGAGCCCAGCCAGTGAGGCCCGGCTTCATCTTGAGGCGGCTGATGTAGAACGGAATCTTTTCGCGGAGCTTGCCGATAAACACAGCACGTTCAGGGCGCGGGCCGACCATGCTCATATCGCCCTTGAGCACACAGAAAATCTGCGGGAGTTCGTCAATGCGGGTCTTGCGCAGGAACTTGCCCACCTTCGTAATACGCGGGTCGTCTTTGGTTGCCCACTGAGCACCGAACTTTTCGGCATCGGTACGCATGGTGCGGAATTTATAAACCGTAAAGGGCTTGCCGTACAGGCCGATGCGTTCCTGCGAATAGAGCACTGGGCCGCGGTCCTCGAGCTTGATAGCAATGGCTGCCAAAATGCAAACCGGTAGCGAGCACAATCCCAAAAACGCTCCAAACAAAATATCGATAATGCGCTTGACTTGCACTTGCCAAGGGGGCATCGTAAACGCAAACAGTTCCTGCAATTCAAAGCCATAAACGAGGTTCGCCTTGAACTGGCCATTCACCACACCATAAAGTTCCGGGACAATATAAATATGGAGAGGCAGTTCGCAAATCCACACGAGCACTCGCATGATTTCTTGCGGAGAGGCACTATCGTGAGCGATGATGATACCACTGACCTTGAGTTTTTTCACAAGCGCAGGCAAATCGGAATACTTGCCCAATACAGGATACCCCGCAAACTCGTGATCCATCACTTGGAAGCGTTCATCGACAAAACCGATAACCCGATGGCCACGCGCCGGAGTCTTAGCAAGCGATTCTGCAATTTTACGGCCAGCTTCTGTCGCGCCAAGGACCAGGATATTATTCGCACCATAACCTAGGCGCAAAAAACCGCGCAGGCACCAGTAGATAACCATGCGGAATCCAGCCACCAGCGTAAGGGCGAGACCACCATAAATGAATATCCACGGGAATCGCGAGCCGTAGAGATAACCCTCGCTCAATGGCGAATTGGCAAAGACCTTCCCGACAAATTCCGCACCGAACAACCCGACAATGACAAGCACAATCCCCAGAGCGACGGCGCGGAGCACCCTCAAAATCTGGTGGGTACGGGACATCAGGAGCCAAGAACGGTACAAGCCGGCACAGGTAAAGAGCAAAAGCCAGCCCAAGTTGAGAACTAGGCCCATGTGCCAATATTCATCAAATGTCTTGCTCGGGTCAAACTTGTCTACAATCCAGCCACTATGGAACTGCACCCAGAACGCCAAGGCGAAACAAATCGACAAGGCGGCAAAGTCCGAAAGGACTAAGAGGATTCGTTCCAACGTGGTTGCGCGTATCATCTATAACCCACGGAACTCGAATACTAGACGAGGAAACGGATTACCTGGCTCTTTTCCACAATCTCGGGCAGAGCATCAATGGAATCGACCGCCTTGGAAGCCTTGCAATCCTGCGTCTTTTCGGTAATGACCACGATGGAAACCTTACCCGGGTCCTTCACATTCTTCTGGATGATCGTTTCGATAGAGATATTGTTCTCGGCGAGGATGCTCGTAATCTTTGCGAGCACACCACAAGCATCGCGGGAAGTGAAGCGCAAGTAATAACGGGAAGTCGTTTCCGAAATCGGCACGAGCGTCGCGGAATTGTCAACGTTGAACCAGCCCATCGGGAGAGCCTTGCGGCTACCGCAGTCAGTAGAACGGGCCAGAGAAACAAGGTCGGCCACCACAGCAGAAGCCGTCGGGAGGCGGCCTGCACCGGCACCCGTCTGCACCGTTTCGCCCAAGTTGTCACACTTGAGGTACACCGCGTTAATCACGCCGTTCACGTTAGAAAGCAGATTGTCGTTGGAGATGAAGCACGGATGGACGCGGGCATCCACGCGGTCACCGTCACGGTGATAAATACCGAGGAGCTTCACGCAGCAACCGATTTCCTTTGCAAAAGCGATATCCTGGGCGGTAATCTTCGAAATGCCCGTCACGTGAATCTTTTCGAAGTCCACGCGCTTGCCACTGCAGAGGCTAGCGAGCAAAGCAGTCTTGTGGGCAGAGTCGATACCTTCGATATCGAAAGTCGGGTCGGCTTCGGCAAAGCCGAGCTTCTGCGCATCCTTGAGCACCACGTCGAAGTCGAGACCTTCGTCGGCCATGCGGCTAAGGATATAGTTACAAGTACCGTTGATGATGCAGCTCAGGTGTTCCACCGTCGAGCCCAACAGGCCTTCCTGGAGGCTACGGATGATGGGAATGCCACCGCCAACAGCGGCTTCGAACAGCACATGCAGCCCCTTGCTTGCGGCGAGCGGGAAAATTTCGTGACCGTACTTGGCGAGGAGAGCCTTGTTCGCAGTCACCACGTGCTTGCCACTTTCGAGGGCGGCCAAAATCCACTTGCGCGGCATGTTGTAGCCGCCGGCGAGTTCCACGAGCACGTCGATATCGTCACCGGCAATCATTTCATCGGCATTGGTCGAAACCTTGTAGCCCTTCGCCTTGTACGGGGCAACTTCTTCTTCGGACTTCGCGCAGATGCAGGCGAGTTCAAGTTCGACACCGAGCTTTTCCTTGTACTCGGCAATTTTCTGTTCCAGGATCTGAATAACACCGCCACCGACGGTTCCTGTACCAATAAGTCCAATACGCAACATAGGGCGTCTCCATTTTTAAATTTTTTCGGGAGAAAAGATAGAAATTAGTAGTTAGTGGTTTGTGGTTAGTGGTTTGTAATAATGACGAAAAAAGCAACTATCTTGTTTACTAACCACTACATACCAACCACTTTTTCTACATTTCCCTACATGGAACAAGCAAATGTCAATCCAGATATCGGCTCTATCCTCGACGAGCAGAAACTCAAGAACATTGTCTACCCGGCAAGGCTCTTCCGCGCGCGTCTAAACGAGGAATTCCAGCGTTCCAACCGTACGCGAAAGCCGTTCCTGTTCCTCAAAGTTTACGCCCACCAATTTGATATTCTCGGATGGTCCAGGCCTAACGAAGTCATCAACAAGACATGGAAGATTAGCGTTCTCACCATGTTCTCGCACCTGCGCTTTATCGATGTCCTTGGCTACCTCCCCGACAGCAACGGAATTGGTATCATTCTGCTGAACTCGGACCTGACAAAACTCGAGAACATCCGCAAGGACATGCTCCATAGGCTCAACGACGCGGGCCTTATCCAGGCATTGCGGCACAATCCCAAGAAACCGATTTTCAAGGCATACCTCTATTCCGGCCTCCAAGAAAAGGAGAACCAGGAACTGAGCAAGAAGATCGAGGAATTCAACAGCATGGGAGGCAGTTTCTTCTCGTTGACTCGTCTCACCATGTCGGAAATTTGGCAGCACCCACACAAGATCCGTTATAGGCGCGTTATCAAGCGCACATTCGACCTTGTCGGTGCCACCTGTGGCATTATCCTGCTTTCCCCGTTACTCCTGTTCTGCGCACTGGCAGTCAAGATTAGCGACCCTAAGGGGCCTGTCATCTTCAAGCAGACGCGCGTAGGCAAAGACGGTAAGGAATTCACGATGTACAAGTTCCGCAGTATGTACATCGATGCCGAAGAGCGCAAAAAAGAACTCATGGCATTGAACGAGACCGGCGGAAAAACATTCAAGATGAAGAACGACCCCCGCATATACCCGTTCGGGCGCGTTCTCCGCAAGTTCAGCCTCGACGAACTGCCGCAGTTGTTCAACATCATCCAGGGGTCCATGTCCATAGTGGGGCCGCGTCCGCCTCTGCCTTCCGAGGTAGAAGAATACGAGCCGTGGCATCAGGTCAGGTTGTCTGTAACCCCGGGCCTTACTTGCATTTGGCAGGTGAGCGGGCGTAGCAACATCCCGTTCGAAGGGCAGATGCGCCTCGACAACGACTATATCCGCCGCGACGGCAAGATTGCCGAAGATATCAAGCTTATCCTAAAGACATTCAAGGTCGTGTTCAAAGGCGACGGCGCCTACTAGTAATCTTTATAGATTACGTTGTGCAAGACCAAACCCTGCGGGGGCGCCCAAGTGCGTTCACCCTTGAAGTTTTTCTCGAATATGGTCTTGACCGTCCCTTCGGGGTATCGGCCGCGCCCCACATCGAACAACGTTCCCACCATCGCGCGGACCTGCCTGTGCAAGAACCGGTTCCCCTTGATATGGAAGACAACGCTCCAGTCGTTTTGGCGCTCCAGGCGAAACTCGCTCAACGTGCAAAGCGTGGACTTCCCGTCGTTGCGCGGGATGCAGAAGTCGATAAAGTCGTGCTCACCCAAGAAAGCGGAAGCCTCGCGTTCCATTGCATCCAAATCCAGGTGTAACGAACCACATTCCCAACCGAAGTCACGCATTAGCGCAACGGGGCGCGTAAAAATCGTGTACTGGTAATAACGCATCACGGCATCGTAGCGCGCATTGAAATCGTCGGCGCAGCGTTCCAAGTCGCGGATGCGGATAAGCCGCTTGGTCAGGCCGTTTATGGAACGGACAGTCTTCTGCGGGTCCAGTTCACCGTCGTAATCGAAATGGCAACACTGGCCGCGCGCATGCACGCCCGTATCGGTACGGCCCGAACCAACAATGCGGACTGGCGACCGAAGCACGATTGAAAACGCCTCCTCCAAGGAAGACTGCACCGTGACAAATTTGGTCTTGCCCGCTTCGTTCTGCGCCTGCCAGCCGTAAAACGCGCTGCCAAGGTACTCACAACGGAAGCGGTAACGCATCAGTTCCCCGTTTCCTGGGATTCCTTGATAACCGTTTCGACGTATTCCTGCGGGATTCTCAACTGCGAAGCAATCGCCGATGCCGGGAAACCACGACGGGTCATCTGCAAAATCTTGGTCTTCTCGGTAAATTCGCGGTCGAAACGGCTCGTAGAGAGCGGAGTACGCGGAGCCGGAGCCCCACCCTGCGGGCCTCCCGTGATATTGTGGCTCTGCGCGCGAATCTTCATGGTCTGTTCCCTAGTCATGCCACGCGGAGAGCGCAGCACATCGGAAAGGGACTGCATTGCCGACGTAATGCGTTCCTTCGCCGTCGGACGGAGATGCGGCCTTTCGAGGTCGCTTGTCAAAATCTTGTTCTCGGGGATGCCGTTCTCGTCTTCGAAGGCGACCTTCGATACCGGCGGTTCCGCATCGGCAAAAGCTTCGGATGCTGCCGGTTCGGACGGAGCCGGTTCGCCAGGTGCGCTCGGGAGTTTCACTTCTGCAACGCGCTTCTGCCTTTCGGCAAACTCGGTAGCGTCGTCTATAATCGAACGCCTCTGGGGGCGCGGGCGCGGCGGAACAAGCGTCGGGTCGTTCTCGAACCCGTTCTTAGGTTCCTTGAAACGGTGCCTGCCAGTAATGGCAGCTAGTTTCTGTGTAAGTTCCTTCTTGCCATGCCCGAGGACAAAGACCAGGACAAAGAAAATAATCCCTACAGCGGCAACACCGCCCACAATCCAAATCCATGCGCTGTTGGACAGCCCACCCTCTTCTTCGGAACTTTCCGGCGCAGACGGGGTCTGCATCTCGGAGAGGGCGTTCCAGCTCACCTCAAGTTCTTCACGAATCTTTATCTGCAAGTCGGGCCTCTGCGACGACTCCCAAAGTGCCATCTCCAGGGAATCAATCCTGGCTCGGGCGACCAAATAGGCTTCGGCATCAAAGTTGGCCACCCCCATGGAGGTATCCAACTTCAAATAAATGATGATGACAAGCGCCAGGACAAAAAGCACGGCAGGAGCAGTAAACTTCTTCATGTTGAAAAATGTAGAAAAAATACAACGTTGTAGAGTTCAATAAGGGCAAAAGTAGGCCAAATCGTGAAAAAAAGCCATTTTTGGAGAATTGAGAAACCCTCAACACCTTTTTGGAAAAACTTACAAAAAGGTGCCCAACGTCTTTAGGGGATACGTATATTAATGTACAAGAACTCTTTGTTCTCCTCCTAACCCCAAAAATCAAATACCCCGATTCTATCGGGGTATTTTTCGTTTATTTCTTAAAATAAGGGACTGGCGCTATCAGCCACCCTGCATGGTTTCGTCAATCACGACCCTATTCATGCCAGCGTTCACGGCGAAGTTCATCGCTTCCTCGACGCGGGAGAGCAGGGCCTCGGCACTGTTTTCGGCACCGGGCAGGGCTACCGTCACGCCGATGCTGAGCGTCGTCGCTAGGATGGCATCGCCATAGGCGATCTGCAGCTGGGAAATCTCGTAGCGGATTTTTTCGGCGCGGGCGCGGGTAATCTTGAAATCGGCACCGGGCATGATGATGCAAATAGCATCGCCATCGCAACGGCAGGGGATATCCTCGTAGCGGATGAATCCCGGAATGCGCTGGCCAAGTTCCCACAACATCTGTTCCACAGCATGACGGCCACGGGTCTTCTGGATGGTGGAAACTGCGTCCGGATACATCATGATGACGCCAATCGGGGCCTTGCGACGCCTTGCAGCCGCAATTTCGCGGCGCAGGGATTCTTCCATATAACGTTTGTTGAAAAGGCCGGTCAGGGAATCGCGGATGCTGTGCTGCTGGAACCGGATGCTCATGTTCTGGTTCGCCACGTACAGCCCGAACACGGCAGCAATGACGCTCACCTTCGACTTCCACAGGTCCACGGTTTCGCCCTCGGGCAGCACATCGGTCTGGACAGAGAGGATGCCGAAATGTTCCTCGAAGCCTTCGATCGGGGCGCAGAAGGAAACACCGTGCGGATGGTGATGCAGGTGCGTGCAGCCACCCGACAGCGACGGTTTGGCAAAGTCGGTCACGACAATTTCACCCTTGTTGAAGCTGGCACATTCTGCCGGCATGATAGTATCGTCGCTTATGGTGTAGTCACCAAAGGAAACAATTTTGTGGAGCTCTGTCTGGGTACCGCCGTACATATAAAGTATTCCGCTGGATTTCGGGAAGAACTTAGGCAGCACGTTTCCGAACGAAGAAACCACCTCCGAGAACGGACGATTCTTGAGAATATCCTTGCAGAACGGGCTCCAGGCTTCGAGCGGGAAAAGGACAGGCGGCTTTTTCGGATTGAGCGCAGCAAGAGCGTCTTTGGCAGGCATCGCACCCGGAGGCAGGTTTCTCTGAACCGGAGCTTCCGGGAATTTTTGAACAGGGGGCTTGGGAGGGAATTCCGGATTGCCGGGATTCACGACAGGCAAATACTGGGTACGCGGACTCTGGGACTGTCTCAGGGAATTCAAAGCAGAAGAAAAATCAGCCTCGGCATTGGTAAGCTTCTTCTTGCAGATGCAGAAGAGCACGACGCCCAGCACGGAACCCCATGCACCGATGAATACGAACTTCAGGTCCATCGAAAGGACATTTACCGGGACAAAATAGGCAGCAAGCACACCGCCAATAAAGGCCACCAGCCAGAGGATGAAAATGACTACGCTCATGTCAATAAATTTACTTTTTCTAAAAAGAAAAATAGCGTTTACTTGCAAAATTTGAATAAAAAAAGGAAAAAAGCCCTCCTTTTTTATAAAAAAGCCCCTTTTTAGCTAAATTTACACCTATGACCCTCCTCGAAAAGATTGCCCTCGCCCTCCCCGCCGTGGAATCCCCTGCAAGATACATGGGCGGCGAAGCGAACAGCGTGGTAAAAGACCATAGCCAAATGCTCGCCCGCATGGCGTTCGTCTTCCCGGACACCTACGAAATCGGCATGAGCAACAACGGCATCCGCATTTTGTACCACGTCATCAACCGCGAGCCCGACCTTTTGTGCGAAGTCTCGTTCGCGCCGTGGGACGACATGGCCGCCGAGATGAGGAAGTACGACATTCCGCTGTACAGCTACGCGACGTATACGCCGGTACGCGATTTCGAGGTGATGGGCATGACGCTCCAGACGGAGCTCAACTTCACGAACGTTCCCTATGTACTGGAACTCGCCCGCGTTCCGGTGTGGCAGAAGGACCGCCAGGAAAACGACCCGATTGTTGTCGCAGGTGGGCCCGCGATGGCAAACCCAGAACCCGTCGTCGACTTTTTTGACGCATTCATGATTGGCGATGGCGAAAAGGTGATGATCGAGTTTCTGCGGTGCGTAGGCGAGGGCCGCAAAGCGGGCCTCAAACGCGCCGAAATCCTTACAAACTTGTCCAAAATCGACGGCGTGTATGTGCCGAGCCTCCGCCCGGTCGTCAAGAACAAATTCGGCGCGATTGTGCCGGCGGAACCCGCCGCCGGCGCCTACGCCACCACGAACGGGGTGCGCCGCCTGTTCATCCCCGTGATGGACCCGAAGGACTACCCCATCAAGAACCTGATTGCGAACATGCAACTTGTTCACAACCGCTTCAGCGTCGAGGTCATGCGCGGTTGCGCCCAAGGTTGCCGCTTCTGCCAGGCGGGCATCTGGTACCGCCCGTGCCGCGAACTAGATCCGGACGATGTTCTGGACATTGCCAAAGCAGGCATCCAAGCAACCGGCGAACGCGAACTCGGACTCCTCTCGCTTTCGACCGCCGACTACAAGCCGGTCGAAGCCCTCACCGACTCCATCATCGACGACCCGTTTTTCGATACCGTCGACGTGAGCCTCCCGAGCATCCGCGTGAACAGTTTCGGCCAGACCCTCGCTGGCAAGATTGCCGCCCTGAAGGGCGGCCGCAGCGCCACGTTTGCCCCCGAAACAGGCTCCGAGCGCATCCGCAAGATGATCAACAAGACCATCAGCGACCAAGACATGTACGACGCCGCCGAGCACGCGTTCTCCAGCGGTTTCAACAAAATTAAGCTATATACGATGATTGGCTTCCCGACCGAGAACGAAGCCGACATGCAAGCCTTCTGCGACCTCATTTTCAACCTCGTGAAAATCGGGCGCAAGTACAACCGAGGCATCCAGATTGCTGTTTCCATCGGCATCCTCATTCCCAAGTCGTTCACGGGGCTCCAATGGGCGCCCTTCATGGACAAGGATACCGCCCTCAAGCATATCCGCTACGTGCGCGAAAAATTCTTCAAGCACCCGAACGTGAAAATCAACTGGGCAAGTTGGGAAACAAGTTTCCTCGAAGCCATCTACAGCCGTGGCGACAGGAGCCTCGGCCCCGTCATCTACGCCGCATACAAGAAAGGCATCATCTTCGAGAGCGACGCCTACCGCTTTGACTACAACAAGTGGCTAGAGGTATGGGAAGAATGCGGCTACGACACGAGCTGGGTGTACCGCGAGCGCGAAAAAGACGAAGTGTTCCCGTGGGATTTCATTCATGCGGGCACCACCAAGCAGTACCTACGCCGCGAGTGGGAAAAGGCGTTCGACCCGAACAGCGCCCCCGTGCCGAACTGCAAATGGGGCGACTGCCAAAAATGTGGCATTCCCGGATTCGGCGCCGAGATCAAGCTCGCCGACAACCCTGTACGCCACAAGGCCCCGAGCCGCACCCCCGAAGAAATCAAGAAACTCGTCGAGGAACGCCGCCCCAAAAAGACGGAAAGTTTCAGCTACAAGATTACCTTCAAAAAGACGGGCATCAGCCGGTTCTTGCCGCACCAGAACATGCTCAGTTTCTTTGAACGTACGTTTATTTGCGCAGGCATCCCTGTCAAGTTCAGCGAAGGATTCAGCCCCAAGCCACGCATATCGAACATGGGCGCACTCCCGCTAGGTGTCGAGACCTACTGCGAACTCATCAGCGTCGACCTGCTCCAGCAACTGGACCTTTCACCCGAAGGGAAGCAGAAAACTATCCAGATGCTAAGCGCCCCGTTCCCGCGTGGCATGGAAATTGTGGACATAGAACCGCTCAAGGAAAAGCTCTCCAAGCACTTCCCCAAGGCAATGGTGTACTCTTACACGCCCGAAGCCGTCCCCGAAGGCATCAAGGAAAGTTTCCTCGCAAAGACGCTCCCCACCGTATGCAACCATCGCGGTCAGGAAATCAACCTGAACGAGCACATCCTTGATCTCGATGTCCAAAACAATACGATATTCGCAAAAATCAAGTGCAATAACCAAGGCGCGACAGCAAGCCCCTTCAGCATTTTCTCGGCACTCATGGGAGAATCCTATGATCCGACCAAGCTCAACGAAGCCTCCCGCCGCTACCTGATCCGCAAACTGTCCATTGAATTCTAAAAAAAGCCCTTTTCGCCCCATTTTTCTTACTTAATCTTTTTTTACCTTTGCTTTTTTTTCCAATCCTGAGGAATTATCTATATTCTTAACATCTGTTCTTTTTAAAGGAGTCACTATGAAGAAAATTTTCCTTGCTGCCCTGATGGCAATGTCTCTGTGTAGCTACAGCTACGCCCAGGACGACGACGACGAATACGAAGAAGACAGCCCGCGTGCCGTGGCCGAATCCACAACATCCTCCTCCCGCTCGACATCCACCACCAAAGCCGACAAATCCGAAGGTGGTAACGCACTCTTGGGCGTAAACCTCAACCTTCTCACGATGATGGACCTAGAAAGCATTGAGCACAGCCTCCAGCGCATGGGCCTCGTGTTCAAGCTCGGCCAGAACATGGAACTCACGGCCTACTTCGGCCTCAAAATTGTCGGTGACACAGAAGACGATCTCCCGGATGGACGCGAAGTCGACGAAGATAACGGTTACACCCAGATCTCTCTCGGTGCCGGATTCGACTACTTCTTCTATGAACCCCTTCTCCCGATTTCCGTCGGCGGAGACTTCATCTTTACCCACTGGGGCGAAGACAACAACCAGATTAACTTTGATGCAATGTTTGGCATGCGAGCCGAAATCATCAAGAATTTCTCCATCAATGGCAAAGTCGGTCTAGACCTCGCCTATCACTGGTGGACCGAAGGCGAAGTCGATAAGAGCGTGCTCGCATTCGGCCTCGCAGCCCGCGTCAACCTGATCTGGTTCTTCATCTAATCGTCCAGACAAATTGCAAATATTCGCAGAACACCGGCTCAAACGCCGGTGTTTTTTTATACCCCTCCCGCTCAATAAAACAATCCTCAATTCACAAAAAAGCATAAACAACCAAGCATACCTTACTCTACATAAAGCAAGATATCCATTCAGTCATTGAGAATAGTATCCACTGTGACGAGAATGGAAGCGTCGGCCGGGGCATCATTCCCCGATAACAAACTTTACATAAAGCTCTAGCAAACTCTCACCCCACAGGTACATGGCCGGGGCGGCCACCGCAAGGAACGGCCCAAACGGAATCTGGCCGCTGCCGTCATCCTTGCCTTTATGCAGTCGCCCCCAAGGGACCATCACGACAATCCCGAGCACAGCAGCAACAACCAGCACCTCCACAGCCCCAGTAAAACCCATAAGCGCACCGTAACCCGCCAGGAGCTTCACATCGCCAAAGCCCATCGCTTCCTTTTTCAAGACCTTCGTCGCAACCCAGCCCAGCAAATAAAGGCCTCCACCGGCCCCCACAGCGCCAATCAAGCTCTCAAGTGGAGTCACCCCGCCCGGGAACAGCGAAATGAGCAAACCCGCCACAATCCCGCCCACCGAAATCGTATCGGGAATTAACTTGTACTTAAAATCCACAGCACAGACAGGGTATATCCCCAAAAGAAGCCAGAACATCGCGAGCGCAGAAGCCCAGTCCACGACATTGCCCGTCATGCCTACAAAGTAGTTTGTCGAAAACAGGGCCAAAGCACCCAGGAGCCCACAAAGAGCTTCACCAATCGGGTATATGGGGCTAATCGGCTGCTTGCAGCAGGCACTCTTGCCCCGGAGAAGCAACCAACCCACGATGGGAAGGTTCAAATAGAGGGGAATACGCTTCTTGCAAAGCGGGCAATGCGATGGCGGATTGATGAGGGAAATACCCCGCGGCATACGATAAACGACCACGTTGTAGAAACTACCGACGCACGCCCCTATGACGAAGAACACAATCAGTCCGTACCAAAGTGGGAATATTTCCATAAAAACCTCATTTTTTGCCGGATTTCATCTTTTTAGGCCACAAACTGTTACTTTTCGGCCTCAAAAAAGATAAATTATATTTACGTAATTGTATGTCCAAAAAAAGAGCATCGCGAGGTTTATCGATATGCGTTTAAGAGTGTTCCTGGCCTTTGCCATCTGCCTACTAGCCCTGAGCGGTTGCTCCAGGGAATCCTCCATCAGCGAAAACGTAAACCTGCGAAACAACCATTCCGTTGTCTTCGTGTCCCGGACACCGTTCAAGGACCCGCAAGCTTTTGCGGACTCCATAATGAACTTGCCTAATCCGGACTCCGTCATCGCCCACGACACGCTCACGGTAACTGTGAACGACACCATCTACCTGATGGGTTTCCTCAAGTACAACGCCGACAAGATTTACCGCTACGCCTGGGCGTTCAAGAACCCCGATTCCACTATTGTCAGCAAGAACGCAACGCAGGAAATGTGGGTTTTCACCAAGACGAGCAACAAAGGGAACAACTGCCCCGTCACCAAGGGTAAGCTATTCTGCCCCCTATTTATCGCTGTCGACGGCAACAACGCCAGGGATACCGCAGGCAAGGACCAGTTCATCCGCGTTATCGACACTCCTCCGTATCTGAGCGTTCCCAAAGACACCTTATGGACTCGCGCCAAGAGCGATATCACCTTCCCCATCGTGGCATTAGACTCATTCGGGACAATCAAGGACATCAAAATTGACCGCGACGCCAGCGGGAAGTCCAAGCCGAAAACCTGGAAAGTCAAACCCGTGGAAGGCACCGACACGATGCTTGTCACAATTAAGTTTGACTCAGCCTACGTCAGTTCAAGCGGCAACCAGAAAATCTATGTCATTGTCACCGACGACGACGACAACGAAACGATTGACAGCGTGAACCTGCACTTCAACATTCCCCCGACAATCGAACTGCTCGACCCCAAGGACGACGGCCGCTACGGCACCGACGAACGTTTCGCCTTCTTCTACAAGGCAAACGATGTCGACAACCCCGCCTCGCTTCGCTATTTCATCCGCGTAGCCAAGAGCAGGGACAACTACGGAACACCGCCCGTCCTTACCGACAACGACCTTGTCGCCAAAAACATCAAGGAAAAGAGTTTTGAGCCCAAGGCCAAGGAATTCAACGACAGCAACGTCATTGTCACCTTGAAAAACCCGAAAACCATCCTCAGTGGCAAGCTCTACTGGGATGTGTGGGTCACCGACGGCTACGATACCGTCTTCTCGGCAAGAATCAAGGAAAAAGACGGAACGAAACGCCCGTGGAAATTCTTCTACGGCAACCTCAAGGACACGGCCGGAACATTCATGGGCTACGTGAACTACGAGGGATGGTCGCACCATGAGGGCATCCGCATTGTATTCCAAGATTCCCTCGGCAACCGCTACTACACGCACACCGCCGACAACGGTCAATTCTCCATCTCGGTCAAGTCGGGCACGTACGACATGCTTGCCATGGACACGACTGGCTACGGGTTCAAGGACACCATCCTCACAAAACTGTTCGTAGATGTTTCCAGCGACAAGAATCTCGGAACGCTCATCCTCAGGGACACCGCCGACCCGGTCATCGTGTTCAGCGACATTCCTTCCGACACAATCAATACCCCGGATATCACCCTGAACGGCAAGTTCTACGACCACGGTTCCCAGGTCAAGTCCGCAGTCGCCACACTTGACGGGGACACGCTCAAGTTCAATTCGTTCAGCCAGAACACCTGGGTTGTCGACATCAAGAAAATGGAAGACGGCGAGCATACGTTCTACATCGCAGCAAAGGACAGCGCCGGACGGAAAAGCGATTCAACGATTACCTTCTATGTTCATGCGACATCTATCCACATCATGGTCAATGGGCAGGCAACCAGCGTCCAAGAAAATTCGAAACCATTCACATTCGCGGCCGAGTTGAGCAAGACAAGTATTGCCGACAGCTTGATTTGGGAATCGAACGTACCTAAATTCAAGAAGGTCCGCCACAAGATCAAGAATTTCAAGGATACCCTGCGCTACAGCAAGGCATCGGACATCGGTGAATTGGAAAGTGGCAAGATGTACGAAATGTACGCCGTGACTCCGGGCGGAATCAAGTCGAACGTCGTGCGCTTCGGCATTCTCGGCAAGGATCCGGTCATCTTCTTCGAAAAGCCCTCGAACGATACAGTCATCACCATAGACGACAGAATCCTGTTCTCCATATTCTTCTACCCAGGCGAAGGGGAAAGTGGCACGCCATCCATCAAGACCATCGGCGAAGGTTGCAATCGCAGCTTCAACAGCGGTGTCAAGATTGGCGAAGACGAATCCATCCACTGGGACAAGCCCGGTGACAAGAAGGTCATTGTCTACTTCGAGAAGAACGGGAAGAAAGCCTCCGACACGTTGCGTGTCAAGGTCATCGAAGATCCTCCCACCATCAAGATTTTGAACAAGCAGAACAATACGAAGAAAAAGATCAAGACTACAGAAACGGTCGATATCAAGGCCTTCGACAAGTTCGGCACCATCAAGGAAATCAAGTGGACCTGTTCCAACAATCCGATTACGTTCGACAACGATGTCACCATCGCCGAAGACGATACGGTCACGACTCAGGTCACCTTTACCATGCCCGGTACGGCCACAAGCAACTACAAGTGCGTTGTCCGCGCCACCGACGATGACAACATGTATGGCTACGACACCATCACTTACGACATCATCGAAGACAAGCCTTACTTGTTGCTGAACACGCACAATTCTACTGTAAAGATCAATACCAAGGTTTCGCTCAACGGCATCGCCATCGACACCTTGGGCTCGATTGTAGACTACATGTTCTACTGCGACAGCATCAAGAGCCACTTCGCAAGCATCAGCGAAAGCGACTGGACTCACATGTCCAAGCTCGACACAAACATCAGCGTCCCGAGCGTACCCTGCACCTGGACCTGCCTTGTCCACATTGTCGACGATGACAGCCTTGTGGCCGCAGATACGGCGACCTACACCGTTGTACTCGACCCGCCCTGGGTAGAAGTCAGTGAAGACTACAAATCCGTAACCATCAAGGACACCGTCAGCCTCGACGCAAGATCCGGTGACGCCATGGGACGCATCGTCAAATACGAATGGGGCTGTGCGCCCAAGGGCAGCACAATCAATTACACATGGTCCTCTAAATCTACACCACGCTATAACGCAGTAATGCCCTCTTCAGCCGAAAACGATTTCCGCTGTGTCATCCGCGTCACCGATGACGATGGCCTCACCGCAACCGATACGACGCATATCGACGTCGCCCTCGCACCGCCGACAGTCACCGTCAAGCACGAGGAAATCACCACACGTCCGAATTACAAGATTAACCTGGACGCCGACGCGAAGGATGCCGACAATTACGATGGCGAAATTGTGAAGCGCGAATGGAGTTGCGGCGAGCCCTACGAAATTCCGAACAAATGGAAGAAGGTCAGTTCCTTCGACACCTCGTGGAAAGCTCCGAGCAATGCCGTGGCCAACTACATCTGCGTTGCCCGTGCCACAGACGATGACGGCAATACGGCAACAGACACGACTCGCGTAAAGTTCACCACCAACACCCCGATTATCCAGGTAAACGTCCCGATTATCTACGTGAACCTTGGTGATGTATTCGACCTTAACGCATCCATCAACGACGCTTGGCAGGGAGTCAACTGGTACAGCTGGCAATGCTTCGACACCAAGGGCCACGCCATGGAAGGTGAAAAGAGGTGGGCCTACCACGGAGACCTCTACGACATCCGTACCGATACAGTTTCCTACATCAAAAACCCGGATAAACTTAACGGCATCGACTCGATGCTCTGCATTATCAGCGCCGAAGAATCGTCCAGCGACATGGTCCTCAAAGATACGACCATCGTCAAGATTATGCGCCAGTATCCGGAAGGCGTCATCTCGGCGGCAGACACCGTTTACCTGTGGAGCGGAGACAACACTGTCGATAACGACGCGAAGTACTTCTATACAAATGAATGGGGCGGCTCCCACTCCGTTCCGGGCGAACTGGCCGACCCGAGCGGCAACTTTGAATACCGCTGGAGATTCAGCAATGTGAGCAGTGCATACTACGTCGGCGAAAGCGACGGAAGCCTGGACACGTCCAGCTACGAATTTAACACGGCATTCAAGCGCCCCACGAGTGAAGGCGACATGACAATTTCGCTGGACTTCCGCGACAGTATCCCGCCGGGAAGCGCAACGCAAGCCTTCTTCACCCGCCATAGCGGCCCCATCAAATCCAGAACCGTCTATTTCCGCAAAGCATGGAAGAACCTCGCACCGAGCGGAGACACGGTCCTCGCACAAAGCAACGTGACTGTGGCACCTGCACTCACCTCTTTGAACGACAGGCCTTATGCGGCCTACCTCAAGAGCGCCACCAGTGTCCAGGCAGTTTACCACAACGGCTCTAGCTGGAAAAACCTCGGTGCAGCAGTGAGCACATCGGCAAACATCGCCAAGATCCAGCTTGCAAGCAACGACAACAACGTGTACTTGGCCATCATGACCGCAGACAAGAAACTCTCCATATACAGTTCTAGCGGTACAAGCGGATGGAGCATGATGGGTAGCGCAATCAATGCCGACACCACCTCCTTCCACTTGTTGACCAAGAGTAGCGGGCCGTTTGTATTGTACCTGAACGCTTCGAACAAAAAGCCCACTTACGCTTCGTACTCCAGCAGTTGGAATTCCACAACCATTAGCGACAAGGGTTGCCGCAACATCACGGGTGCATTCACCAGCAATGGTGGCTGGGTTGCCGCATACGTCGACACAACGAAGAAGTATTCCGGATTCTACGCCTTGTACGACAACGGCAACAACAGAAAAGCAAGAGACCAGGCGATTGCCGACAGTATCAACAAGGTGAACCTCACCATCGACCCGTCAAACAACACGGCTTACCTCGCCTTCCTCAGCCGTAAGGTGGAAAAGTACGGGCCTTACGTGTACAGGGGAACCATCAACAACGACAATGTCAACTGGAAGAAGGACGGAGTGTTCGGGAACCCGATTGTGAACCGATTTGCTTACCGGATCCAAGTCACGGCAAAGAACGGCAAGACATTTGTCGCCTTCGACGATGCCGACCGCCATTCCGCAGCTCAGACCCACGTTTATCAGTTGGCATCAAATTCTTGGAAACTGTACGGTGAAAACGAACTTCCCTATTTCAAGATTGAATTCTTCAACCAGAACGGCTACTACCTGCGCGGTTCGCATCCGAATATAACCGTCGACGAACATGACGACGTGTACATCTCGATGCTCGCCTGGGAAAACGGCAATGGCGGTGGACACAACTTCGGCCCCATTGTCATGAAATACGTGGCCAAGAATTGGGATGTCAACGACAAATAAAAAGGATACAAATGAATATTGAAATTGCAGCTATTTGCGATGCTGCCACAGCCAACGGCGCAGGCGGTCGCTTGAATATTCTGGGAGCATTTGACAGAATCTTTTCGAAGTTTCCCTTGGTTATCCCGCAGTGTTCTGCGGTATTCCGCGTGCGCTATCAGCGTTCCGAAGCGGGCATGCACAAGGTGCGCCTTTCCATCGAAGATGTTTGCGGCAAACCCATCGTGCCGACCATGGAATCGAACCTCCCGCTAGAACCGGTCGTCACCGGATTCGATACCGCGGCAGTCAACATGATTCTCAATATGCAGAGACTCAAGATTGAAAGGCCGGACAAGTACATGGTTCGTTTTTTCATTGACGACGAAGAACTCGCCGTGCTCCCGCTTTACATTCTAGAGCCGCCTCAATCCAAGCTCCAGGCTCCCGAGGCAGACGAAGAAAAAATCAGCTAAGCCAGTTCGACAGCTAGGCACATAGCGGCATCCCCCGCACCCATCAGGTCCGGGGCTAGCTTTTTTGCATCCAAATCGACAAGGTGGACACCGTCGACAACATCCAGCAACATGGGGCGACGGAGCGTCCCTGCAAAAAAATCGCCTCCGTGGCACTTGTAATACGCCTCTTTACGGCACCACAGGCGGAAAAACTCGCTGTCGAAATGTTGGGTTGCAAGCAAGTAGGAGACTTCCTCTTCACTGAAAAACCTTTCGGCAAGCGACTGCCTGTTTTTGCGGAAGAATTCCAAATCCAGCCCGACCATAGCATCAAAGGAATACGCGAGCGCGCATACATTGCCGGAATGAGTCCAGTTGGCGTCAAAATCCCGCTCGGGGAAAAACGGGCGCGGAGAATCAGGATTCACGACCATGTCCGCTTGCGAGACCTTCTTGCCACAAGCAGCCGAGAGAATTTCAAAAATACGTTCGCGATGACCGCGACGCCCCTCCGTCGGAAACATTGTAACAAAAACATCCCCACAGGGCGTGAGTATTTTAGTTGACTTCATCTCCATTCCCTAAAGATAATTTCTACTTTATGGATATGCACCATCCCGGACGAATTTTATCCGCAATATTTTCTCTTTTCTTACTGCTCGGCTGTTCAGAGATCAACGACAGTTGGGAAGTCAAGGGAGGCGGATACCTGAAATACACCGTCAACGGAGGCAAGTCCTACACCATCGAACTCGATGCAGATGATGTCGTCCGCCCCGATTACGGCCGCAGTTTTTTCCAGGTACAGACCCAAATGGAAGAAAGTAGTCGCGGGGACCAATTTTCCATTCTCGTGAACCGCCCCAAGCTGGGTTACAACAACGCCAACGCCAACTACAGTTGGATGATTGCAGAAAATTCCGAAAAAGGCTACCTCGTGGGAGACAGCAATATCGTCCATTTTGACCAAAAGGACAACGACTCCACATGGACAGCCTACATCGATCTCTATTTTCAGGATTGCCGGACCGGAAGTTGCGAAAACGACCACCCTCCCCTGCATATCGAAGGGCGACTGCGCTACTGGATCGCGGAGGATGATAAATGAGGTCGCTGCGCTTTGAGCTATGAGGTCGGCACTTCGTGCCTTTGAGGTCGCTCCCTTCGGTCGCTTTGAGGCACGAGGTCGGTCGCTACGCTCCCTTCGAGGTGTGAGGTGAGTAGGAAGTAGACAGTAGGAAGTAGGAAGTGATTAGTGGTTGGTGGTTAGGAAAATAGACGAGAGAGGAAAAAGTTGTCATTCGCAGGCGCATGACTTGTCGGCTCAGCCATGCCGAAACGCAAGCGTTTTGGCACGGCATTCGCCTTGGTTGTCATTGCGAGGGGCGATTGCCAGAGCCTGCCGCGAGCGAAGCGTGGCGGAAGCAATCTCTAGGTATGGGTTAGGGATAAGAATCTAGGATCTAGAGACTAGGGAGAAATATCACGGCTTCGCCGTCTTATATTGACGCACGAAGTGCGTGATTCTTTTCACTAGCCTCTTTTCTCTAGTCTCTCGAAGCCTCACTGCTCATTGCTCATAGCTCACTGTTCGTGCCTCGTGCCCCCTCTAAAAAACTACAAACTCAACTCTTTGGCAAATGGAGCATATATAGCTTAGCCATCCTTCAAGTTATAAGCATGAAATTCGTTCAGTCATTGAGAATTATATTCAATGGCGAGAGAATAGAAGCGTCGGCCAGGGAAGGGGAGGGTGCAGGGAGGGGACCGGGCGGCCTTCGCTAAAGTGAGCAAGTGAGCGTCGCAGCGGCAAGCTTGCTTGCCGATATGACCGAACGTAGCCACGGACGCCTTGGCGTCCACTCCGAGCTGGGTCCCCTCCCGCATAATATAAAGAAGCAACAAATCCCGCCTTTTGACAATAACCTCTAAAAACCCCTTGACAAAACCCAAACATTTTTCTAATATTGCCCTACCCCGAGGTCGATTAGCTCAGTTGGTTAGAGCGCTACCTTGACATGGTAGAGGTCACAGATTCGAGTTCTGTATCGACCACTGAAAAAACGGTTTGCACAAGCAAGCCGTTTTTTTTATTCCCTAAAACATGGTGTTCCAAATTGGAATACGGGTTTAATCGATTGTGCTGGATTTCTTATTTATTATTTGTTATAATATTATTACACCCAGAAAGAGAAAATATGAGAGACAAACACATTAGGTCATTGGGGCCTTTTGGGTTTCCTCCTTGTTGACAAAAGAGGGACGCTCGTTTGAGCGTCCCTTTTATTTTTGGAATCAAGCTTATTACTTGGTCTGGAGTTCGGCCGGAGTGGATTCCGCAGGAGCGGCGGCCGCTTCGGCAGGCTCAGCGACCTTTGCAGAATCAACAACTACTTCGGCGGCAGGAGCTTCGACCTTGGCGGAATCGACAACCTTTTCTACGGCAGCAGGAGCGGCCGGGACGGCTTCGGCGGCCTTCGGGGTCGGAGTGCCGAAGAAGTTCACCTTGGCGAGGAAGATCATCATCACCCAGGAGAGAACAAGGCCAGAAAGACCCATCACGACACCCGTCTTTGCCATGCCGTTCGTATCGGTGTAACCGGTAGCATGGGCAAGAGCGTTAGGCGGCGTAGAAATCGGAAGGCTCATACCGAGAGAGCTGGCGAATGCGACAGACACGAGGAGGGCAGTCACGCCACCGAGGCCAACGAGGTTGTCCTGGCAGGCAATACCCACAGCGCAGAGAATCGGGACCAAAAGCGTTGCCGTAGAGGTGTGACTCATGAAGTTCGCCATGAAGAGGCAGATGATGCCGCAACCAATCATCAAAGCAATCGGAGACCAGCTTGCAAACGGAATCGTCTTGATCAAGTGAGCGGCGAGGCCAGTCGCATTGAGGCCAACACCGAGAGCGAAACCACCGGCCACGAGCCAGAGCACGTCCCAGCTCATTGCGTTCAAATCCTTCTTGGTAATCACGCCGGTGAGGGCGAAGACAGCCATCGGGATCATGGCGATTGCGTTATCGTTAATACCGTGGACACCCTTACCGGTCACCCACAGGAGCACGCACACGACGAAAGTAATGTAGACGATGATGGCCTTGGGGCTCGTGTCGAACTTGCCGGCACCTTCAATGTTGAGGACCATTTCCTTCATCTTGATCGGATAAATCTTGAGGAGGAGGAGCCAAGCGATGACCATCAAAATAATCACGTACGGGATACCGAAGGCCATCCACTGGCCAAAGGAGACGGGATTCGCAACGAGGTCGCCACGGGCGACGGCGTCGTTTAAGGCGCCGAGAGCGATAGCGTTCGGTGGCGTACCGATCGGGGTACCCATACCACCGATGTTGGCACCGAGCGGGATGGCGAGGGCGAATGCGGCTTTGCCGCGGTCGTCTTCGTCAAAGAGTTTGAGCACCGGAGCGAGGATGGCGAGCATCATGGCAGCGGTGGCAGTGTTGCTCATGAACATCGAGAACACGGCAGTGATGAGCATGAGGCCGAGGAGCACGAACTTCGGGTTCTTGCCGAAGGGCTTCAGGAGCACGCGGGCCAGGTTCAAGTCCATCTTGTACTTGGTCGCGGCAGCGGCGAGGAAGAACCCGCCCAAGAAGAGCATGATAATCGGGTTCGCGAAAGTCGCCATGACGGACTTGTGGCTGATCATCGTCACGCCGTCCACGCGGAACGGAGCGAGAGCCGAATCCGACATCGTGACAATCATGAGCACGATGACAAGCATCGAAGTGGACCAAATCGGGAACGGTTGCAGAATCCAGAAAAGGGCAGCCATGACGAAAACGCCAATGACGCGAATTTCGAGCGGATTCAGGATTCCCATGGGGCTTGCGGCATCGAATCCGAGGGATTCGTAGGGCAAGAAGAGGGCGGCGATGGCAAGCAACGACGCAATGATGAATTTGATGAATTTAGCCTTTGTCATAACGGGCGCAAATTTAGTAATAATAGAGGGTTTCGGCTATACTATTATTTACGCACATTAACAATATGATGTTAGACTGGGAAAAATACGCAACACTTGCGTTTTTTGGTGAAAAAGCCAAAAATTACCGGATTGCCACCCTAGAAACGAGGCTTTGCCCCCCGACTTTCACTCGGGCAATAAAGATTCCCGAACGGGCAACACGGAGATTGGCAGCATTGACCCCACCTTGGGCACTGAAGGAAGCCGAAGAAACCACCCTACCCTGCATATCTAGGAGTTCCACCTTCGCAGGGTTCCCGGCAAGGCCAGCACTTGCGACAAAACCGACATACAACTGGCCCGGGGACTGACGGATCTTGAGACTGTTTAAAGAGTAGGTTACAGGGACCTTCGGAGTACAGGCAACACGAATTGTCGCCTCTCTAGCGCGAGCAAGAAGCTTTACACCAACACTATCGCCATCCGACAGTTCGGCAGTTTCACCATCGACGGTGACAAACACACGTAAGCCGTTCGAGCGCAGGGCCGCAAATCCTTCGACCGAGATAAAGGCTTCTCGCTCACTCCCAGCTTGGAGTTCCAAAGTCCATTCGTAGGCGCCATCCTTCGTGAATGGCTTTACCGACCTTGCCAAATGCAAGCCACGTTCCCCGAGCACCGACAGGTTCACATAGTCCCCCATAGCGGCGGGCGGTTCTTCTTGGCTAAGTTCACGTGCCGAAGCTCCCAAAACATTCCACGAATCCATGTGCCCTTGCCTATCCTTGAGCACAAGCCGGAGTTCCCAGCCATCGTTCTCGTCTTTTTTCGCAAGAGCCATGCGGGTCATCGCGAGGCCATTCCACAACGAACTGTCAAAAACAGGCTCGCCATCCAGAGCCCAAGTTATAGCCCTATCCACCTTCGCCCACACAGCTTCGTATGGGCCAAGAACCGTCGGGATTTCGTATTCGCGGGTCTTTACGTTCCAACGCCAGAACTGCACGGAATCACCGGCAACATCGGCATGCAGATTCACATAATAGCCGTGCGGGTTCGCCACCAAGTTCCAGCCACTGTTCAGGCTGTCGAGTTCCCAGGCAAACGCGGCCTCGCCCGCAGTCTCCCCGGCAAGCGAAAGCGTGCGGCCTTCTAGACTGTTATACCAATAACCGTCAATTGCCGAGGGTTTGCTCCCCCGTTTCAGCCGGCGATACTGCAGGAACTCGGCTCCACCGTAAGATTCGTCCCAATGGTAGAACAACTGGTCGTCATCCCATTTGAGTTTTTCCATGTCGACGCCCGAGAGCGAAACCATCGCCCAGGTGCCCGTATCGATAGCCATTTCGCCCGCAACACGCAGGGTATCGACATAACTTGCAGAATCAAGGTCATGGAACACCTTCGCCTCGACGACGTATTCACCCACAGGCGCCGGAGCCAACTGCCATTCACCCGAAAGTGAAACGGCCTCCGCAGAATCCACAAGCAACGAATCCACAATGTAGCCTTCCGGCCCCTTGACCGTCACGCGGAAACCGACCTTGCGGAAGATGTTCATCTCCCCGGTGCTATAGCGGAGCCGCGCCGCATTCCCAGAAACTTCAAGGCCGGATTCAACATCCACACGGAGCGGTTCCGGATCGGGGCCGGGCACAAAATGGAATTTCAGTTGCGTCGGGCCATCAATCCGCATCCAATTGCCGTACGGATTTTCTCCGTCCAGGACAAACGCAGAATCCGGTACAGCACGCACCATGAACGGAAGGCCTTTTGCACTGCGCGGGACCCGAAGCGTATCGCGGAAGCTACGAACCACCGTATCGCCCGAAACCACCTGCAAAAATTCCACACTGCCGTGTTCGGCCCCTAGCACCACATCGACACCGGCACATTCCGAGTCATACCTCCAGTTCGGTTTCAAGGCCAGAACTTCGTCTTCGGAGCTGAGCCGGAACAAGTCGACATCGGAACTTCTAAACATCTTGCCGCCCTTATCGCTGCCTTCGACGGACCAACCATCAAAGCAAGCATCCACGCGGTAGACCGTGGGGAAAGCGCCACCATCGGTCACGGAAATTTCATCCTTCCAGGACTCGTCATAGAAAACGCTGTCTTCCCGAGTAAAAACAAACGATTGAAGATTTTTGTATTGCGAAGCAAAGAACTCCACCCTGAACAGGACCGAACTAAACTCTATACCGTCGTCACCATCCAAGATCTCGAGCGCCTTCGTGAGAGTTCCCTCCAAGTCGACCGTGTCCGACCAAACGCGCCTCGTAAAGCGCAGCGAAGCCAAGGCATCCAATGTAGACTGAGAAGCTCTAGCGGTAGCATCCTCGTCCAGTTCGACAGAAAAGAACATATAAGGGTGATTCCGGAACCATCCAAATTCACCTTTCAGCAAAAGAAGCATGCTCGTCACGAAGGGAATTGACTCGGAGCGACCCTGCAAAAGTTCATCCTCGCCCGTTGGCACCCTGACGACAATCGGCAAAGGTCCCTCGTTGGAAATGACTAGGTTCTTTAGAACAGACTTTCCCTGAGTAGCGCTGTAATACAGTTGGACGGTAGCATTCTCTTTTACATCCTGAACAAAATCCTGGAAAAAATACCCGGCCTTCTGTTTGCTGAAATCATAAAACAAGGTGCGACTCGGAGTCTGCACAAAAACGCTATCCAAGTCCATCGCATTTATCCCCATTTCGTCCACGACACCGAACAAAGGAACTTGATCGAGGTTATTGGCCTCGAACTCGCGAATTACCGGCATAAAGGAATAAATATACAGCCCACTTTTATCGAAAGGCCTGACGACCTCACCATCCGATATGTAATACTCAATATTATAGTGAGGCTTGGGAGCCAGAACTTTGGGACCTGCAGAAGCAATAGAAAAGGACGCCATCAGAAAAATGGCGACCATACGCAATGTCAATCCTGCAGATATCCTCATAGCAAAGAAAATATATAATATCGGACAATTTTGCTACAACAATCTTACAAAATAGCCGTTTGAGAGGGGGAAATTAGCGCAAAACGACTTTTTGAGCGAAATTCTGGCTCCCGGAACGGATTCTGAGGATATAGAGGCCTCCTTCGGGCGCCGGGAAATTCACGCTGTTCTTGCCATCCACAGAGACCGCTGACAGCGATGCAATCACCTTCCCGGAAATATCCAAGAGTTCCACCTTCGCATTCCGGCCTGCAAGTCCATTTGTTGCCACGAACTGGACATTGACGGCACTACCGCTACGATAGAAGCGGACATCCTTGAGAGCATATTCCACCTCGGGCTTGGCATGCGGAGCTACACGGACAACTGCAGTCTTCTTGAGGGAACCGACCTTTACGGCAATCGTCTTGCCTTCCTTCGCCTCGACCGTCTTGCCGTCAACCGTCACGAACACCTTGTTGCCTGTCGCCTTAGCTTCGGCAAGACCCTCCAATTTAAGATACGCAGTTCTCTCACTCGACGCACTCAACTGGAGAGTCCATTCCATTTCTTCTGCCGCAGGCCTGAACGACCTTGCAAGAGCGCGGCCACCATCGACAATCGAGAGCGACACATAATCTCCCATGCCGGAAGGCGGTTCGTCACTCTTGGACACTTCGCTGCTCGTGCCGAACAGGTTCCAGGAATCCTTCTTGCCGTTGCCGTCGGACAGGATTGCACGGATAGTCCAGCCGTCAGAAGCCTTCTTGAGTGCAGAAACTTTCGCGAGGGATTTTGCCTTGCTATTAACAAATTTCAATTTAGCCGGGAACTGGATAGTCTGCGGACCGTGCGTGTGCAACCATACAGCCTCGTAAGGTTGAAGCACTGTCGGGATTTCGTATTCACCGGACTCGTCGTTCCAGCTCCATACATCGATATCGGAGCCCGCTATCGCAGACAGGTCAACGGTCCAGCTATAAGGGTTAGCAACCATGTTCCAGCCACTATTGATGCTGTCTACATTCCAGACAATTTCAGCATTGTCGACATACTTGGCAGCCTTGCGCTTCAGGGGAGCTCCGTCATAGGAACCATACCAATACCCATCCAGCTCGGACACTTTGTCGGAGCGGGAATAAGCACGGTATTGCATGTAGTCGCCCAACGTCAGAGATTCGTCCCAACTATAGAGCACATGATAATCGTCCAAGTGCAACTTGCGCACATCGACATCGGCAAGCGATACCATCTGCCAGCGGCTCGTCCGGACACGCGTTTCATTCCAGGAGCTACCATTAACCAATGCGGAGTCCGAAGCTCCCTGCAACGCAATTTCATAGACTAGCGAATCGCCGGGGTTTACACCAAAGGTCACAGAGGCACCACGCACAGAGCCGGGTACGGAATCAACCAACACCGTATCGACCAAGGTGGTGTATCCGGACCGCACCCGGACCGACAACGCAACCTTACCGGCCAAGGAATCTACGCTGGCGTTAAACTTGAGACGAGCTATGGAGCCAGCCCATTCTATCTTGTGCGACTCAATTTTGAGAGCCGGGACACGAATAATTACCAAAGCACTGCTAGATACGGGCAGTTCGAACGAGGAGGACGATACGGGCAGCGGCAGCTCAGAAGAACTGGAGATAACCGGCACGAACTCCGAAGAACTGAACGGGAAGAAGAAGGAACTGGAACTTGCAGACAGAGGCAATTCGATCGAACTAGAACTGAACAGCCACGGCCATGCGATAGAACTGGAACTGAATGTCGGGAACCAGAACGAACTGGAGCTTTCCGGGACCGAAGAAGAACTGGATACGGCAATAGAAGACGATGACGGAGGATTGGTGACAATCGGCTTCGCAAGCAGGTACGGGAAGTCATCGTTCATGCCATCCTTGCGGGCCCAATATTCAACACCATTCTCGGCAAACGGTTCGTTCAGGAAGTCTGCAAAATCATCCATCTTCATAGAAGCAACAACCTTCGTGCCGTTGAAATTCTCGCTAATCTCTTCGGACGCACCGTTACGGACATTGTAGCGTACATCCCAGCACGTGGCATTGCCGTTCAACTTGGTCTTGCCACTGCACTCGTTCTCGATCAGTCTCCAGTCATCACCCTGCGCAGACGACAAGTACTTGGCATTACCCCCTTCGAACTTGCCAAAAGCATCAAGGGCATCCTCACCATTATGGTACGTGGAAACAATTTTTCTGAACACCTTCGTTCCGTTCAACGTAAGAAGGCCAACCAAATAACCCTCTCGTATATTGTCCGATGATGCCCTGCCAGGAATCGGATGGAACGTGCCGATATGGTACACATTCTCCATGGCAAAGTCCTTGCTGCTCAGCAAGCGTCCGAATACACCGCCCACATACAGGGAATCGGCCTGGGAGAAATCCCCCTGCACCTCGAAGTCGCCGATAATCGCGACATGGTCCACTTTATTCGGCATGACGCAGTAACCGCAAAGCCCGCCCACAGCAGCAGAGCCCTCTACTGGAAATGTTGGATCCACCCCGGCATTGAGGTTCAGCAAGGAAGGTTTGTCCAACTGAACATTTTCAAAAGCCACATAGAGGACACCCGCATTGTCGGCAAACGAACCAAAAATACCACCCATACGGACGATGTTCAGACTATCGGTCACCGAAATACGACCCTTGAATAATGCGTTGCGCACGGTCAAGACGGAATCTCCGTCCGCGTATGTTCCACTTGTATTAGGCCGAGTCACGGCCTTACCGACAAAGCCTCCCACCATTAAAGAATCAATTGCAGAGACTTCGCTGCCTCCGGCGTTATGCCCTTGAAGGCCGCTTATAGCGACTTTTATTTCCATCGACGAGGAATTTTCCACCAAAGCATTTGCATTACGGGCAAGGCAAGCACTACCGGCCAAGCCACCCATGAATACGTTGGCACTTATGTTCTCAACATCCGGCTTTTTAACAAGCACGAGCGGCCCGCTAGTTTCAGAATTGGAAATAGAAACAAACGATTCGCTCGTCACCTCATTCTTGGTCGATACGCAAGTTTGTTCACCAATCAAGCCGCCAGAATAATACTCGTAAAGATCCGCATTCCTCAGAGTATCCTTAATGTTAGGAGTCATTTCTACGTTGTTGATTTTAAGTTTGGCACCCCCATCAAGCGCACTGCGGCCAATCAAGCCACCCAAATGTACAACCGAGCCCTGCGACTTGTTAATAGAACCATAAAAGGCAACATTATTCACAAATAAATCCATAATTTCATTGGCCTGATTCTTGTAGGGCGCAACCTCCCCCAGGAGACCGCCCATCGTCTTTCCACCGAATAGCTTGGTATAAACACCTGATTTACCAGCCTTTTTCAGCATTGTCACGTTTTCAATTTTCATATAGCCGACTTCGGGAACATTGTTTCTCTGCCGCGAAAGCACATACATGCCAACTAGCCCCCCAGCAACAATAGACGTGTCGGCAGACAGGTTCTGGACCTTGGCCATAACATTGATTTCTTGCAAGTTAAGATTTACGGCATACGCAACAAGGCCACCTATGTAGGCGCGATAACTGCTCCCCCAACCCGCAAGATTACCTCCCGCATAGTCATCCGCATCGCCCAGGTCCACCTCGTTATAGATATTGAGGTCGTCATCACTGAAAATCCGTAAAAAGGTGCTGTTTTCCAAATAGCCGACAAGCCCCCCAGCCATGGGGGCAGAAATTCGAACATTGTCCAAAGTGTCATCGTATAACAAAGACCGCGTCATTACGCCCGCCAAACCACCAACAGGCCCAAAATAGGAGGCCTTGGGTGTCACGGAAGAAGCCGCATCGGGGCCCTTTATGGTAAAACGAAAATCTTTGAGAACCAGGTTATGGACATTGACTGAATCAAGTTCCTTGAAAAAACCAATTGTATCGAGAACGTGTTCAACCGAATAATCAATGATTTCAGTATAGCACACATTCTTGACATCAAATCCATTTCCGCTAATTTCTCCGTAATCCGGCTTGAACTTAAGGGGAGTATGGTTGACAGCGCAAACCGTATCTTTGCCAATGACTTCAATCTGCCCAAAATCAAAATCACTCAAGAACACAATCGTTCCGCTCGTAAACGGATCCCAAAAACTGTTACCCCCCGCAGGGCGCCAATCTGCATTCATCAGAGAATCAAGAACAAACGCTGTACGGGAGAGTGTCTTCAACCTCGCTCCAGTACACCTTGCCCCTTCCATATTACTGCCGCCAAACTGCGTGCCACCGAACAGCGCACCACCGAACTGAGGAAAAACGTAAGCCGTTGCAGGAATCGCACTATTACCACAGGAGTCTGTTCCCTGCGAAATATAAGCTGTACCATTATTGTCATCATAGAGATTTACAAAGCCCGCATTGTTTTCCAATCCCTGAGCAAAGACGGATCCCGCCGTAAGGAATCCCCAAATGAATAAAAAAATGGATTTTATTTTCATGCCTTATACCCTGCCTCGATTATTTTCTCTATATAAGATACTATCAAAAAGGGGAAATATTCCAATCGAGAGTTTCTTTTTCTTTACACTGTGATAGGGCGCAAGTGCAAAAACTGCCCAAAATACTACAAAATGACAGGCGTCACATGTTTAATTTTGTACAACACTTTTTTGGGGTAAGAGGCTAGGATCTAGAGGCTAGAATCTAGGGGGATGAGGCGCGAGCGGTGAGGTATGAGCAGTGAGCTGTGAGGCTTCGAGAGACTAGAGAATACCTTTGACCACTTAGTGCTTTAGCACTTATGTGGGCATGGCCACCTTTAGGTGGGAGGCTAGTGAAAAGAATCACGCACTTCGTGCGTTAGTAACAGACGGCGAAGCCGTGATATTTTTCCCTAGATCCTAGATCCTAACCCCTAACCTCTATTTACCGCACACCTCAAAGGCACGAAGTGCCGACCTCGTGCCTCAAAGCGAGCTTGCGAGCGACCTCGTGCCTCGAAGGGAGCGTAGCGACCGGCCTCGCACCTATTTCACATCGTATTCGGGTATCGGCAGGCTTTCGCCGGTCTTCATCGCGGCGTCAAGCTTCTTGGACTTTTCCGGGTCGAGCCACCAGTAAACGGGAATGGCGTCTTCGCGGTTGAAATGGTCCAGCACCTTTTCGGGCATGCCGTAGCGGTTCCAGTAGAGAATGCGGTGGTGGTCGCACTGCCACATAAGCACGTACGGCACAATTTCGGCGAGGCGGTTGTCGAGTGCTTTCAGGATTTCGTTACGCTTCGCGAGGTCGAATTCCGTCTTCTGCAAGTCGATAAGGCTATCGACAACTTTATCCTGAACACCGGCTAGGTTATTCGTACCCTTCTGGAGTGCCGTTGCAGAATGCCAGCTCGCTTCCGGGTCACGGAGGCGGCCTGCACCCCAATTCACCCAGTAGAGGTCGAAGTCGGCATCATCGAGACGCTTGCGCAAGGTGCTCTGGCTCATCTGTTCGATGGTCGCCACCACGCCGACCTTCTTCAGGTCTTCCTGGAACAGCGTGAGGTGGCGCAGGTCTTCCTGGCTCGTGATGAAGTTGATGGCGAAGGCCTTGCCGTCTTTTTCGAGCACGCCCTGGCCGTTCACCTTGTAGCCCGCTTCGGCAAAGAGGGCGCGGGCGCTGTCCGGGTTGAACTTGTAAAGCGGCGCCGTCGGGTTCTGGTTGCCTTCCCACAGGTCGGGGTAGTAGCTGTTCAGCAAGAAGTACTGGCCGAACATGTACTTTTCGTTCATGGCCTCGCGGTTCAAAAGCATGCTCAAGGCACGGCGCACGCGAACGTCCTGGAACTGCGGCTTGCGCAGGTTGATGGCCATGCCCTGGAAGCCGATGGGCTCCTTGTTAAAGATACGCTGCTTTACGGCCCAGCCCTTCTTGACGGCATCGAAGTCGGTCTGCTTCATCCAGATGCTGCTGGTGTAGATGGCATACGCGTTGAAGTCCTGCTTCTTGAAGGCTTCGAGGGCCTTCGTCTGGTCGTTCATGAAGCGGTAGCGGATTTTCTCGAAGTTGTACTTGCCGCGGTTCCAGTTCTTGTGGAAGCCCCACCAGTCGGAGCGGCGTTCCAGTTCCACGTAGCGGTCTTCGCGGAAGGTCTTGATCTTGTACGGGCCCGAGACGACCGGGAACTCGTAGCGGATCTGGTTGAAGTCCTTCCCGGCCCAAACGTGCTTGGGGAACGCGAGCATGCCTGCGGCTTCCCAGAAGTTGCCCCAGTGGGATTCCTTCGCGGTCATCTTCACCGTGAGGCTGTCGACCACCTCGGGGCGGTCGAAACGGCTAAGTCCGACCTTGAAAATCGGCGTGAGGTTCTTCTCGTCCATGATGACGTCGTAGTAGTACTGCACATCTTCGGCGGTGACGGGCTTGCCGTCGCTCCACTGGGCCCGCGCATCCACGTGGAAGGTGAACGTCTTGCCGTCTTCGCTAACGCTCCAGCTGTCGGCGAGGATACCGACTTCGCGGTCCTCGGTGGAGTGCAGACTCACGAGCGGCTCGAACATCATGCCCATGAGTTCGGCGGAGAAGCTGTTGTAGTCTTCCCACATGTTGAAGGACTTCGGCATCGCGGAGCCCCAAAGAGTAATCGTGCCGCAGGGGCGGGCATCCTTCGAGGCAATCGGGTCGAACTCGCCCGTGGCGGTGGAATCGACCGGCAGTTCCGGGCAGTTCAGCTCGGCGGTCTTGGAAGTCCCGGACTTCCCCTGCTCGTTGCAGGCAGTGAGGGCCAGGGCAGACAGCATCAGGGATGCAAAAGCTATACCATAAATTCTCGTCTTCATATTCTTCATACTATCGTCTCTCGTTTAATTAAGTTTCGAGGCTCGGGCCTCATACCCTTCAGATGACTAGCGGAGATTGCTTCGGGGCTCTTCGCCCCTCGCAATGACAATTCCTGCGACCAGTCACGCCTTCTCTCTCGTCTTTCGTCTCTCGTCTCTCGTCTACTAACTACGGCAACCCCACGTGCCGCTGTTTCTGTTTCTTGACCTTGGGGCCCTTATCGGACTCCTCGGGTTCAGCCGCAGCCATCTCGGCCCTGAGAATTTCCAGCGAGACACGGGCAGCTTCCTGCTCGGCCTTCTTCTTGTTCGGGCCCGTCCCCCGACCGTAGACCTTCCCGTTCACGGAGACCTCGGCGGTGAATGACTTCTGGTGTTCCGGACCGTCTTCGGCCACTATCGCGTACTCCGGGGACATGTGCAGCTTGGAGCCCTGCGTGAGTTCCAGCAGTTCGCTCTTGTAGTTCACGAAGTCCTCGGCCACAATGATTTCTTGCACTCGCGGGAAATGGAAACGGTTGAGGATGGCGCGGACCTCTTCGAGCCCGCCGTCCAGGTACACCGCCCCGAGCACCGCCTCGTAGGCATCAGCGAGGATCGTTTCCTTGCCCCGACCGCCCATCTTGGCCTCGGACTTGCCGATCTTGATGTAGTCGCCCAAGTTCCATTCCTTGGAAGACTGGGCGCAGGCATGGCCGGAAACCACAGCGCTCTTGCGCTTGGAAAGGTTGCCTTCGGAATCATCGGGGTATGTCTTGTACAGGTACTCCGTGGTCAGCATGTTGAGCACGGAATCGCCCAGGAACTCCAGACGTTCGTTGTTGTTTGTGTACGGGAGGTCCTTGCCGGACAGGAACGACCGATGCACCAGGGCATGGGCCAGCAGTTCCGGATCGCGGAACCTATACCCGAGCTTCGCCTCAAGCCCGTCACCGGACTTCTGGCGAAACCAGAGCTTTAGCATTTTGTGGAGGAGAGTATTCTTTTCCATATTTAATAGGGGTTAGGGGCTAGAGGCTAGGATCTAGGGGAAAAATAGGGATTAGGGGTTAGAGATTTGGATTTAAGAGTCAGCCTCTAGATCCTAGTCTCTAATCAACAAGAAAGGGCAGCCTCGTTCGGGCCGCCCTGTCCAGTTGCTTTTCCGATGAGAACCGAATTAAGCCTTCTTGGATTCGATGAAGGCGACCACGTCGGCAACCTTCTGGAACTTTTCGGCATCGGAATCGAGGATTTCGACTTCGAATTCGTCTTCGAGAGCCATAACCAGTTCAACGCGATCGAGAGAGTCCGCACCCAGGTCATTGCCGAATTCGGATTCCATCTTCACGTCTTCGGCCTTGACTTCGAGCTTGGCGACGATGACGTCGGTAATCTTCTTGAAAATTTCTTCTTGTGTCATTGTTAACTCCGTTTGGATTGTTTGATGTTAAATTTAATAAAAAATGGCTAGGCGTTCAACCCACCATCTACACCCAGAATCTGGCCAGTGATGTAGCAGGCGTCATCGGAGGCCAAAAAAGCGACCGCATTGGCCACATCTTCGGGTTTTCCGATACGTCCGAGGGGGATTTGGGCTGCATATTTTTCCTTGGTGGCGTCGTCCATGGCGGCGGTCATGTCGGTCCCGATGAAACCGGGGGCGATGGCGTTGACCGTAATGCCACGAGAAGCGAATTCCCTCGCATTGGAGCGGGTCATGCCGATGATGCCGGCCTTGGCGGCGGCGTAGTTGGCCTGTCCGGCCTGGCCACGCAGGGCGTTAATGCTCGAAATGTTGATAATGTGGCCGGTGCGCTTGCCCATCATGGTGCGGGCGACTGCACGGGTGCACAGGAACACGGAACGCAGGTTGGTCGCAATGACCGCGTCAAATTCTTCGTCCTTCATGCGCATCAGGAGGCCATCGCGGGTGATACCGGCATTGTTGACCAGGATGTCGACCGTGCCCATGTCGGCGATAATCTGCTTGAACACATTCTGGACCGTCTCGGAGTCGGCCACGTTGCATGCGTAGCTCTTGACCTGCACCCCAAGTTCGGCGGAAAGTTTGGCCGCCAGTTCTTCCTTGACCGAGGTGGAAAGGATGGCGACGTCCGCACCTTCGCTAGCAAGCTTTGTAGCGATGGCGAGACCGATACCACGGGAAGCCCCCGTGACAATGGCTTTTTTACCTGTAAGTTTTCCCATAGTAGAACCTTCTTAGTAGGAAGTTAGAAGTTGGAAGTAGGAAGTTAGATGTAGGAAGTTTCTGTCTACTGTCTACTTCCTACTGTCTACTTTTTTATCCCTTCAACGCCTGGAATGCCTCGATGGATTCCACCGGCGTGACCTTCACGTCGCGGCTGATCTTACGCATCAGGCCCATGAGCACCTTGCCGGAGCCGACTTCCACGCCCTGCGTGACACCCAGGGACATGGCCTTGTTCATACAATCGTTCCAGCGGACCGGAGACACCAGTTGGCGCACCAGCAGGTCGGCAATTTCGCTACCCTTCGTGACCGGTTCGGCAATCACGTTCGCGATGACCGGCTTTTCGACGTCCTTGAAGGTCGTCTTGGCAATGGCTTCGGCGAGGCCGGCCTGGGCAAACTGCATCAGCGGGCTGTGGAAGGCGCCCGAAACGGCGAGCGGGATGGCCTTGATACCGGCAGCACCGCAGTTTTCCACGAGCTTGTTCACGCCGGCGACCGCACCGGACACCACGATCTGGCCCGGGCAGTTGATGTTCGCAGGCACCACAACGCCTTCGGCCTTGACCGCTTCGCAAAGTTCAAGGATCTTGGCTTCGTCCTGACCCATGATGGCGGCCATCGCACCCGGATTCTTGGAACCGGCCGATGCCATGAGTTCGCCACGGGTACGCACCAGGCGCAGGCCATCTTCAAAGCTGAAACCGCCGGCAGCATAGATGGCGGAGTATTCACCGAGGGAATGCCCGGCCACGTAGTCGAACGCGAAACCTTCGGACTTGAGGAGCTCCATCACCATGGCAGACACGGTGAAAAGGGCCGGCTGGGTGTTGTCGGTGCTCTTGAGCACGTCTTCGGGGCCTTCGGCCATGAGCTTCGAAAGCGAGAAGCCCAGGATTTCATCGGCCTGCATCATAATCTTCTTGGCCGGTTCAAACGTGGAAGCGAGCGTCTGGCCCATGCCCACGTACTGGGCACCCTGGCCCGGGAAAAGCAAAATCGTCTTAGACATCATAAACCTCTGCGGCTAGGCCGCAATTTTATTTTTGCTCCCTAAATTAAAAAATTACAGCAAAGCATTCGAGGGTTTTCCAGGGAAAAACGCTCCAGAGGCCCGAAAGAAAGCATTATAAAGTATTTTTGTAAACAAACAAAGCCCCGCCGTTCCTAAAAACGGCAGGGCTTCCCTTTCCTAGAGTTAAAATTTAGAGCCCAATTCTAACAACTTTGTATTCCCTGATACTCCCTGCAGAGAACTTCACGATGTAGGCGCCGGCAGGGACCTGTTCCATGTTCCACTGCAACGCATGGCGACCGGCACCCTGTTGCCCAGGGTTATACAGCTTCATAGTCTTGCCCTTAATAGAAACAAGCGAGACCCTGACATTGCGTGCCGTCGGGAGCACATAGTTCACGTCAAGGACATTCCCGTGGTTTGCGATTTCGAGGTGGGAAGCTCCGGCCGGCGAAACACTCGGGATGTAGTCCTTCTTCGAGGAATCGGCCTTTGCCGAATCCGTCTTCGTCGTGTCCGTCTTGGTGGAATCGATCTTGGTGGAATCCTTGGGCAAGACAGCCGGACGATCGGCAGCAAGAAGCACCGTAGCAGCAAGGAAAGATACATTATACCACAAATCCGTTTCTGTTCCCGTATAATATCTCCAATCAGAACTCAAAGTTTCGTTAAGCACCCCTCCTAAAAGGGCGCCAACCGGAGTGCTGTAACGATATGGTGCCAGACCAGAGTTTCCATTCCATCCTTCCGGATTGGCCATTCTACTGTGCGGATGAGCTTCGTTCTTGTCACCCACGCCCATCACAAACGAAATATCCCACCGGTTCAGGCCCAAAAAGGCATTCATCTTATTGATCGCAAGTTGGCGCACCTGAGCATTTCCGGTAACCTCGGCATAAATCAGCAGCGCCATGAGCGCACCGGCTTCGTAACCGTTAACATCCGCTTCCAAAGCAGGAATGGATTGATACCAGGGCGTCGAATAGCTTAATGCAAGTTCTGCATCTTCATCATAAGGAAGAGTAATTTTCGATTCGCCATGAGCGCATTCAACCACATGTTCTACCAATCTTTTAGTAATCCTTTCCAAATAATCCACACGCAGAGAATCAGAGAGGCCATATTTCATACTTGCACTGGAATCAGCCAGGAACAACTTGTAGAATGCATACAAAGCGATAGAATAATTGTTCTGGTAATCAGCCATCCAACCATTAGATTTAAACCCATCCGGAATTCCGAGCCAGCCACCTGCAAATCCAGCCGAATACTTGAAATTTGCCGAGTTATCATAGACATCCTTGTTGATTGTCAAGTCGTCCATGTAATCCATCTTTTTCGTTTTTTCATAAGTCGCATAATGGAGAGCAATTGCCGCCATGGCGAGTTCATCTTCAGGTTTTTGCACACAACTATAAGCTTCATTCTCACAATTTTCTCCTGCATCTTTGTTTGCCTTGCCGTAGGCGTACAACTTTTCAGCCACCTTCAAGCAACTATCCGCGAAAGTTTTGTCATAGGCAGCGTAACTCTGGCTCAAGAAGGCAAGCCCTGCCGCAATAGAACCTGAAAACGCCGGGCCAATCCCATAGATAAGCGGTCTAGGCTTAGCATCTTCACGTGAATCCATATTTTCCGGACGGTCCCATAAAAGATGGTCGTTATTTATGTTTCCAACAGTCACCGCCATTTTCTCAAAATCCCCCTTGGCGTATTCGTAAGAACGCAAGAAGAACTCGGCGCCATGCCTTGCTTCGCGGAGAATGTCGGGAATACCATCGGTATTATTGGTTTCGTTATGATTGAAGGCGTAATGGTCTTCGTCGCGTTCCGGATGTAGCGTAGCAAAAGCCGAGAGCATCATGAACGCATAAGTCATGGTTGGTCCTTCTTTCACGTAGTCACCGGCATCGTACCAGCCGCCAGTGATAGTATCCTTCAAATGGCTCGGGCCATGGAACCAGGACTCGGAATCGCCACTGCGCTGCGCACCGAAGAACTTGAGCGATACATCGCGAAGCATGGAATAAACCTTATCGCTAATAATAAAGGTCGAAGAATATTCCTTGCCCACCTTGATACGGAGCCTCTGGTCATTAGGCAACCCCGCCATATCGGCCAGCTTACCGGCGCATATAAACTTAGTCGAATCGCCTATATCTACCGTATAGCGATCTATTACTGCATTTGAAGACGCTTTCACGATTCGCTTATACTTGGCAGAAGTTTCCGTACTCGAGAGAGCTCCATCCTTGGCGAGTTCTTTACCATCCAAGTCAACGACCGAGTAAGAAACATCAGCGCACTCGCCCGAGGTCGCATAATAGAACAGCTTTTCGGGATCACTCAAAAGGTAACCGGCCTGGTTCACGCGAATGTTACTGACTTTCAGATTCAGGGCATCTATGTAGGCCTGGTCCAGCGAATCCGAAATATAACCGTTCGCCTTGAAGTCGGCAGGCTTAGAACCCAGTTCAGGAACACCGAGCAGCGAATCATTCTTGGAGGCGACAAACTGGCTAAAGCTAAGAACCGTTCCGCCGTCCGCGACACTCGAGGTATCCCAGACCATCGGGAAAACCGGACGAATCAGGTCGTACGGGGTTTCAGCAGCAGAGACCGACAAAGCGGCCCCCAAAGCAACCATTCCAAATAGTGTAGATTTCATTCTTTTCCCTCCACACGTAATCCCATCCACATTTTAAACATAGGTTGATCTTAAGCAATCTCCCCATGAGGCTTTCACGAAAATAATAAAAAAAATCTTCACTTACACAGGAAAACAATTTGCCGTGATATTTTATACAAAAAAAAGAACAGAACCCTAATCTCTTAGGGTTCTGCCATTAAAGCTTGTTGTAAGCAGGGGGCGTTACTTCGCTTCGGCGGGTTCGTCCTTGATGGCGGCCAAGCGTTCGTTCACGTTCTTGGACACACCCTTCTCGGCGTACTTCGCAGCGACTTCCACAGCCTTCTCGATAGCGAGAGCATCGGAGCGGCCGTGAGCGATAATGCCCGTGCCGTTGAGGCCGAGGAGCAAAGCGCCACCCGTCATGCGGTAGTCCCACATTTCGTCGAAGCGGCGACCATTCGGAGTGTCAATAAAGCCGAACATCTTCTTGTGCAGTTCGTAGAAACCTTCAAGCATTTTCAGAACAACATTGCCTGTAAAGCCCGAAGTCACCACGACGTCGGCGGCACCTTCGATGAGCGTTTCGCCTTCAATATTGCCGATGAAGTTCACCGGGGCAGATTTCAGCAACTGGTGTGCTTCCTGGAGCACAGCCGGGCCCTTGTGTTCTTCTTCGCCCATGTTCAAAAGGCCGACCTTCGGATTCTGGTAACCGAAGTAGGTCTCGGCAAAAGCGGAACCTGCGATGGCAAAGTCCACCAGCGTAGAAGCGCGTTCATCGACGTTCGCACCGGCATCGACCAAGATAATCGGACGGTCGGCGGTAGGAATCACGCAACCGATAGGCGGACGGCTGAACTTTTCGCTCGACTTCCCGAGAAGCATGAGGCAAGACGCCA
>JAEERM010000170.1 GCA_016285835.1 Fibrobacter sp.
AAAATTTCGTCCGGGTGCACGGCATCGCGTGCCTTTTCGAGTTCCTGCATCAACTCTTCGTCAATCTGCAAACGGCCTGCCGTATCGTAAATCACAAGGTCAAAACCGTTGTCCTTGGCGTACTGGTAGCCGTGCTTGATGATTTCGACCGGATTGCCCAGGCCTTCGTCATAGACGGGAATGCCGATGGACTTGCCGAGCACCTGCAACTGCTTGATAGCGGCGGGGCGGTACACGTCAGCTGCCACGAGAAGCGGCTTGCGCTTCTTCTTGCTGCGCATCCAGAGGGCAATCTTGCCTGCGAAGGTCGTCTTACCGGAACCCTGGAGGCCGACCATCATGATGCCCACCGGAGCGGGGCCGGAGAGGTTGATTTCCTTAGTTTCGCCACCCATGACGGCAACGAGCTCGTCGTGGATGATCTTCACAATCTGCTGACCCGGCGTCACGGAGTTGAGCACTTCGGCGCCCAGCGACTTTTCTTTGACGGCCTTGACGAAATCGCGGGTGACGTTGAAGTTCACGTCGGCGGCGAGGAACGCGCGGCGGACTTCACGCAGCGATTCGGCCACGTTTTCTTCGGTAAGTTTGCCCTGCCCACGCAGGTTCTTGAGAGTATTTTCTAGAGAATCAGTCAGCTGTGAAAACATAGTGGGTCAAAGATAGTAATTAGACGAGAGACGAGAGACGAGAGACGAGAGAAATGTTGGTGAAAATGGAGGTCATGGAGTCATTTGAGAGAACGTCATTCTCGACCGAAGGGAGGGAATCCATAATTTTTCGCTTTATAATTGCGACGGGATCCAGTGATTTATATATGAGGGGAGGGAGAGGTCTCTCCCTCGCTTCAGCCTCGGCTTCCGCTACCTACTCTAGCGGGCTTCAGTCGCCAGCCCGCAACGCCTGGCTTACGCCGCCCACCCACCCTCAAAATCTGTTGAAAAAATCCCGTTTTAGAAGAAAAAATCACTCTTTTGTAAACTTTTTGTGCGTTTCGCTCTTTTTTAAGTTATCTTTTTTCTTGAAATAGAGTTTTTGCTCTTGTTCTCCAAACGAAATCTGCAAATTTCAAATAACCGAGAACAAGGTGAACGCTCACGCAGGCATGCCGTTTTGCGGTATGTTTCAGTTTGCTATACCGGCTTTTGGGTCGGTCTTTGGTCGTATGACCAAGGGCAACAGCCCTTTGGGGGCGTGGGTCGTTTGCATTTATCGGTTATAGGCTTTGCAGAGCCTCGTTTGGATAAATGCAACGATCTGCGCCTTTTTTGTATCCATTCAAAATTTGGCGAAATAGTTGCTCGCAGGGGAAAACTCCAGTTGAAAAACTGGCTATGGTCTTTGCATACGCAAAACGCACTGTGCCGAAACCCGCACGACATAGTGTGCAATAATATTGCGGAACTATAATCAAACTTTAAACCAAGGAGAATAAATGTCTGTTAGAGAAGTTGATGGAGTCGATATTTACACATGTGATAAATGTGGAACAAATGGACGTTCTTTGCATTACAAAGTTTTACCAGATGGATGGACACAAACACTTCTAAGCCATTATTGTCCTCGATGTACAGCAAAAAGGGATGCAGAAGATGCAGAACGAGAAGCGAAGTCGTGGAACAATACACCGACCGGAAAAAAATTCGACAAAGCTGCCAAGAAAGGCTGCGGTTGCTTATTCATCGCCTTTCTCGCTGCATTAATTATTCCCCATTTTTGTGGTTATGTGGACGAAGCGAAAGCAAATCAAAAAAAACAAGCAGAACATAGTCAAACTGAATCTGTTTCTGAACAACCTTCAACTTCGATAATTTCCAGTTATCTTAATGGAATTGACAGGATCAATAGTTGTGATGAATTGTCGCAATTCTATTTCGACATTGCCGGTAAATTTCACAACAACAAAATGGGACTTAAGGGGTCACAGGAACAAATTAATGCCGGTAATGAACTGATGAGCGTTGTATATGTATTCTTAGCTCGTTCTGCTAAAAAAGAAACGGATTTAAATGTTGATAATGTACGGACTGCGATTCAAAACATGTCTAATGTTTCGGATTATCGAAAAAAGAAGGCTCTTGAAGAGTTGCAGTTAGGCATGAATAAAATTCGTGAAATCAATTAATGACTTTTATGATAAATACAAGTATTGTATGCATTTTTCACAACATTTGATTATTTATAAAAAAGAGGATTGACTATGGATGATTCTTCGGTAAAAGAGTATGAAAGAAAAGCATTGTTTTTAAAACATAATCGAAACATCAATCAAGTAAAAAGTGTTGATGACTTGATTCAGTTACTTTTGAATGAAAAAGAAATAGAAAAATTTCTTTTTGAAATTGAACATCTCGGAGATTCTGTTGATTCTAGAGTTCTAGGTCTAGCGAACCTTTTAGGAGAACCTATATTCACAATACCACAAATGTTGAAGTTATTAGAGCAAATTAAATTTTCACAACAAATTAAATAGATGTAAATTAGTGAATTGTTCATGAAAAGCATTCTGCTTTTACTCGCTATTTCTACTCTGACTTTTGCCGCCAAGCCTTCGGGCGTATGGCGCTTTGCCCGCACAAATTCTATGCAATCTACGGCTTGGAATCATCCGGGCGAACTTATTGACCTTGGCGATAGGCAGGTATGCCATTATGCTGGGCAAATTAATTTTCCGCCTAACAGAGATGGCAACTGCGATGATATACTCATATTGCATCTTGCCAAAGCTCAAGCCATGGAAGAAAACGGCAAGATTATTGGGTTATACTGCGCCTACGACTGGTCGTTCCCTGATATGGGAGGAAACTACCTGACCAATGATGTGTATCGTGATAATTGTCCAGATATCTTGGCTGCGGTGAATGGTGGATTCGACGTGATAGGTGAATACTGGTTCAAACCCATGGAAAACCAGGCTATCTATTATGAGGACGGCAAACCGATCAAGCAGACTCTATCGAATACGCGGGAAACCTTGGACCGGTTCGACAAACGCTATGAAAACCAAATTCGGTATCGCGATACATACGACTGGATTCAGTTGAAGCCCGGCTATGGGTGGGATCAGTGGGAACGACCGGGGAGCGTGTATGAATCGGGACGAAAATTGAATGGAAGAGACAAGGCGAAAAAGCGTTAGGGATAGTGACCCCTTGGGGCGAAGACTTGCGAGAGATTCTGCTCCTACGAACCTAACTCAACTAAGGCAACAAAAGCATACAAGGCGAATGCCGCGACAGGCTGCTTGCAGACTGGCATGGTTGAGCCGAAGTTGCGGATGCCAAAGGCATCAACTTGCTGAGTTTCGTATATCGACTCCGTTTCACTTCGCTCAGAATGACACATCGCAAGGCTTCGTTTTAGGAGATTGGCAACGAGCGGAGCGAAGGTGGCGACCCCTAAAATATAGCCCGACCCGCATATATGCGGGAAACGCCCAAAGAAAAATTATTTTCCTACTAAATAATTTTAGATATTTCATAAGGGAAGGGTGCTTTTCAAAAATATGAGGCTTTTTGTCTTACCCAAGTAAATTTGGTTGTGCTGAAAAATTTCTAAATTTGCCTGCCATGCAAGCATTAAGTCAGCGTACCGAAATTTTTACAGATTCCGTTATCCGTCGAATGACCCGTATCGCCAATGCGTGCGGGGCGATTAATTTGTCGCAGGGGTTCCCTGATTTTGAGCCGCCGGAGGCGTTGACGCGGCGGTTGGCCGAAATTGCCCCCGTGGGGCCGCACCAGTACGCGATTACGTTTGGTGCGCAGAATTTCCG
>JAEERM010000064.1 GCA_016285835.1 Fibrobacter sp.
CGGCGAGCGGTTCGAGCACGAGGCCCTTTTCCATGAGGTCCAAGACTTCTTGCACGCGGTTGTGGTGCGTCTTGATCTTGTCGGCGTTCTTGGTGCCGCCGCTTTCGATGGTGTCGGGGTAGATGGTGCCTTGCGCCATCATCCACTGGTTCGGATCGAGGTTGAGCTTCGTCATTTCCTCGTCCTTCACCGTCAGGAATTCCTTACCGATGATGCCGCGCTTGGTTTCAGGCGCAGTTACGCCCTTGAGTTTCGCGAGGAAGTGTTCGCTAGCGTCGCGGACCTTCAGGTTGTTCATGCCTTCCTTCGTGAGGAAGTCCATAATCTTCTGGGATTCGCCGAGGCGCATCATGCCGTTGTCCACGTGCAGGCCCAAAACCTTTTCCGGCCCGAGTACGCGGTTCAGGAGCACGAATGCCACGGTGGAGTCCACACCGCCGGAGACGAGCAAGAAGACCTTGCGGTCCTTGACCTGGTCCTTGATGCGCTGCGTGATGAGCGGCAGGTAGCTCTTCATGTTCCAGGTCTTCTTTGCGCCCGTGAAGTCCACGAAGTTCTCGAGCAACTTCATGCCGAACTTGCTGTGCGTGACTTCGGGGTGGAACTGGATGCCAAAAATCTGGCGTTCGGGCTTGTCGCTATCGAAGGCGACGGCGGCAATTTCGCAGTCCTTGGTGCTGGCCACAATCTTGTAGCCCTCGGGGAGCTTCGTCACCTGGTCACCGTGGCTCATCCACATGGGGCTAGCCTTCGGGAGGCCCTTCAAGAGCGGGCACTTTTCGTCGCCCACAATCAGGTCGGCGATGCCGTATTCCTTGACCTTGCCCGGTTCCACGTGACCGCCCAGTTGCTGGGCGATGAGCTGGTGACCGTAGCAGATGCCGAGCTTCGGCACCGGGAGGTTCAAAATTTCGGGATTGTATTCCGGGGCGTCGGCCGCGTACACGCTGGATGGGCCGCCACTGTAGATGATACCCTTCACGCCTTCCAGTTCGCTGACGGGGGCGGCGGGGGAGTGAATTTCGGTAAACACGCCCAAACGGCGCACGCGGTTAGCAATCAGGTGGGCGTACTGCCCGCCAAAGTCCAAAACGGCAATCGTATCAACGTTCTTCATACAGCCCAAAAATAGAAAAAAAATGCCCAAATCATAATTTGGAGCCTTTTTTCGGGCAGATTTGACTGAAAATTAATAAAAATGGTGGATAAGGACAAAGCCAAAATCAAATTCGGAGGCGAAAAAGTGCAGAAATGGGAAAAAGAACAAATTATCGAAATTTAAAAGTTGTAAGTAAAATGAAAGAAATAAATATTAAATTTTTATTACCATGATTCTATATTGAATAAAGTAATGCATAGTTTGTGTGTTACAAATAAAGGAAAGAGAAGATATGAGAGATATATTTACTATCTTGGTTGTTGGCTGCATAGGCGCCAACGCCGCGGTTAATCATTACGACCTTCTTGGTCGCCGCGGGAGTGAAATGAACTCCCCGATGGTCTACAAGGACATTGATTATACAAAACTCAAAAAAAACGAACCGCAGAAGGAAAGTACGCCTCCTGGTGTTCGTGCTTTACAGAGGACTGGCATGCCAAGCAATGTTTCTGCAATTGAGGGCGTCCATCAGACAAGTTATTTTGATAATGACGTGGATCCTAATGGAGCCAAGACCTATTACTTAAAGAAGTATTTCACCAACGGTTCTAATGACGGTGGTGAATGGTTCTGCCACTTGAGACAACCGTGGAATAACCATCGCCGCGAGTTCTCGGATTATCTCTCTTCTTTAAATAGCGCCTTCATTTCTGTATATGAAGATCAAAATGTGTCGTCAACCCTTACTTATGGAAATACGACGAATTTAAATTCGAATACGTATACGTTGACTACGTCAAACTATTCATTTAACAACAATGTGCAACCTTCGCCTTATCCGGATGGACAGAACATAACGTATGTTCCGATGACGAATGTCTTGAATAAATCCGGACGCAAGACTGTAAATTGGCTTAACAATTATCCGAGATCGACTGATTATGGGTCAATTTCTAACGTGGGCGTTTACGTTGTCGGGACCTCCTATCCGGCAATGCTGGATTCAAAAGATGTTGCCTATATCCCGTATACGGCATCTTTCCTAATGAATCCGTCGCCTGAAGAAGAAATGGTTGTCTCGAGAATGCATAAAACCATTAATGAAACCTCGAAGCGTTCTGTGATATACGTTGGAAAGGATTCTCCGACGTCTCCTGCAGCGCGTATTCCGCAGGTTTACATAGGTGTTCATAAACCTACTGGGTATTCGTCTACTTATTATTCCGATGCTCGGGATTTGGACAATTACATTTATGAAAATAGAACGATAGAAATTGCGGCGTCAGGAAATTATGCCGGCGGTACGTATGGAACGTCGTATATGTCGTCGGTCGCTCATGCGGCCAATGCGATTACTGTGGGGGCTGTTGACCCGACGAGCGAGTGGATTACGGGGTATACGTCTACCCATAACCCTTCATACAATGCTGATAAACCCGAAGTTTACAACTTTACGCATTTTTATTTTACCCCTGGTAAAAAAAGGATGTATAGATCGCCCGATAATCCATATTATAAGCGTGATTTCTTGCCGTATTACGACGGAACTGAAATGGCTGCGGCATATACGGCTTCGATGGTTTCTGATTTGTTGGCCATTAATTCTTTCTATCGTTGGCATCCTGAAGTGGTTAAGGCTTTGTTGCTGACTTCTAGCCAATATGATTTGGTTTATCCTAACCGTCAGGCTCCTCATTATAGGGCGTTGGTCTTTGATTATGATTCGGATGAAGATCAGTATAGTTACTCGCACTATTCTCGTTTTTGGAATGGGAGTATGAGCAAACTTAAAACTAGAACTGTAAATGGGAAACCGGAAATTTGGTTTAGCGTAAAAACGACTCAAGCAAATGCGAATGAGGCTAAACTTTATACTGCTGCGATCTCTTGGCTGAGTAGTGGTACTGATATTGCAACTTTGGGACGTGTCCCGCAAGATTTTGATTTGTATGTTTATGAAAGTACAAATGGTAATATAAATAGTATTAACCCAAGTAATCCTTCGTATGCACATTCGTGTACTGGATCAAATCCCTATGAAAAGATTTCGTTTTCATCGAGATCGCCTTATTTGATTTTTAGAATTGCTCTTGATCGTGAAGATGATGGTTCTGAAAACAAGGGGCAAGTCGTTTTGGGCTTTGACTTGGCGATGTTGCTAGATGATTGGTTGCCTGCCAGTTTGAGATAATTTTTTAGGGAACAGCATTTGGCTGTTCCCTTTTCTTTTTTTTGTAACGAAACCGGAATTTACTCCGCAGAACTCATTTCGCGCGCAAGCTCAATCAAGGTCTGCACGCCGAAGCCGGTTGCACCGTACTCGGTGTATTTCCACTTCTTGTCGACGAAGGCGGTTCCCGCGATGTCCCAATGGGCCCAGGCGGTGTTCTCGGGCACGAATTCCTGCAAGAAGAGAGCTGCGGAGATGGCTCCTGCGTCGCTTCCGGTGTTCTTGAGGTCTGCAAACTTGTCTTTGAGTGCGTCGGCATATTCTTCTTCGAGCGGCATGCTCCAGAACTTTTCGCAGCAGGCTTCGCCACAGTTGATGACCTTGAGTCCGAGGTCATCGTCGTTGCTGAAGAACCCGGCGACGGCGTAGCCGAGGGCGCGGACCATGGCTCCCGTGAGGGTGGCGAGGTCCACGATGTGCGTTGCTCCGATTTCACCCGCTTCGGCAAGTCCGTCGGAGAGAACCAGGCGGCCTTCGGCGTCTGTGTTGTCGACCATGACGGTCTTGCCGTTCTTGGCCTTGAAAATGTCTCCCGGCAATACGGATTTGTTGCCGATGGCGTTTTCGGCAAGGCAGCAGACAGCGCTCACGTGGATGGGGAGTTTGAGTGTTGCAATGGCTTGGATAGCGGCAAGTGCGGTGGCTGCACCGCTCATGTCGCTAATCATCTCTGGCATGGATTTGGGCGGTTTCAGACAAAGTCCGCCGGTGTCGAACGTGAGACCCTTGCCGACGATGACGAGGTGGTCCTTGGATGTGCGCTTGGCGGGCTTGTAGTCAAGCGTAATCATGTAAGGTTCGCGGGAGCTACCCTTGCCGACGGTCACGTGGCCCATGAAGCCTTCTTTTTCGAGTTGCTTCATGTCGCGCACCTTGATGGAAAGTCCCGGCGTGTACTTGGCTATCGTCTTTGCGTTCTCGACGAATTCGGCGGGGTAGAGGTCGGCGGCACAAGTGTTGATGAGGTTCTTCGCAAGGGTCACCGCTTTTTGTTCGACGGCGACTTCTTCGGCGATTTTCTTGAATGCGGCGACGTGTTCACCAGCGATGATTTCATAGGTGACTTGGAAATTCGGTTTTTGCTTGCTCTTGTATGCGTCGAACTTGTAGTTCGCGTAATGCAAACCGTGGACGATGGCTTTGAACTGTTCGTCGGCGGCATCGGCGAGGAATATACTCACGCAGGGAATCTGCTTTTTCATGGCGCGGCCGGCGAGGCGGTAGGCAGCCATGCGCAGGTGGTCGAGGTTAGAAAGCCCGCGTTCCTTGGCGGCGTCGACAAACAGGGTGTTGTCCCCATCGATTTCCAGGAGTTCGAGATCTTCGAAGGGGCCATCCTTCATGCCTTCGAGGACGGATTCCACTTGGGCGCTACCGGCTTCGGTAAGCACCTTGGAAAATTGGACGGACTGCTTGACAAAAAATAGAGCGTAGGCCTTGTTTTCTTGGGCCTTTGCGGATTCGGAAGAAATGATATTGAGTTTCATACATCGAAAATTTAGAATAAAAGTGTGTTCAGGGCGTGTTTTAGCGGTGCAGAGTCGCTTTTTTTGTTTGATAATTGCTATAATAATCATGTGTAATAAAAATGGAGTGAATTATGAACATAAAAATCAAGTCCATTGTAACCATGCTTTCTTTATCCGCGCTCGCTTTTGCCGCTGAACCGGCGGCACCGACCGCGGTCCGCGCCGCCGATGCTGCTGCTCCCGTGGCTCAAGCCCCTGCTGCAGCTCCCGCTGCCGAAGCCGCACCCGCGGCTGCTCCTGCCCCCGAGGCGCAGGCCCCTGCCGCCCCGGCCGAAGAACCCGCTGTTGAACCGGTTGCCCCGATGGCCGTCCGCGCCGCCGATGCTGCCGCTCCCGTCGCCGAAGCTCCTGCTCCGGCAGAACCGGCCCCCGTGGCCGCTGCCCCCGCTCCTACGCAGCAGCGCCGTATTGACCCCGACACGCTCCAGCCGGCAGTTGTCTACCGCACTACAACCGTTCCTGTCAAGACGGTCTATGTAGCCGAAAGGTCTAGCGACGATACGGTCGCGCTTGACGAACTCCGCGGCCTTGTTCCCCTGAGATTCGCCATTGGTGCCCAGGCTTTCCTCGGTGGGTATTTCCTGAACGATTACGCCTATTACGATAACTCCTTTAGCGATTACACTTGGCGCGTCGGTCTTTCGTCTGTCTTGCCGTTGAACAAGTACACGGTGGCCTTGAAGCTCGGTGTCCTCTACGAACAGAGCTTGGCTAGCGGCACGCTGCACTACGACGACCGCAATGCACGTACCGTGACGGTCTACAACCTGGATTTCAAACAGCGCAAGATCGATGTCCCGGTGCTGTTCTCTTTCAAGGCTCCTTATTCCGGCCTTATGTTCGATCTGGGTCTCCAGGCGTCTTTCGCTGTGTATGACAAGTTCAAACTTTCTACTGCACAAGAAGGTGGAAGAAAGCATTCGGAACGAATCGACATGCTCGACGAAGGCTATCGCAAAAAGATGGGCTGGGACCTGGTGTTCGGCATCGAATACTGGGCTAACAAGCACATTGCCTTGGATGTCCGCTTTGAAGGTGGCTTCTCCGACCTGTATGATTCCTTCAACGACGATGTCATCAAGCTGAGCGACCTCTCGTCGTCTGCATTCCTCATAGGTTTTTCTTACTACCTGTAATAGATGCTCCTTCCTATAGTTGCTGTTGTTCTTGGCCTTGCCGTCCTGGTCTGGAGCGCGGATAAATTTGTGGATGGCGCTGTGGGCGTGGCTCGTTTCTTTGGAATGAGCACGCTCCTTATCGGGATGGTTATCGTCGGCTTCGGGACTTCTGCTCCGGAAATGGTCGTTTCGGCCTTGTCGGCGATGGAAAACGCGCCTGAACTCGCCCTAGGTAACGCTTACGGCAGCAACATTGCAAATATCGCTCTTATTCTCGGTATTACGGCACTGATTTCTCCGGTCATCGTCAAACGCGACGCCTTGAAGCGCGATGTCCCGATTCTAATCGGGGTGACGGTTGTTGCCATCATTGAGGCTGCTGATGGTTCCATCAGTCGCATGGACGGCGTGGTGCTGCTCCTGCTTTTTGCCGGAATCATGGGCTTTAATATCTGGAGCGAACTTCGTGCGAAAAAGAAGGCTTCGGCGCAGGAAATGGATGCCGATGACGGTGATGAGTCTCGAAAGGCTTCGCTGCCGAAATCCGTTGCTTGGCTTTTGCTCGGACTCACTTTGCTTGTGCTGAGTTCGAGGTGCCTTGTTTGGGGTGCCGTGTCTATCGCGCAGGCACTGGGCGTGAGCGACCTCTTGATCGGTCTTACCATCGTGGCCGTGGGAACATCCCTGCCGGAACTGGCTAGCTCCATTGCTGCTGCCCGCAAGGGCGAAAACGATTTGGCTTTCGGCAATATTGTCGGGTCTAACTTGTTCAACACGCTTACGGTCGTGGGTATTGCGTCGACGATTTCCCCGATGCACACGGTCGACCCGCTGGTGTTCAGCCGTGACTTGCCTGTGGTGGCTGTGCTGACGGTGCTGCTGCTATTGTTCGGGTTGCCGGTGCGCAAGAAACGCCTAGATGCGAACGGACTGCGAATTGGGCGCATCAACCGCCTCGAAGGAACGACCTTCCTCGCCATTTACGTAGGATACATCGGGTTCCTGATAGCACAAGCGATGTAGGTAGTGAGAGGCTAGAGGCTAGAGAATAGAGGCTAGTGCATAAGAATCACGCACTTCGTGCGTTAATAACAGACGGCGAAGCCGTGACATTTTTCTCTAGATTCTAGCCCCTAGATCCTAACCCCTAGATCCTAGTCTCTAATCACTATACCGGCGGGAAGAACAAATACGCTATCGCTATCGCGGCTATCACGCCGACGGCGTCGGCGATGAGTGCGCAGGTGACGGCGTGGCGCGTCTTTTTCACGCCCACGGAACCGAAGTACACCGCGATGATGTAGAACGTCGTATCGGCGGCTCCCTGGAACATGCAACTGAGGCGGCCGGCGAAACTGTCAGGGCCGAGTGCCTTCATGGCATCGATCATCATGCCACGGGCACCGCTTCCGCTCAAAGGTTTCATGAATGCGGTGGGGAGCGCGGGGACAACGTCGTTACCGACACCGAACAGCCCAAGCACCCAGGAAATCCCGTTCATGAGCAAGTCCATCGCGCCGCTCGCGCGGAATACGGCGACACCCACGAGGATGGCGACGAGGTTCGGGATAATCATTACGGCGGTATGGAAACCGTCCTTAGCGCCTTCGACAAAAGCTTCGTAGGCTTGCACCTTCCTGTACACCGCGAGCCCGAGGAACGCGACGATGATGCCGAACAGCACGATGCCGCTGATGAAGAGGCTCGTGGTGCCGATAGCTTCGGCGGTGAGGTGGCTGAAGTAGAACATGATGGCGATGACGCAGGCCGAAAGCCCGCCGAGCCATGCGACCGTCACCGGGTCTTTGAGCTTGACCTTCTGGAAAAAGCTGAGTGCGAAGATGCCCGCCATGGTGCTGAAGAACGTCGAAAGCAGGAGCGGGAGGAAAATGTCGCTCGGGTTTGCGGCTCCAAGCTGTGCGCGGTACGTCATGATGCTGACCGGGATGAGCGTAAGTCCGCTCGCGTTCAGCACGAGGAACATGATTTGCGAGTTGCTCGCGACCGTCTTGTCTTCGTTCGGGTTGAGTTCCTGCAACTGTTTCATCGCTTGCAGGCCCATTGGTGTGGCCGCGTTATCGAGACCCAGCATGTTCGCGCTGATGTTCATGAGCATCGTGCCCACGACCGGGTGGTTCTTCGGAATTTCAGGGAACAGACGGCTGAACAGCGGGGAGACGATTTTCGCGAGAATCTGGACGGCTCCCGCCTTCTCGCCAATCTTCATGATGCCGAGCCAGAGGGAAAGAATGCCCGTGAGGCCGAGGGCGATTTCGAACGCGGTCTTCGACATGTCGAACGCGCCGAGGATGGCCTTGTTGAAGATTCCGGTATCGCCGAAGGCGAGCCACTGCACCATGCACGCGACAAACGCGCCAAAGAAGAAGATTAGCCAAATGACGTTTAGAACCATATTGAAAATTTAAATAAAAAAATCATGGTGAGCCTCCCGGATCAAGTCCGGGTAAACTCTAGGGCGCGGCCATCTCGAACCTAAATCTCGATAGACTTGAGTTCCCTTCCATCGTCAAGCCTGTGGATGCTGAAGCGGGCGGGGGAGGTTTCGCTTGCGCTCTCGTAAAGCCCGAAGGTAGGCGGGTTGCCTCCCTTGGGGAGGCTCGTGGAGCCCGGATTCACCAGCAGGACATCCTTGAAATTCTTCTCGAGTTTCCAGATGTGCGTGTGGCCGTACAGGTAGGCGTCGATTTTCGGGTACGGGTTCTCTTTTTCGAGGTCCAGTGCGTACGGCGCGAGGCTCTGGAGCGCGTCGGCGGGGAAACATTCCGGCGTGTAGATGTGCCCGTGGCTCAAAAAGAGGTGGCAAGATGCGCCATTCCCGTTGGCGTCTTCCACGACGGTGTAGCTGTCCTCGACAGGGAAATCGAGCATCATCAGGTCCACGTCGGCGTCGCAGTTGCCGCGCACGGCGGTGATGCATTCCTTGTACGGAGCCAGCGCCTCGACGACTCCCATGGGGCCGTGCCCTGCGGGGAGCGGGTTGCGCGGGCCGTGGTAGAGCGTGTCGCCCAGCAAAAAGATGCGGTCGCAGCGGAACTTTTCAAAGAAGGAAAGCGCCTGCCTCGCGGCAATCGCAGAACCATGAATGTCGGATAGAATAAGGGATTTCATTGTAGGCTCGAGGCTCCAGGCTCCAGGTTCGAGGTAAATTTATTATGAATTTGAATTGACATGGTAGATGGCTGTGTGGTGACAGGTTACTGGCGGAGATTGCTTCAGGGCTTCGCCCCTCGCAATGACAAGCTTTTTCTTTCGTCTCTCTCTAACCACTTCCTACTGTCTACTTCCTACTTCCTACTTTACCACAATCATCGGGCTCGTTTCGCTCAGCAGGTAGTTCCATTCGGCGCGGATTTTCTCGTACTCGGCGGGGTCCGCGTACAGGGCGAATGTCGTCCAGCGGATGGAGGTGCCGGCGCTTGTCCCGCTGGTGGATTCCTTACCCTTTTCGAAGCTCACGTAGTCCGGCGTTTTCGGGTACGGCTTGGGCGGCGTAATCGTCACGGTGTGGCCGCTCGGGGCGGTGACCTTGAGCGTGTAGCTGAACTGCGTCTCGTGCGGCATGCGGATGGGGTGGTGGCGCTTGGAAACCTTCGGGATCTTGAACAGGCTACGTTCCCACACGTTCGGGAAGCGGCCTTTGAGCTCGGAACCGCCCTGGCCAAAATATCCCTTCGAGGCGTAGGTGTTCACGATGATCAGCGGCTTGTTGAACTCGTTCAAGTTCTCGATTCTTACGTTGCCGATGCTCACGTCGGGGACTCCGCTCGCGAGGAAGTCCTCGAGCAGGGTTTCCTGTTCCTTGACGTCGTGGCTGAAGAACTTGTTGCGGATGGCCGATGCGAACTTGCCCTGCAGCGTGACGGAATCGCGGAATTCGCAGGCTCCGTCGGTGCCGATGTGGAGGCGGTGCTCTATGGCAATCTGGTGTTCCTGGTTGTCTTCGAGGATAGGCGTCGTCACGACCTTGCTGTTGTCGTCGTCGATGATGAGCGCGACCTTGCCTTCCATGTCGAGCGGCACGGGGCGGTCGTTGCCCGTCTTGTCGGTCGCGTCGATCCAGCGTTCGCTAATCTTGTCTTGCTTGGGGATGTAGAGAATCATGTGGTTGAACTGCTGGATGGTCGGCAGCTGTTCGAACCCTTCTTCGGTGAGGTGAATGGCCACGAGATGGCTCTTGACCCCGATGGCCTCGAGCATTTCCTTGAGCAACAGTGCCATGTCCTTGCAGTCGCCACGACGCTCCTTGAGCGTCACTTCGGCGGTCTGCGGGATAAGGCTGTGACCGCCGAAGCGGACATCGCGATAGCGGATGTCGTGGCGCACGAAGTTGACGATCGCCTTCACGGCCTCGTCGCCGATACGGCTGCCGCGCACCTCGAATGCCTTCTCGCGCACGCTCACGGCCTGCTTGAACTGGTGCTTGATGAGGTTCTGGTAATCTTCGCCTACGTTCTTCCATTCCTGCTTGCCGGTGAGCATGAGGCCCGCGCCAAAATCGCGGTACACCGGCATGTACATTTCCTTGCGCACGATGACCGGGTTCTCGATGCTCCATTCCACGCCGCCCTTGAACGTCTTCTTCTCGAGCGGGCCATATTCTTCGGTCACGAAGCGGTTCGGGTCGGCATAGATGCGGAAGATGCTCTTGCCTACGGGCACGTCACTACTGCTCACGTAGTCGGTGTAGGGAATCATGCCCTTGTTCTCGATGTTGGTGCGGCTGAACTGCACGTAGATAAAGTCGCCCGGTTCGAGTTCCTGCAGCGGGAAGTGCGCCGTCTGGCTCTCGTTTCCGCCGCCGATTTCTGTGGCGTAGGTGATGTAGGCCCCGTTCAGGCCGACTTTCTGCTTCAGGTTCCAGTTGCTGTCGTAGACTTCGAGCGCGTTGATGTAGATGCGGTCAAAACCGGGCAAGAAGTCGAAGGTGAACTCGCGGTAGATGGCCGTGCCGCGCAGGTCGAGGATTTCCATGAGCATCTCGTCGGTGCGGACCCAGTTGGAACCCTTCTCGGCCTTGAGCGCTTCTTTGTGGTAATGCACGACGGCGGGGAAGTCGCCCTCGGTCCCGGCCTTCTTCGCGGAGGGAGAGAGCAGGCTCTTGATGCTTGCCGTGCGCTCCTCGACCGGGGTGATGGGCTTTTGCAGCGTGCGGTTGTCGGCCTTGCCGAGGAACGCCTTGGTGGCGCTCAAGAAGCTCTTGGCGTCTTCGTTGTCGGGCTTGAGCGAAAGCGCCTTGGTGAGCGACTTTTCGGCTTCGCGGTAGTTCCTGCTATAGAAGAGGATCTTGCCCTGGGTAGTCCAAGTCTTGTAGTTGTTGCGGTCCTTGGCGATGGTCTCTTCGCTGATGGCGCGGGCTTCCTCGTAGCGGCCGAGGAACACGAGCGCGTCCATGAGGGTAGAACCGAGGTCCACGCTCATGCCGAAGCGTCCGCGCACGCCGTAGAGCACGTCGACGGCTTCGGCGTACTGGTCGAGGCCCATGTAGGTCTTGGCGAGGTAGACGCCCAGGCGGCTGCTGGGCTGCGTGTCGTACAGGCGCTGCACCACGATGAGCGACTGGTTGCGCTGTCCGAGTCCCCAAAGTGCGTCGCTCAGGTTGATGACGTATTCCGGGTTGTTCGGCGTGTAGCGGAGCGCTCCTTCGGCGCATTCGCGGGCGTGACCGTAGTCGAACAGCGCCTCGTACATTTCGCCCAGAATGGAAAGCAGCTTGCCGTTCTTGCGCACGAGATCCATCTGGCTCGTGAAATAGCTGATGCCCGGCCCGTAAAGTTCCTTGAGCTGGTACACGAAACCGCAGTTGATGAGGTACAGCGGTTCTTCGGGGTCCATCTTGTTGGCGCGTTCAAAATAGCTGAGCGCGACGAGCGGCTGGTTTTCCACGAGGCGTAACAGGCCGACCTGGCTCATGATGGCAGCGTTGAACTTCGCCTGTTTCTTGTCGTTGGCGAGGCTCGGCTTTGCACCGACCTTGAGACCCTCGACGGCGTTGTCCATGATTTTTTCGTACTTTTTCTTGTTGATGCCCTGCGTCCAGCTGACCACGAGGATTCCGCGGCCGTCGTCGTAGAAATAGCGGCCCTTGTAGTAGAAGTCGAACTTGTTCACCACGTGCGTGAGCGTGAATTCCTGGGCGTAGCGGTCGCCGACCTTGACTCGGCGGACATCCATGCTCGGTTCATTCGGGTCGACGCCGAGGCGGGTGAGGAGCACCTTGAACATGTCGGATTGGCTGACCTCGTCGCTGGGAACCATGGCTCCGTACACGAACATGGAAATGTCTTCGTCCTTGTTGCTGAGCACCAGATCCGGGTCCTCGTTTTGGCGGGCGACGCCGTTCCAGATATGCCAGAAGTTGTCCTTGACTTCCCAGCGGTAGCCCAGGGCGTCGCTGCTGTGTTCGCGGATGGTTTCCGGGGAGAGCTCCGGGCCCGATTCCTGCGTGGTTTCCTTCATCGCGAAGGAGGCGAAAAATTCCTTCCATTCCTGCTTGAGCGCCCCTGCGGGCAGCGTCACGTCGGTGGCCGAGAGCGTGAGCGTGTAGACCTTGCCGCCGGAGCCCGTGACAAGCCCGACCGCCTCGTAGGGCGTTTCGTAGCGCTTGCCTGCCACGTCGAAGAATGCGCCCGTGACGCCGAAAGCCTCTTCGGGGTAGGTCTCGGCGAGCGTCGCCTTCTTGCCGCTCGATTCAAAACTCTGCATTTCCATCTGGGCGCGGTCCATCAGGCGCATCGGTTCGCCCTGGGGGAGTTCCACCTCTACGAGCACGGCGCGGCGGCCCGTTTCGGCGTTGTAGAATTCGTAGGGGGCGCCGTCTTCGCCGCCGATGATGGACCAGTTCCCTGCAGGAGGCTCAAAGCGGTAGCCCGGTGCATCTATGACCCCATTCTTGAGGGAAATGCCTGCGGAACTGTTCCCGCTTGCCGGGAGGGATGAACCGTCAAAGTCGGCAGTGTAGTCGTCGCTGTAGTAGCTGCTAGCGTTGGAGCTGCTTTGTTGCGCGTTGGGCTCGGTGGTGGGAGCCGGGTTCCCGGCACAAGAAACCAGGACGGAAAAACCGAACAGGGATGTACAAAAACGGACAATGTGGCGTGAAATTTTAGACGAGTCGCTCATAGGGCGAAAAATAAAAAATTAAGGAAGAGCTATAAATTTTTTTTTTATAAATTACAGGTATGAACGAACAGCAGCAGATTCTTTTCATGCAAATCCGGATTTTGAGAATGGCCTCGGAACGGTTAAACTTGTCGTTGAAAGAAACTGCGGGCCTTTTTAAGAAGTTCGACGTTCTCAGGTATATACGCGAAGGTTTCGGGATATTCCATGTCGAAGGTGACGAAGCCGTTTTTGACGACGTGAAGTCCTATCTTAAGATAAAAGGGGCTAGCGTATGAATATCTTGAGTGCCGGAGCAATTCTTTATCATGGAAGTTACTGTGCTGTAGAAAATCCCGAATTGGGAAAATGTGCACGGTTTAAGGATTTTGGGCAAGGTTTTTACCTAACGACATCGAAAGAGCAAGCTCGGAGCTTTGCTAAAATTTCTGCTTCGAAAGCTAAGAACCGTGGCGTAGTACCGATAGACGAACGATTTGCGTATGTATCTGTTTTTAGGGTAACAGATACTGTAGGGCTTGAAACTTTTTCCTTTGAAACGGCTGGTGTTGAATGGCTTCACTGCATTGTCGCACATAGGAGAAGCGGAGTCTTTGACGAAATCCGTAAGCAGATGGCTGCCTATGATGTTGTTTCGGGAAAAATAGCCAATGACGATACAAACGCTACGATTTTGGCGTATATGGGAAACGTTTATGGACCCATAGGGAGTGAACGCGCCGATAACATTTGCATCAGTTTGTTGTTGCCGGAACGCTTGCAAAACCAGCATTGCTTCAGGAGCGATAAGGCTCTCTCGAAACTCCAGTTTGTTGAATATGAAACGGTCGCTTTGAGTTGATTTATGGAAGACAAGAAAATTTTGTTCTCTATGGATTTGAACGCTATGATGGCCGTAGAGAAAATTGCGAAAGATATGCAAAGGCCTCAAGAGGATGTCCTTGTGGACTTTATGGAATCGAATACGGCGAAGATGCTCTATGACGATTCGAATAAACTTTGGTGGGATGGCCCCGATGCAACCGCCGAAGAATACGAAAGCGAGTTGGCCGCTTCAAAAAAATGCTAATGGTTCTTTAGGCTTTGGTTTAGGAGTATAGATGAAAAATTCGTTTCTTTTTGGTGGGCTGTTTGCTCTGCTGCTTGTGTTTGCTGCATGCGATAGCGGTGGCTCTGCTGATGCTGATTCCAATGGCGACACGGAGCTCAAGGACTCTGAGCTTGCCGAAATGTCTGACCTGGTTGTATCTTCTTTCGATGATTTGCCGGTCTGCACCGATGCGCGCGGAAGTACGACCGCCTACGTGAAAGAAGAGAAAAAAGCCTACGCCTGCGATGGCGCTGACTGGGCCGTGGACGCCACATTGACGGATTCCATTCGGAAGGTCCGCGATAAAAAAAATGAGTCTACTAAGAGCAAGTCGGGCAAAGGGAAAGGCGCTTCTGCAGGCAGCATTTACGATGCGGAAAACAATACTTTGACGGACCTTCGCGATGGGCATGTTTACAAGACCGTGCGGATTGGAGCCGAGATATGGATGGCCGAGAACCTCAAATATGCCTACCTTGGAAAGACCAAGGAGCTGGACTCCAGCAGTTTCTGTTACAACAATTCACTGGAGTATTGCGAGAAATATGGTCGCTATTACTTGTGGAGTGCCGCTATGGATTCTGCAGGCATTATTCCCGGCAACGTAGCAAACCATTGCGGCGACAATAGGAGCAGCGGGGCGACATGCGAATGTGGTGAAAATTCTCGTTATATCCGAGGCGCTTGCCCTGAAGGCTGGTATTTGCCGATTCGTTGGGATTGGCAAACCTTGCTTATTGCGACTGATTCCAATGAAACTTCGCTCAGGTCTGCCAATATCAGCAACGAGTTAAAGGAAGCATGTGTAGAACTCAATACAAAAAATGAAAGAAATACATCAGGTTGCGATAGTTTGGGCGGTTCAGACAAATTTGGTTTTGGAGAACTCCCTGTGGGCATAGTAACAGGAGGAGATGGGTATTATGGAGTGCATTTTTTTGGACTGCACACGGACTACTGGTCTTTGGACTTTTCACAGAGTGGTGCGTATTATATGTCGCGTTATTATATTTGGCATGGAGGCCCCGGCGGAGCCGATCCTTACGATGGACTTCCAATTCGATGCGTAAAGGATCCGCGAGTCCCCCCCTGTAAGACAGAAACCGAAGACCATTGCGAATATGGTACGCTGACGGACGAACGTGACGGCCAGACCTACAAGACCGTAAAAATCGGTGAACAGTGGTGGATGGCCGAGAACCTCAACTATGCTTACCCTGGAGGTACCATGGATATGGATTCCAGCAGTTTCTGTCCCATCCATGTTTCGTACAGGAATTTAGTTGAAAAGGGTTTTAGTGGAAACACTGATTTTTGGAAGATGGATTGGGAATTTTACACTTCCGTTCCTTATTGTTTCAACGATGTGTTGGATACAAACATAGAATGTCCCTATTCGCCGGAATCTTGCGAATGTCCCGACATTTCGTGGGCGTATTGCGAGAAATATGGTCGCCTTTATATGTGGAGTGCCGCTGTGGACTCTGCGGGCATTATTCCCGGCAATACGGCCGTCAATTGCGATTATAGAACCAACTGTCTATCGGGCATTCGTGGAGTATGCCCAAAGGGGTGGCACTTGCCGGACTCAACGGAATGGTTAATACTGTACAAGGCGACAATCAGGGATGGTCTTGACTCGCTAGGGGTACTTAGATCAACAACCGGTTGGGATGATTATGGTTTGAAAGGCACGGATGCCTATGGCTTTTCGGCTCTTCCTGCTGTATCTGGGACAGTTCGTAAATTGAGAGGGGGATGGCAACTTTGGTGGAGTTCTAGTGGTTATGACCGCTATGCCACTCACTATACACGCACTACTTATGCACCAGGTTTTAACTCGTCACTTTTATTTTTTGAAACTGCTGCTGATTGGATTGCTGACATATTCTCCGTCGCCTCCGTCCGTTGTGTCAAGGATTAAACCACTTTTTTTTCTATATTAAATAAAGTTTTTTGGACTGCGAGGGAAAAATGAAACGATTGAGTGAATTTATGGTAGGTGCGAAATGCTTTACGTTGGTATGGATTATTGCATCGGTCCTTTTTGTTGCCTGTGATAACGGTAGTTCTCCTGGCCCAATCGACATTTATGGGGATGAGGCTTTTTCGAGCGTCAAGTCGGAGAGTTCTTCTTCTCTAACTTCATCTTCTTCCCGTGTCAAGTCGTCATCCTCTTCTGTAGGTAGACGTTCCAGCAGCAGTTCGGTGGTCCCGAAATCATCGAGTAGTAGCGATTCTGTTTATGTCCAGGGGCTTATAGTGGATGATCGCGATGGCCGGATTTACAAGATCGTCACTATCGGCAAGCAAACCTGGATGGCGGAAAACTTGAATTTTGGAACAATGAATAGCTACTGCTTTAACGATTCTGCCGAATATTGTGCAAAGTACGGTCGGTTGTACACTTGGGCTGCTGCGGTGGGAAAATCCGAACGCGAATGTGGTTCCGGGAAGGAGTGTAATTTGCCCAGAAAGGGGGTGCAAGGTGTTTGCCCCGATGGATGGCATTTGCCGAAGTTTGATGAATTTCAAAACCTATTTGATGCTGTAGGTGGAGGTGATGTCGCGGGGGAAGTTCTCAAGGCGAAGACCGTGTGGGAGAATAATGGCACGGACCTCTATGGTTTTTCAGCGTTGCCGGCTGGTTTTAGGAACATTGTTGGCGGTTATATTGGCGAAAGTGCTTATTTTTGGACGGCTTCGGAGAATGGTTATAAGGTAGGCGGCGATATTTACCTGAGTGCAAATGATGCGAATGGCTTTTTTAGCAGTAATGACAAGAGCCTTGCTTTTTCTGTGCGCTGCGTCCAGGATTCCAAAGATTCTGTAGGTATTGAGGACTGGAGCTGGACTGTGCCAAAGGCTGAGCGATTGAATCCGAACGTCGCTTACGATAGCATCAAGGATTCTCGCGATGGCAGGGTTTACAAGACGGTGAAAATTGGCGTGCAGACCTGGATGGCTGAAAACCTCAATTACGCCGACAGCGCAAAAACTCCCAGCCTGAAAGGTAACAGTTGGTGCGTTGATAACGATACGGCCAACTGTAACGTGGCCGGTCGCCTGTACACTTGGGCTGCTGCATTAGAGGTTTGCCCTAATGGCTGGCATCTGCCGACGGCGGGGGAGTGGTCTTTCTTGATCAATGCTCTAGGAAAAGCTAAAACTGTGGGGGGAATTCTCAAATCCATTACCGGTTGGGGTAATGGTGGGCAAGGCGTGAACGGCACGGACGATTATGGTTTTTCGGCGCTGCCTGCGGGTATTTGGCGTGGTACTGGTGAGAAATTTTATAACGATGGCTTTGGTGCGCTTTTCTGGAGTTCCACAGAAGACGACGAATTTGGTGCACACGCTTTAAGCTTATGGGACGAAAGTAATCTGGCCGACCTGGATTACTTCATTAAGGACCTTGGAGCCTCCGTCCGCTGCATCAAGGACTAACTACAACGAAGTGCAAATTCTATATTTGCTCCATGCTTACCATAAATGGACAGAGTGTCGATGCGGCGGGGAAGACCGTTGCCGAATACCTTGCGGAAGCGGGGTACAATACCGTGCGCATTGCCGTGGAGCGGAACGAAGAAATTGTTCCGAAGGCAAAGTATGCCGAGACGTTGCTCGCCGATGGCGACGTGATCGAGGTCGTGAACTTTGTAGGTGGCGGGTGATGGAACCTTGCATGCCGACTCGCGAAGAAATGTTTGCTGCGCTCGAGAAGCGCCAAGGCGTCGAAGCCGTGCGCAAGTTGCAGGCGGCGACTGTTGCTGTATGCGGACTGGGCGGGCTCGGCTCGAATATCGCGATTTCTTTGGCGCGTGCCGGTGTAGGGAAACTCGTTCTCGTGGATTTTGACTGCGTCGATGTGACGAACTTGCATCGCCAGCAGTACAAGGCATGTCAGGTGGGGCTCCCGAAACCCGAAGCTCTGCTTGCGAACTTGAAAGAGATTGCCCCGTACACGGAATACGAAACGCATTTCGAAAAGGTGACTGCCGAGAATGTGGCGACGCTTCTTGCAAATGCCGATGTGGTATGCGAGGCGTTCGACAATGCCGAGGCGAAGGCGATGCTCGTGAATGCTGTGCTCGAGACGATGCCCGAAAAGTTTTTGGTGGCGGCTTCCGGGATGGCGGGCTTCGAAGGCGGGAACACCATCCGTACCCGCAAGATTACGGACAAATTTTACCTCTGCGGCGACGGGGTGAGCGATGTCGCCGACGGAATCGGGCTGGTAGCCCCGCGAGTGATGCTTTGTGCCGCGCACCAGGCCCTTACGGCGGTTCGGCTGATTCTTGGCTTGGATTAGATTGCCCCCGGGGCGACGTGCTTAAAATAATCTTCCATCTTTCTTATGCGGGTTTGAAAGTCCTTTTTCCGAGTTGACCGGATTGTTAACAATTTTTATCTTTGGCTACGAAATTATTACAGTAAAGGAGTTCTTTACACTAT
>JAEERM010000065.1 GCA_016285835.1 Fibrobacter sp.
TCGGTAATCTTACCGGCGCCGACAATACCCTTGAGTTCGCCCACCAGGGCGTCACGGGTCTTGGATAGCCCTTTCTTTATTGCAGAAAACAAGCCCATTAGACAAGACTCTCAACTTTGTCCACAAGACCGTAGGCCTTAGCCTCTTCTGCCGACATGAAGTTATCGCGTTCCGTATCCCGGTCAATTTCTTCGATAGTGTGTCCGGTCGTCTCGGCAAGAATCTTGCCCGTGATGCCGCGGATACGCAGCATTTCTTCGGCCTGGATCTGGATGTCACTTGCAGGCGCCACAATCTCGCCGTGGATGAGCGGTTGGTGAATCATGATGCGAGCGTTCGGCCATGCCACACGCTTGCCCTTTGCACCGGCAGTGAGGAGCACCGCGCCCATCGAAGCCGCCTGGCCACAGCAGACCGTCACCACGTCACTCTGGATGGCGTTCATGCAGTCGTAGATGGCAAGGCCAGAGGAAATCACGCCACCCGGGCTGTTGATGAAGAACACGATGTCTTCGTGGTTCAGCGAATCGAGGTACAAAAGCTGCTTCACGATGCGTTCGGCGCTCTCGTCATCGACACCGCCCCACAAAAAGATGCGGCGCTTGGAGGCGAGGAATTCTTCCGCCTTCTTCATCATCTCGGGAACCTGGTTTTCTTTCTTATCGTTGCAATCGGCCATAGTTAATCCTTTTTGTTCGGGTATAATGTAGAAAAATAGAGAGGGGAGGGATGAGGGCGCTACGCTTTGAGGTATGAGGTCGGCACTTCGTGCCTTTGAGATATGAGGTACGAGGTCGGGGCTAAAGCCCCTTTGAGGTATGAGGGAGTAGGAAGTAGACAGTAGGAAGTAGACAGTAGGCAGTGGTTAGTGGTTAGTGGTTAGGAGAATCACTGCTCACTGTTCATTGTTCGAACCTCGTGCCTCGCGCCTCGAACCTCACACCTCATCGCTCACTGCTCCCGCCTTTATATTCTATCTTTTATCCCATGCCACTCGATTCAGCAAAACACCTGGTCGGGCTTGTGAGCCCGCATGTCCTTTCCGCCGCCGAGGCCGACCCTATCAGCCCGGTAGTCATGGACCTCCAGGCCTGCGACATGCTCGAAATCCGCTACGACTGGTTCGAGAAAGGCTCTTGGGCCAGCCTCTCCGCCCGTGTCCGCAAGATTGCCCCGAATTCCGAACAAATTGGCACCGTCCGTCTTGTCCGCGACGGCGGGACATTCCCCGACGATTCCGTCGCGGAACGACCCGCCCTATGGGCCTCCATCTTCGCCGCCACCGAAGTCCCGGAATGGATGGACCTGGAACGCGACTGCCTCCACAACTACGGCGACCTGGACGAGCTTGCCAAACCCCGCGGCACGCGCATCATCGTCTCGGAGCACAACTTTGTACGCATTCCGACTCTCCTGGAGTTGAAAAAGCTCGCGCAGGACGCCCAGCGGGTCAAGGCCGCAGGGCTCAAGATTGCCGCCATGAGTAACGGAGCCACGGATTGCCAGCGGCTTTACCAATTCGCAAGCAAGAACGCAAAAAATTTTGAAATGTTCGCCGCCTTCGGCATGGGCGAATCCGGCAAGCCTTCCCGAATTTGGTCGCTCCACGAAGGAGCAAACCTCACCTACGGGTCTATCGAAGTGGGTGCCGCCCCCGGCCAGATCGATGTTGTCACCATGAGGAAGGCTCTGGACACTTTTGACAATTTTAATTCTGAAAACGACATTTTGGCGTTTTTGAACAAATTTGAGTAAATTTGACTATTTTCATGCTACAATTTTGGCACATTTGAGTATTTTCTCGTAAAAACCTCGTCAAAAGCCATTTTTTTTTCTAAAATATCAAGTTGAACAATACAAGAGGTTTCACTATATGAGACTTTCCGAAAGATTTGTTGACAACTGCATCTTGATCAACTCTGCCAGCCAAACCAAAGAGGCAATCCTCAACGAGCTGGTGGACACGCTCTGCAGTGCCTACAAACTGGAACACCGCGACGAAATATTCGAGGCCGTATGGAACCGCGAAAAGAGCCGTTCCACCGGTATCGGTTGCGGTCTTGCGGTGCCGCACGCGAAAATCGACTATGTCGACCGCATGTGCATGGTGGCCGCCACCGTCGAGAAGGGTCTTGATTTCGAATCCTTCGATGGAGAACCGGTCTACCTCATTATCCTTATCGTGAGCCCGGGCAACACTGTAGGCCCGCACCTCAAGGCGCTCTCCTCCGTAAGCCGCCTGCTTGCCGACGGAACCGTGCGCAAGGACCTCATCGAGTCGAAAACCCCGTCCGAGTTCCTTACCATCCTCCGCGCCGCCGAAGATAAGTTTTTGTAGGGATCAGGATCTAGGGGCTAGGATCTAGGGGTCAGTCAATTTAGGCATAGAAAACCCCTAGTCCCTAAATTCTAGCCTCTAACCCCTATAAAGTCCCCTTGACATCGCAAATATTCTTTTATATATTTGCACCCACCTCGGACGGTTAGCTCAGTTGGTTTAGAGCGCTGCTTTCACACGGCAGAGGTCACTGGTTCAAATCCAGTACCGTCCACGAAAAGGCCGCCCCGCAAAGGCGGCTTTTGTTTTTCCCTTCCATTTTTCCCGTACAAAATATTGCTATTTTCCCCGCACACGCAACGCAACCGCGCAGAGAGGCATCTAAACGGCATGAATACGAAAATAGTGATTCTTCTTGGGTTCCTGGTCCCGGCTACAGCCGCCTTCGGCGGTACATGGACGCTCGCGGACTGCCTCAAGCAGGCCAAAGAAAAGAGCCTCTCGCTGGAAACAGCCAAGCTCCGCGAACAGAAGGCGGACATCAGCGTAAAGCAGGCCAAGACAGGCAACCACCCGACCGTGAGCGCAAGCATCCAGAACACCCTCTACGACCACCCGTTCGTCGACGACGGCGACCACTACCGCCTGAGCCTCGGCATTTCCGGTTCGTACACCATTTGGGATGGCGGAGCCACCAGCCTGAACGTCGAGGCAAGCCAGCTCTCTAAAGAGGCCACGGCCCTTTCGACCAAGCAGACCGAACGTTCCGTACAGGAAAGCGTCCTGAACGCCTATATGTCCTTGCTTGCCGCCATGGAAAACCTCCGCACGGCAAACGCCTCCGTCGATCTCGCCCAGGCGGAATTCGAACATTACAGCAAACTCTACGAGGCCGGGTCCATCACCAAGAAAGACCTCACCCAGAGCCAGTCCAACGTGCTGCAAAAGCAGGTATCGCAGCTTTCCGCCCAGCTCTCCGTCAACAGCGCAAAGACATCCCTCCGCCAGTTGCTGGAACTCGGCGAAAGCGAAGAATTCGAAATTTCGGCGCCCGAAAGCAACATCGAGAGCCCCGACTCGCTCCCCCCGTTGCCCTCGCTTAACGAACTGAGGAAAGTCGCCAAAGAATCCCATCCGGGGCTCAAGTCCGACAGCGTGTCTGTCAAGGCCGCAAAGAAAAACACCCAGGTTGCCGGGAAGGGCAGTTCCATCACCGTGACACTGGGAGCGAACTCCAGCACAGGGCTGCAAGCCTGGGAATCCGACCGCTATGGCCGCCAACTCAAGAACGGCTGGCAGAACTCCGTATCGCTCGGCATCAACATCCCCATCATCGACGGCGGAGCCACCGACAACAAGGTGCTGCAGGCGCAAGTCACCGAGGCCGAAACGCAGATTAGCATGCAGGAAACCGCGAAAAACATTGACAACAACATTGAAAAGCTGCTTATCAACGCCGTCAGTGCCGACATGCAGTGGAAAGCTGCCGCGCTCCAGGTGCAAGCCGAAAACGAGGCCCTGCAGGTCGCCGAAGAACAGCGGAACGCAGGCGCCCTCACCTACACCGACTACCTCACGCAAAAGAACAACCTCGAAAAGGCGCAAATCACACAGACCAATGCCAAGTACACGAGTCTGCTCGCCCGCAAGCTGCTCGACCTCTACCAGGGCAAGCTCGACTAGGCCAGTTCATTTTGAAAAACTCCTTTGTTTCGGCGGTGCAACACCGCCGTTTTTTTATGAAATGGGGCAAGAGGCGCCGGAATTCCGAGAGCGCAGAAAATGCCTTTTTTGAGCTAATTTCGACGTTTTCGAGAAAATTTTGAACTTTTTTCCGTCAAAATACCCGCAAAGGCCCACTTTGGCACGGCGTTTGCATATACCCCAGCGAAAACAGATGGGCTCCACGGCGAACGCCGGAACCCGATAACCTAAGGAGGTATCCCTATGATCAACACCCAACTTTTCCCGACAGCTCTCTACGGTATCCAGAATTTCATTGACAGCCTCAACAACGCCTCCAACGCGCAGGGCGAATGCACTTACACGCCGAAGGCCGACTATTACGAGGTCGAAAACGGCTTCATGCTCGAAGTGGAACTGCCCGGCGTCAAAAAGGAAGACCTGGACATCCAGATCGAAAAGAACATCATCACGGTCAAGGCCACCCGTACCCGCCAAGACAGCAAGTTCACCTACGAACGCAGTTTCAGGCTGGCCGACGACATTGACACAGAAAAAATCAAGGTCTCCCTCGAAAACGGCGTCCTGGCTTTCTCGCTTGCCAAAAAGCAGCAGGCCGCAGCCAGGAAACTGACAATCGAATAAACTGATAACATCCCTCCTCCTCCCGGGAAGTGGCAGTTTTCTGCCGCTTCCCTTTTCTTTACCCCGCCCCATTTGTAAACATTTGTTTATGGACGATTTATCCATGAAGGGCGCTTTTTTTAACAATTTTCTCAAGGTTTCCCGAGATAATTTATATGTCGGGATTATTGTATGGGCTGGTTAAAAAGGAGTAGCCATGAAAATGACACGTTTTTCTACAACGCCACTTGCACTGGCAGCGTTTTTGTGCACCACAGCTTTTGCCTACAACGTAAGCGGAACTGTTAAGGACGAGGTCGGGACCCCGATTCAAGGAGCCAACGTCACCCTCGTCCAAAAGGCAAAGTCCACGTTGACGGACGCCGAGGGCAAATTCGTTCTTACTGATGAATCCATCGATGCAATCCACGCACAGAAGGCGGGACTCGGGTACATCAACATCAACGACGGTGTTCTGGATTTCTCGCAGAACGGGAACGCTCCCGTGAAAATCCGCATTTTCGACATGATGGGCAACCAAGTCCTCAACCATTCCCTCACAGGGTCTGGTAGGCTGGACTTGCGCCAGGGAGTGACCGCCCACGGCACCTACATCGCCCGCGTCCGCATGGGCAATGCCGAACAGGCTGTCCGCTTCACGGCGAGTGGCAGTTACAGCAGCGCCATCACCGGCCAAAAGAATAGCGCCCTCTACTTGATTCAGCAAGGCAAGGCAGGCAACCTCCAAGTGGTCGCCAATGGTTTCGACTCACTCAATATTTACCTCCCTTCTCTTGATACGGTCCTGGCCCTCACGCTGAAAAAGTCCACAGCGGGCTCGTCTCCGTCTTCTTCCCCATCATCATCTTCGTCTGGGGCCTCTTCGCCATCTTCGTCTGGGGCCTCTTCGCCATCTTCTTCCGCAGTTTCTTCGTCTTCCTCTTCTGCCACATCCCTAGAACCCGGCGAGCAGACCTACGCCTTCGGCTATGCGCTCAAGAACGCCCCGCGCAAGAGTGCCGGCTGCGGAAAGAATTCCACGTTGCAAAAGACCAGGAGCGTCGAAAACGGCGACCGTTTCGAAATGAAGGTCAACGGCGAGGACCGCGAATATTTCATCACGTTGCCAAAGGACTACGACAACACCAAGCCGCACAAGGTCCTCTTCGCCATGCACTGCATGGGTTCCAACGCCGAAGACTTCGTACACCACAATCCGGACCAGGACCATCCGAGTCCGTACTATGGCCAGCAGAAGCTTGACACCAAGGGCGAATTCATCTTCGTCGCGCCGCGTGGCGATACCGATGGCATGCCGTGGAGCATGAACAGCGACAAGGACCACAAGTTCATCGACCAGTTGATTACGACCATCAACGAGAACTACTGCGTTGACACCACCCGTATCTTCATGACGGGCTTCAGCTTCGGCGCCATGGTCACCAATTCCATGGCTCAGGACATGCAGCACCGCCTCCGCGCCGTGGCCGTGTATGCAACCGCCGACTACAACATCTACCTGCCCAAAAACAAGGGTAAGCCCATTGCCTGGATGGCCGTGCACGGCAAGAGAGACGGCACCTGCCCCTATGACAAGGCACTGACCAGCGCCCTTCCGAGAATTCTCAAGAACAACGGCCCGAACGGGACCGACGTAAGCTCCGAAAAGCCGCAGGAAGTCGGCGGCAGCGGTCACCTCTGCTACGACTTCAAGAACGTAGACCCGCGCTTCCCGGTCAAGTGGTGCAGCTGGAACGGTGAGCACCAGTGGACCGCTTACGACAACGGCAACTGGCAGAGCACCTGGGTTCCCGAAGAAGCCCACAAGTTCTTCGAACAGTTCTAAAAAAGTATAACTCTCCAACCCCAACAACCTAAAGTTCCCTGCCGTCTCGAAACGGGGGGAGCTTTTCCTTTTTATGCGTTTTAATCCAAAACAGCACTTTGAAAAATTTCATTTACATTGTCGATTCCAATTTTTTCGGGATTATATTCTGTCTGATAACTATCAACCCTAACCGATAGTAAATGGTGGTATGGGGAAGGAGACAAAAAGAATGAAAAGAGCAATCTTTTCCGTTTTACCAGTCGTACTGGCAACAGCATTCACAGCGGCATCAGCCTACACGCTGAACGGAACCGTAAACGACGACACAGGAAGCCCCGTTTCGGGCGCACTTGCAAAACTTCTCGTCAAGGGTGACACGGCAACGACCGACAGCAACGGCAAGTTCACATTCCACGAAGACGACCCCCTTGGGCTATCTGCAGGAGCCTTTAAACCCGGGCACATCGACATTGTCGATGGCGTACTCCGTTTTTCGCAGAGCAGCAACGCCCCAGTACAGGTGCGCATATTCGACATGATGGGAAACCTCGTCCTCCGTCAGGAACTGCGCGGATCGGGCCAGGTGGATCTGAGGCAGGGAGTGACCAGCCAAGGCGCCTATTACGCCCGCGTCCACGTTGGCAGTGCAGTTGAGACAGTCCGTTTCACATCTGATGGTTCCCGCGTCAGCAACGCCATCCGCCAAGGCGGTCACAAGGCGCTGCTGAAACCCGGCGAAGGCGACACTCTCCGTATCGTCGCCGAAGGGTTCGACACATTGAATGTCGCCCTTCCCAATCTCGACACAACTATAACCCTGCAACTCACGAAGGTTTCCAGCGAACAGACCCACGCCTTTGGCTGGGCCAAGGGTAACGATCCCGTCCCGTCCAGCGGCTGCGGCAAGGATACGCAAATGTCCAAGTCCGGCCAGTTCAAGTTCACCTGGACCTACAAGGGCCAAAGCACCACGCGCGACGTTTATTACGACCTCCCGAGCAACTACGACAAGAACAAGCCCTACCGACTCATCTTTGGCATGCAGTGCATGGGCGGTTCTGCACAGAACGTGGCCCGCGGCGAGAACTACTACGGTATGAAGCCGTTTGACAAGGACGGCACGACCATCTTTGTCGCTCCCGACGGAAAGTGCCACGAGAATATGTGCGCCCCGTGGGAAGAAAAGGACTACGCCTTCTTCGACGAACTCCTGGCCAAGCTGGAAAGCGAACTCTGCATCGACTCTTCCCGCGTGTTCTCCTCTGGTTTCAGCTACGGTTCGATGTTCACCAACGGTCTTTCCAGAAACCATCAGCATGTCCTTCGTGCTGTGGCCGTCTATGAAACGGCCGACGTGAACATCTGGCTCCCGGATGTCGTGAACAAGCCCATCGCATGGATGGGTGTCCACGGAATGAGCGACAACCTCTGCACCCCCGCCATGGGGCGCTCCGCTCGCGACACCGCATTGAAAAACGCAAGCGCCGAGGGCAAGGATGCCACCAAGGAAAATGCAGAAGAATCCAACAGTGGCCAGCATAAGTGCTACGACTATAAGGATGTCGACGAGCGCTTCCCTGTGAAGTGGTGCACCGATAATGCCGGCCACCAGTGGGATCACAAGGACCCCGGCCAGAATCAGTCTTGGGTTCCGCAAACAACCTGGGAATTCTTCACCCAGTTCTAACGTTTGCTACAATTTTCATACAAAAAGCCTTCCTTTGCGGGAAGGTTTTTTGTTTAATTTTTCTCTTTGCCAAAATGCAAAAAAAAGATTTACTTTCCACCTTGTGTTGAAGTAATAAATGAATTAAATTTCGCTTACAAATTCCATTTCACCAAAGAGGTTCCAACATGAACATCTTCAAAGTAGCGGTTTCGGCCCTTATCCTCACATCAACCAGCGTTCTTGCTGCAAACAATTTCCACATGGGTGCCAAAGTGGCAGGCACCTACAACATGTTCTGGAACACAGATGTTACCATAGGAGCAAGTTCCTTCGGTATCGATGCCGCCGGTTTTGACGAAGAAATGGGCGATGCAAATGTCAAAGTCAAAGGTCTCGAAAAGGCTGGTGGCATGGGCGTTGATTTCGGTTTGACTTTCATGCTTTCCATCACCAACAACTTCGCACTCGCTCCCGAACTTCTCTTCTCGTACCGCACTCGCTCCACAGACCTGACCTTCTCCGCAGGGGACGAAGGCAAAACGACCTCTACTTATTACGATAATGGTTATAGCTACTCGTACTCCTACGAATACGAAGATGATGACGAATCCATGGGTCTAAACGACATTGAGCTGAAGCAGTGGTACTTTGAAATTCCGGTCATGTTCCGCTTCACGACAGATGCCGGAGTCTTCCTGGGTGCAGGCCCTGTCATTTCTCTGAACATGGATACCGAAGGAAAGGCATCCATCGTGTCGATGGACATTGACGACTACACAACAACCTTCATCATGGGCATTGCGGCAGATCTCGGTTATACCCTGACCATCAAGGACAACCAGAAACTGGACCTCAGCCTGCGTTTCCAGATGGGTCTCACCAGTATCGTAAGCGACGAAATTGAAATTCCTTACGAAGAGTTTGAAGCCAAGATTGACGGCACCAAGATCGCTGACCCGAAAGACATGATTATCAGCTTCGGCATAGGCTACTGGTTCCTGTAATTCCCATCCTGATTTTAGCCGTAATGGCCACAACCCTTCGGGCAGAAGTCCCGGAGGGTTTTGATGCTGCAAAGCGTAACCATCTTGGTTTTTCAGCAGCCGGAACGTATATCGGCATCTGGCACCTGAACAACGACGTGTACGTCAAGAAAGAAGATTCGGAGACGGAAACAGACGAGGGGCTGGAAAAGGAACATTACGAGCAGTACCTTTCCGGGGGCGACGACTTCAAGGGTATCGGATTCAGCCTAGGGTTATCCGGAATGCGAGACCTCGGAAAAAGCCTTGCGGTACATGCGAACTTGTACATTTCCCTGCGCCACCGTTTCGTGAATGCCACAGAGCACCACTGGAAAAGAACAGAATATTACCTAGACGATAAACTAGACCATACAAGCCGCGACAAAGGAAGCAAAGGCAAGTACGATATCGTCCTGAACTATTGGAGCCTGGATTTGCCTATCGGCATCCGCTATAAGATGCCAAGAGGCTACTTTATCGAAGCAGGCGGACTGTTCGCCTACATACTCTCCGCAAACCTCGAAGTGGACCTGATTTCGCTGGACTTCCATTCCTATGCGGCAGGCGTCGAACTAGGCGTTTTTGCGACAGCGGGCAAGACATTCCCGCTTCCAGGAAACAGGGCGCTGGAACTGTACTGGAACTTCACATTCGGCCTCACGCCCCTGCTCAACGACAGGGTAGCCAAATACCTTTACGACGAAATCCGCCCACGCGAGTGGCTGGCGCAAGCCGGAGCCACCCTGTGGTTATTCTAACGCGGGACAACCACGACAATCCTAAATAAGATTTTCCACACGAGAGCAGAGGTTTTCGGCTTCTGCTGCCGTGGGGGCTTCGGCAATCACGCGGATGACAGGTTCGGTGTTGCTTGCGCGCACGTGTACCCACGACTTGCCCTGACCGAGCCAGAGACCGTCGCGTTCGTCCATTTCCCAGCCGGCAAATTCGGCCTTGACCTTCGGAAGGATATCTGCGACTTTCTTGTCGCCGAGTTCGAACTTCTTCTTGGGCATCGCATAAGACGGGTTTTCGGCCACGAACTTTTCGGGACCGCCATCGTGATGCGCCATCCAGCTGAGCACGAGCGCCGCCGCCACCAGGGAATCGCGGCCGTAATGCAACGCCGGGAGAATCACACCTCCGTTGCCTTCGCCACCGATAACGCATCCCTTCTCGATCATCTGCAAACTCACGTTGATTTCGCCCACCTTCGCACGGCTAAATTCGCAACCGTACTTCTCGGCGACATCCTGGTTCATGCGGCTCGTGGAAAGGTTCACGCACACGCTGCCCTTCTTTTGGCTGAGCACTTCCTCGGTCGCGATAGCAAGCGTGTATTCTTCGCCAATGCTTTGTCCCAGACCATCGACCAGGGCGCAGCGGTCCGCATCGGGGTCCACGGCGAACCCGACCGCACAGCCGTTGTCCTTGACAGCCTTGCGCAAGTCGCCCAAGTTTTCGGGAATAGGTTCTGCACCGCGCGGGAACGTGCCGTCGGGCTCGCAATGCACGCGCACGACTTCGCAGCCGAGCTGCTCCAGCAAACGCGGCACGATATAGGAGCCGGCGCCGTTCACAGCATCAACCGCCACCTTGAAATGCTTTGCCTTGATAGCCTCCACGTCCACAAACGGGATCTTGAGCGTACCGTCCACGTGAACGCCATCGGCATCCTTCATGAACTCGTACTTGCCCATGTTGCGGTAGTCGGGGTAATCAAATTTGTCCGCGTCGGCAAGTTCAAACAACTTCTTTACATCGTCCGGACCCAAGAAAAGGCCCTTGTTGTTAAGGAACTTGAGGGCGTTCCATTCGAGCGGGTTATGGCTTGCGGTAATGATGATGCCCGCATCGGCCTTGAGTTCGGTCGTGAGGATTTCGACCGACGGAGTCGTCGAGAGCCCGACTTCCACCACGTCCACGCCCGACAGGCGGCAGATACCGGCAACGAACTGGCTGATGGCATCGCCCGTCGGGCGACTGTCGCGGCCAATAACCACACGCTTTGCAGCCGTAATCTGCAAAAAGGCGCTCACATGGCTTTTAAGAACTTGGGGGGTCAGGGTATCGCCCACAATTCCGCGGATACCCGAAATAGAACGCATCAGCTTGGACATGAAACCTCTTCTTCCTGCATTTCGTTTCTTGCAGTTTGGTTGGAATTATAGCAATATCTATATTGAGTCACGTGAAGGGAATACCTTTAGAAAAAACAAACCGGCTCATCGCGTTCCTCATCCTCTGGATTTGCACCGGCGCGCTCTGGGCAGAGTCTGCAGATACGTCCGCCACCAAGACCGAAGCGGACGATTTCCAGCGTTTCTCGGCACTCCCCATCCTCGGCTACACCGAAGAGACCGGCATTGAATACGGAGCCATGCTGCTCCTGTTCTTCAAGCCGGAATACACAGGCGGAAGAACTACCACAGTGGACTTCGCCGTCATCGGTACGGCAAAGAAGCAACTTGAAGTGCTTATCGTGCCGCGCTACTACTTTTACCAAGACCGCATCATCGGCGAAGCGGGATTTACCTACGACAACTGGGTAAGCCATTACTACGGCATCGGCAACAATCCCGACTTGGACGATGGCCGCACATTTGACCGCAACACCTTCAAGGCAACAAACACGACACTCACCAACCTCGGGCTCCCCAAGGCATGGAACAATTTCTCTTACGGCCCATCGCTCCATGTGGAATATACGGACATCGACTTCCGCAAATATGACGGAACAATCGCAGAACCCGAAACCGACAAGAAACTGAGGACCGGGCTAGGCTACCGGCTCGCCTACGACACCCGCGACAACAAGAACTGGGCTAGGCACGGGTTCTATGCCCACTGGAACCACCTCTTCTTTACCGACATGATGGGCGACTGCGAATTCACCCGGCAAGAACTCGACCTGCGCGGCTACACATTCCTGTTCTGGAAGACTTCGATGGCCGTAGCCGCCCTCTGGCAGCGCACCGACGGCAATGTCCCGTTCGACATGCTCGCAGGCCCCGACGGCAAGTCGCGGTTCCGGGGAGTAGAAGACCGTTACTTCCGCGGGAACCAGGCCCTGTTGTTACAGACCGAACTCCGCAAGGTCCTGTTTTGGCGACTCGCCGGCACCATCTTTTTCGAAGGAGGCAAGGCCGGGGACTACTTTAGCGACCTCAGGCGCGAGAAATGGCACCAGTCGGTCGGGTTCGGCGGCGAACTGGGTCTCAACATGAAGGAAAGCCTGTATGCGAGAGGCGATATTTCGTGGGTGGACTACGAGTCCATCGGTCTTACCATCTACATCAGGCAAGCATTCTAGTGGCGCCCCATCGGGCGCAGCCGCATAATGCGGCAAACGCGGGCCAAAGGCCCGCGTTCGCTTTATTTTGAGATAGAATAGCCTTTAATCGGTAATGCGGGACCAGTCCAACACACCCTTCTTGAGGAGGTAGATGTAGCCCGCTTCCAAAATGACGAGAAAACCGAGAAGAACAAAGAGAAGTTCCCAGCCACCAACGAGGAACTGGACCGTCCACGGGTAGAGGAACGCCACTTCAAGGTCAAAAACCAGGAAAAGCATCGCCACCATGTAATACTTGACCGGGTAGCGTTCATTTGCCGTACCGGAAACATGGGCAAGGCCGCATTCATAGGAGGACCCCTTGATGAGGACCTGCTTGATCTTGCCGGGATGCAAGACCCAGTTCGCCAAAAGAAGAACGGTCGGGATGCAAAGCGCCATAACGACCAAAATGGTCAAGGCGAATGTCGTATCGAATATTTCAACATTTCCCATAGTGGTACCAATAATAGTAAAATTCTTTTTGCTAATCTATGGCTCTTTTGTAAACTATATTTCATAGCATGAAACACTTTATATCTCTTTTGGGTATCGTAGGGGTTATTTCCGCTTTTTACGCATGTTCCAGCGACGATGCGCCGGATCCGATTAGTCCCGACAATACAGCAGTAACAACGTCTTCTAGCCAGGCGACATCTTCTCAAGACCCCTCGTCCGCAGAAAAGGCCCCCACTTCATCAGAAAAAGTAGCGCCCAAGTCTTCCAGCAGCAAGGGAAAGAAGGACACTGTTGTCATGGCAACTCAAGTCACGATTGACACCGGAGCCACCGAATTTGATCTTCCTTACTCCAGCGATGGAGTCTTCTGCTGGGAAGAAGGCTGCGAAAAATGGGCATCCTCCGCTTCTGGTCCGGACATTCCGCCCGATGATTCGATTTCCCTCAGCAGCGACGTGCCCAACAAGCCCAACCTGGATGCGCCTCCCGTCATCGAAGGTCTGGTCATGACCGACATGCGCGACTCGCAGAAGTACAATCTCAGGGAAATCAATGGGACCATCTGGACCCAGAACATGAACATTTCCCTCACCGGCAGCAACTGCTATAAGGGCGACAACAACAACTGCAAGCAATACGGCAGACTGTACACTCTCTCTGCCGCGCAGGAAGCCTGCCCTGCAGGTTGGAAACTCCCATCCCGTGCCAATTTTGACGCAGCTAGAAACCTGACAGACTTCTGGAAATATGGTGGCCGTGGCAAAGACGGTAACGAAGACTTCATGGGCGACATGGGCTTCTACTGGCTAGACCCGAGCGAAGAAGCTCAAGAAGGCGACAAAATCAGCGATAGTTGCAACAATGGCAGTAGCTGCGCCATGATTTTCGTTGTAGACGCCCCCGGGTATGGCGACGAAGAAACCAAGTTCCAGTACGATAGCCAGGCCAAGGGCTTCAGCGTCCGCTGCGTCCAGGCAAAGTAATCGGGAATATCGACTTTAAAGAACGGCCCCGATGGGCCGTTTTTTTTATGCTTCCAGATTGTCGGAATCTTCAGGTTCGTCTGCACAATACTGGGCGACCTGCTCGCGGAGCCTATTGCCACGCACTTTCCCGAACAAAAGCTCGATATCTTCAAGCGGAGCGGCCATGAACGCCTCGGCGCTCCTGTACTTCGACAGGATCTTGACGCGAGTCTCGTGGCCCACCCCGGGAATCTTGAGCCATTCCACTTCAAGGTCCTTCTTGCGTTTGCTACGCTGGTAAGTGATGGCGAAACGGTGTGCCTCGTCGCGGGCGTTCTGCAAAAGTTTTAGGGCCGGGCTCGTACGGTGCAACACGATACTCGGGCGATTGTCGGGGAACACAATTTCCTCAAGACGTTTGGCTAGGCCAATCAGCGGAAGGTCCTGGTCGTGGCCCAGTTCCTTTAGAATCTGCATCGTCGCATCCACTTGACCCTTACCGCCGTCGCACACCCACAAATCGGGCATGGGGATTCCCTCGCTTTCGAGCCTGCGGATACGGCGGGTCATCACCTCGCGCATGCTGGCAAAGTCGTCCACGCCCTCGACGGTCTTGATGATAAACTTGCGGTAATTCTTCTTGTCGGGACGGCCATTCTTGAATGCAACTAGGCTGGCCACGGTGTTCGTGCCCGAAAGGTGCGAAATATCGACGCACTCGATGCGGAACGGAGTCTTCTTGAGTCCGAGCACCTTCTGCAACTCGAACACGCTCTGGTCGACTTCGCTGTACTTCTGCACTTCGGCCCGCATTTCCACAAGGATCATGTCAGCGTTGGCTCCGGCCAGTTTGAGGAACCCGACCTTGTCGCCGCGCTGCGGCTGCGTCAAAAGCACCCTGTGACCAGCCTTTTCCGACAGCGCCTGCGCAAGCATATCACGGTCCGGGAGGTCTTCCACGTCTACCGCTATTTCGGACGGAACCATAGGCACGTCCATGTACCATTGCACAAGCATCTGTCTCAAAATTTCCGGGACATCGTCTTCTAGCCTACATTCCATGCGGTAGTGGCGCCGTCCGGTGAGCACGCCCTTGCGGTATTCCAAAATCACTGCAGCGGCCATGGAGCCATTACGCCGCAGGCTAAGCACATCCAAAGAGAGATTCGGGTCGCTCGTATCCGTCTTCTGGTGAATCCCAGTGGCCTGCAGCGCCTGGATGGCATCGCGCTTCTTGCCCGCCAACTCAAAGTCCAGATTTTCACTCGCCTGCTGCATTTCGGCCTGCCACTGCGCAACAAGGTCATCGCGTTTACCCTCGAGCAGGAGCTTTGCCTGGGCTACAGACTTCGCATACTCTTCTTCACTTATAAGCCCAGCACACGGCGCATCGCACCGGCCAATATGGTAGTTGAGGCACGGCCGCGCCGGACTTGCGAGCGGCAACTTCAGCCGGCACTCGCGGATATGGAAAAGCCTCGCTGCCAAATCCGTCAGCTGCGACACCACGCGCGAATTCATGTAGGGGCCGTAATACAGGCAGTCGTCCTTATGGACCGAGCGGCTCAAAAATAACCTCGGGAACGGCTCCTTCACCGAAAAAGCCAAGTACGGGAAATGCTTGTCGTCTTTCAGCAAAACGTTGTACTTGGGCGTATGCTTGCGGATTAGCGTCGCTTCGAGGATGAGCGCCTCTTCTTCGCTTTCCGTAATAATCCACTCGATATCGCGGATAAAAGGGAGCATCAAGGTCGCCGCACGGTGCCCGGCATGGTCACTCCCGTCAAAATAGCTGCGGACACGGTTCTTGAGGACCTTCGCCTTGCCGATATAGATAATCTTGCCCGACGCATTCTTCATCAGGTAGACTCCGGGCCTTTCGGGCAGCTCGGCTATACGGCGGCCTATATGTTCGTTCACTTCAATCATCTGTTCATAGAAAAACTAAAACTTTTTCTTTCTTACGGCTTAAATATTAATTATCTTATAACCATAAGGAACGGCTCGAACGCCATAACGGAGAAAAAATGAATTTTGACAACATGAATATCCTTTCGCAGAAGGTCGAGGGAGTACTGACCACGGTAAGGAACCTGCGCGCGCAAGTCGGCGCCCTGCAACAAGCGCTACAGAATTCGCAGGCCGAAGCTCATGACAAGTCCATGCTACTTGACGCAGCCAATAAAGACCTCATGGACTGCAAGGCCGCCCTGAACGCCCGAGCCAACCAAGCCGCCGCACAGAACGAATCCCTCAACGAAATGCGTTCCGAGCTCGATATGCTCAACGGCAAACTCTCCGAAAGCGCTAACGCCATCAACATGCTCAACGGCAAAATTGCCGAACAGGCCAGCTCCATCGCGACACTCAGCAAACAAGTCGAGGAGCGGAACAGCCAAATCGGCAGCCTGAACGACCATATCGGCGAGCAAGACGAAATTATCAACACGCTCAATGCGCAAGTTGCCGAGAAAAACGGCCTCATTGACACGCTTAACGCACAGGTCATCGAGAAAGGCCGCCTTCTCGAAGAAAAGATTCAGATTATCAATTCCCAAGGCGAAGAAATCGCCGAAGCGCAAGAACGTTTCCAGCAACTGCTCGCCACTATCGAAAAGGAACTCGGCACCGAGATTCCCATAGAGCAGCACACCATGCCGGCACAAGACCCCATACAGGAGCCCGAAGCCCCCGCCGAGGAAACTCTGGAAGAGGCCGCCGCTCCTGCCAAGGAACCGGTCAACGAACCTATCATCCAGTCTTCACGCAGCGATTTCGACATCCCGCAAGAAGACCCCTCCATCGATGACGAACCCGCCATCGAAGTTCACCCGGCCAACGAAAGAGACAACGACCTGTTTGCGAGCAATGGAGGCTCGCAAGGCGGTTTTTTCGGCTAAAGTGGCTGATGGACGATGATCCATTCGGCGTAGGAATGAGATAATGGCAGACTTAGAACTCAGATCCGTCACAGTCACGGTTGCACAGGAAAGAATCCAGATCCGCACGGATTTGCCCGATGCGGAACTGGGTGAAATCATCGCCTTTATCGACGAACGCTTCAAGCGCTACGAAAAATACCAGATGGACTACAAGAAGCGGCTCTCGCTCCTTGCCGTCGAACTGACCTCGGAGCTGTTCGAGGTGCGCAAGAACATGCGCCGTGCAAAACTGTACTGTGAACAGATGGACAAGTCCGCCAGAGACCTCGGGAGCCTGCTCGAAGAGGGCATCGACCGCCCCGAACAACAGATATAATCCACGGCCCGTTTTGTCACGTTTGTGTTAAAAATTGCCGATTTTAGGCAAATATCGCGTGATAAAAAATACAAAAATATTACTTGCATTCTCAGTTTCCCGATAGTATATTATAAACATCGGCGGTCCCACGGTATTAACGCCCGATCTAACAGAATTTATACAGCTCGTTGCTCTTGCGGTTCAGTTTAGGCGCACTCCGATGCGAAAAACAAAGCCCCGAGGCGCTGCTATCATTACAAGAATAGTAGTTTCGAGTGTTTCAACCGAAGGGACCGTCTTTTTTTGTACCCTGTCAGCGGTATTCGCGTTCCTTTTCCACAGCATTGGTCTCCATGGAATTCGGGGACAACATGCCCTTCAACGTCTGCCCGGCAATTTCGGCACCTTTCGAGATAGCCCCTGTACGCACCGCATCGACCAGCGTCGGGTCTTTGTTCACAGTACTGACGGAATCGTCTAGAGCCTTTACCTTATTGAGAGAATCTCCGGTCACGACAAGCGGTTGCTGCATAGATAAATTCACTTTATTCTCTGGAGCCGCGCCATTCTGCACAAGCTGTGCATTGGCAAAACCGATACAGAACAAAGTAACAGCTATCAGGATTCTCTTGAACATACAATGAATCTCCGCCATGTAAGATAGCAAAACTACCCGCAAGTCGACTTCAAGTATTCCTTGGCGTCACAGTCCACAACGATATCCTTCCCCAACAGGGCACGGAGGCGTTCCAAATCCGGAGTTCCTTCTTTCTCGAATATGACAGCGGTCTTGAACCGGTCACGATGCTTAAGCAAAAACTCAAGATTGTTCACGTCGGATTTGGGGAAACCGTACCCGACAAAAATGATTTCGCGCGCATGAGCGAGGTAGTAATCAGCCCTCGACCAAAGCAGATTGAACAAGCTCCCCCGCAAAAAAGATTCCTTTGCGTGCGCCATCGGAATGTAGATGGGAGTGTCTTCGCTGTATATCGGGAAACTGCGGTCCTGTGGTTCCACCTGGCAAACGTTCTTCAAGTCGAGTTCATCAGTAGCGCCCTTCACTGGGAACCAGTTGAGCGAGCCGTGCAATTTGATCAGGTCAACCGTCTGGGGCGCCGAAACCCTGTGGGCAGACCGGTCGGCGGGCTCGATGCGCACGCCATAATCCACGGAAATCTGCTCCGAAAGTTCAGGATAGTTGGCAATAGCGGTCTCAATGAGAGCGTCGTAGTTGAAGCTGAGCAAAAGCGTTTCGCGTTCACCCGATGCAGTGTGGTTCGCGCAGGACTTCAGGAAATTTTTTAGAATAAACGAAGCCTCGCCCTTCACGATTTCGTCTCGGCGGATAACGCTTGCAATAAAACGCAACAATTCAAAACGTAACGTCGCACGGTAGAGGCGGTCGCGCTCGCCCGGGAATATGCGGGCCGAGAGAATCGATGTGGCCAATTGTTCTATCCCCAGATATTCGCGTTG
>JAEERM010000171.1 GCA_016285835.1 Fibrobacter sp.
TCGGTTTCGGCGAGGTCGATTTCGACGGTGGAGACCCCGAGGAATTCGGGGGAGCACTTTTCGAGAATGTAGCCGTCGGGTGCGGCGGCAAAGCTCGTGCCCCAGAACGTGAGGTGGCCTTCGGTGCCGCCACGGTTCGCCGCAATCACGAAGGTGCGGTTCGCAATGGCGTGGCCGCGCATGACGGTCATCCAGCTGTCCTGCTGGCGCGGGTAGATTTCCTGGGGCTCGCTGTCCATCCAGCCGATGGCGGTGGGGTAGATGAGCACGTCTGCGCCCTTGAGGCTCATGATGCGGGCGGCTTCCGGGAACCACTGGTCCCAGCAGATGAGCACGCCCAAAGTGCCTGCGCTTGTCTTGATGGGCTCGAAGCCCGTGTCGCCCGGGATGAAGTAGTACTTCTCGTAGAAGGCGGGATCGTCGGGAATGTGGCTCTTGCGGTAGAGCCCCGCGATGCTGCCGTCGCGCTCGAATACGAAGGCGGAATTGTGGTAGATGCCGCGGGCGCGCTTCTCGAAGAAGGGGAACACCACGACGGCGTTCAGTTCCTTCGCGATGGCTTGCCACTGGCTTACCAGCGGGTGGTCCTTTTCGATGGCGAGGTCAAAGAAGTCCGCGTTCTCCTCGAACGGGAAGTATGGCGTGTGGAAGAGTTCCGGCAACACGACCAGGTCGTAGCCCTTGCCCTTGAGGGCGCGGGCCTGTTCCACGTACCAGGCGTTATTCGAATCGAAATCGCCCGTCCACCTGCCTTGCAGCGTGGCTACTTTAATCTTGCTCATAACGTACCTTCCCTAGATTCTAGCCTCTAGATCCTAGTCCCTAAAAAACTCCTTCGCCTTCGCGACAACGTCTTCGACCTTGACCATGGTGAATTCCTTTTCGTTGCGGAACTTCCATTCCACTTCGCCGTTTGCGAGGCCCTTCTTGCCGATGGCGATGCGCACCGGAGAACCCCACAGGTCGGCGTCCTTAAACTTGACGCCCGGGCGTTCGTCGCGGTCGTCCACGAGCACGTCGATGCCGGCGGCTTCGAGTTCCTTTTCGAACTTTTCGGCGAGTTCCATGAGCTCGGCTTCCTTGCCGATCGGGACGATTTCCACCTGGAACGGTGCGATGGACTTGGGCCAGATCGGTCCGAAGTCATCGTGGCTGTTTTCCACGACAGAGGCCATCAGGCGGCCCACGCCGATGCCGTAGCAGCCCATGATAGCCGGAGCGGTCGTCTTTTCGGCAGTGAGGTACTTGGCGCCCATGGATTCAGAGAACTTGGTGCCGAGCTTGAAGATGTTGCCCATTTCGATGCCGCGCGTCTCGGTGAGGAGTTCGCCGCAGCAGGGGCACTTGCAGACTTCGGAAGCTTCGGCAATGTCGGCCACTTCGAACTTCGGGAAGTCGCGCTTCGGGTTGCAATGCTTGAAGTGGAAGCCTTCTTCGTTTGCGCCCGTCACGAGGTCGAAGGAATCGGCAATCGCTTCGTCCACGATGATGCGCGTGTCATGAGAATTGATCGGGGATGCAAAGCCCGGAACCATGCCGCAAGCCTTGATGAGGCTGTCTTCGGCCGGGTAGAGTTCCTTGGCCTTCAGCAAGTTGTGGAGCTTGATTTCGGAAACGTCGAGGTTGCCCGGGACAACGACCGTGATGAGCTTGCCTTCGAAGTCGAAGAACACGCACTTGGCGGTCGATTCAGCCGGGACGTTCAGGAACTTGGTGAGTTCTTCGATGCTTTCGCTGTTCGGCGTGGCGACCTTTTCGAGAGCGGCATTTTCGTCGCCCTTGAACGGCACGCGCTGGAACTTGGCGATTTCGCGATTGGCCTGGTAGCCGCACTTCTTACAAAGAATCAGGTAGTCTTCGCCGTTCGGAGTGTCGAGCATGAATTCGTGAGCGACCTTGCCGCCCATGATGCCGGTATCGCTCTGCACCACCACCGGTTCAATGCCCACGCGACGGTAGATGCGCAGGTAGGCGTCGTATTCTTCCTGGTAGTGACGGTCCAAATCTTCTTGACTGGTGTGGAAGCTGTAAGCATCCTTCATCAAAAATTCGCGGACGCGGATAAGGCCGCCGCGGGCACGGGCTTCGTCACGATACTTGGTCTTGAACTGGTAGAGCATCACCGGCAGTTGCTTGTAGCTGTTGAGCACGTAGCGCACGAGGTCGGTCATGGCTTCTTCGTGCGTCATGGCGAGCACCATGTTGTGGTTGTTGCGGTCCTTGAAACGCAGGAGTTCTTCGCCGATGGCCTGGTAACGGCCCGATTCGCTCCAGAGTTCAGCGGTCTGCACCACCGGCAGGTCCACTTCGATACCGCCAATCTTGTTCATTTCTTCGCGGATGATGTTCACGATCTTCTGGATCACGCGGAAACCCATGGGCATCATGGAGTAGATACCGGTAGAAACGGGCTTGATGTAGCCGCCGCGCATTAAAAAGATGTGGCTCGGCATGGTGGCATCGCTCGGCGTTTCGCGGAGCGTGACGTAAAAATACTTGGAGAGTTTCATTTTTAATCCTTCTGGTGCCCTACGGGCTTTTTGAATACGGCGAAAAATTAGAAATTTTTTAATTTGCGCAAATAAAAAACGATCCGTGCAGGGTTTGTTTTCTAGATTTTTGAATTTAGGACCTGTTTTAAAGGGTAGATGAAAAAATGAAAATCTTTGCTAACGCCTTGAACCGTTTTGGAGTGGCCGTATTTATGGTCGGTTCGCTAATCTCCTATATGGGCTGTTTAGATGACTCCAGTGACAATACAGATTCAGACAGCGAAGCCGTTGACGGCAAAAATTTTGACAACGAAAATATTCAGTATGGTTCATTTACGGACCCTCGCGATGGCCATGTTTATAAAACAGTCAAGATTGGTGACCTGGTTTGGATGGCCGAGAACTTGAATTATGATGATGGAGAGTCCCTTTGCTATAAGGATAGTCCTGATAGCTGTGCCAAATATGGTCGTCTATATACGTGGCTTCAGGCTACGGCTGCATATGAGGTTTGGTCTGGCGAAGATAGGCCATCCCCTGCTTGTCCTGAGGGGTGGCGACTACCTGAGCAGAAAGATTTTTACAATTTCCGATATGTTGTTGAGGATCCATCGGCTATAGGGACCGCATTGAAGTCGAAAAAGGGCTGGAGCAAGAATGGTAACGGAACCAATGTGTTAGGATTTAATGCTCTACCGGCCGGTTATTGGGATCCTAGCACCAAGGAAGAATATAGTCCATTTCGTGGCGCTGGTACGAGTGCTTGGTTTTGGACAAGTGATAGAAATTCGTCAAACCAATATATTGCGGATTGGATGAACCTTGATGCCGATAGTTCTAGAATGATTGTTTCGTCAAATGTTATCATGGACAAAAGCGTCGGAATATCGGTTCGGTGCATTCAAAAAGAAGAAGCCGATGTCCCTGTTGCGCAGGTTTTGGATTTTGTTATCGATTCAATTACAGACAAACGCGATGGACGGACTTATAAGACGGTTACAATCGGTTCGCAAACGTGGATGGCGGAGAATCTGAATTACAAAATGGATCAAGGCGGCTCCGGTTCCAATAGCTACTGCTATAACGACTCTCCAGATTCTTGTGCAATATATGGGCGCTTGTATACATGGGCGGGCGTGATGGAAAATATTTGCCCGGAAGGCTGGCATGTGCCCACGAAAATGGAATGGAAGCATTTCTATAGGGCGATTGGAGGCTCGTCAACTATAATGGGCCATTTTTTGTC
>JAEERM010000066.1 GCA_016285835.1 Fibrobacter sp.
CTGCAAAAGTTCCGTTATTGCGTGAATATGTGACCCAAGGGAAGTCGTTTGCGGAGGCGAACACAATGGCCGAACGCGATGTCCTGAAACAGCTCGGGATATATGAGGACCTGGGCTCGTTTGAAGAATTGTTCGATGAAAAATCGGAACTAGCGTATGCAGAAGCACTAATCCGACAAACGAGTGTTACCGAGCGCCATCTTATAGATTTCGATATTAGCATGTATGTGGAAGACATGTTATATATCCCATCAGTGGTTATTGCGGATTCTGGGACTGAAGCTGAAGAGTACTACCAGAATAAGAAGAAGATGATAGATTATCAAGTAGGCCTCCTTGCAGAAGAGAATGGTATTGGGCAATGCACGGAGGCTCGTGAAAACGAGATGGCGATTGTTCTTGTAGGAAGAATGTTAGGTGATTCCGTCGCGATAGTTTGCCATTCTGGAAAATGGACCTTGGGATTAAAAAAACTTGAATATACAAAAGGCACAATGACAGACAACCGTGACGGGCAGACCTATAAAACAGTCACGTACAATATCGATGGTGTTTCGCAGACCTGGATGGCTCAAAACCTAAATTTTGAAGATACGGTATCGTCGGGCGCCGATAGCGCACTGAATGCTAAATCGAAGTGGAATGCCTTTACACAGTACTATGACCGCAGCGGAAAAACCTATGGCCGTTTCTATACATGGCTTAGCGCAATGAATATTGGCGAGCATGACATCAGGATGTATTCTATAGACTCAGTTGGCGATACGGTTTTCCTGGAGCAGCACGACGATCCTTGCGTCCCTGGGGATATCGAGGCTAAAGAAAGCTGCATTTACATGAGAACGGGAGCGTGCGGTTCCGATAGTGCGTGCATAGCCGAGGTAAAGTTGAAGTGTGATTCTCTGTATGGAGTTAAGTGCACTGAAGGCGTGGAATACGGGTCATTTGGTATTACAGAATACATGGCGGACAAGAACAAGGACGCTTATCAGGGAATCTGCCCCGAAGGATGGAGGCTCCCGACGGTGAATGATTGGAATTCCCTGTTGCAGATGATGGGCGAGCACTATGGTGTAGACTCCAAGGACGCTGCTTTGGCGTTGTTTGGCGAAGATGCGACTGGATTTGAAATCAAAAAACTTGTCCATGAGCTCTGGGTAGACGTGGAAAATCGACAGATTGCGGCAAAGAGTGACTGGGGGGTACAATTTGTTGTTGCAGACGCCCTGGTTCGTTGGGTCTCGTTCCAAAGTTGGCGGACTGGATCTACTCCGGACAAGGTCTGGTTCGATTATGACGAGGACCTTGGATACGGCTCGATCGGCGACACCTTAAGGGCGGCAGCAGTCCGCTGCATACAAAACTAGAGTCTCTCTCATCAAAAACTCCTCAAACCTAGGGGTAGGAGGAAAAGGAAGACGGGCTTCGGCCCGCCTTTCTTTTTTTTCCATTTTTAGCGAATCGCCGCGTCTTCTTATTGTGAAATTTCACCGTTTTTATCACAAAATTTAAACAAATGCCTAAATTTTAATAAAAACAGCAATTATTTATTGTAAAAACTATTGACTTTTTGTTTTTTATGATGTATATTAAAAACGAAAACGGCACAGGATATAAAACCGGAAGGCCGTTTGGTTAGGAGGAAACAATGAAAGATGTACTAGAATACGCAAGCTACCGCCAGTACATCGCGGACTATTACGCCGACAGAAAGGCCAAGTCCGCATTTACTTGGCCGGAGTTCGCACAGGCAGCAGGCTTTTCTTCGCCGGTTTATCTCAAGTATGTAAGCGAGGGTCGTTTCAACTTGAGCGATGCCGCCGTGGAGCGCGTCGCAAAGGCAATGCACCTGGCAGACTACGAACAGGAATATTTCGCCGAGATGGTCAAGTTCGACCATGCGAAAAAGGACGCCGACAAAAAAGCAATCTTCAAAAAGATGCTTTCGATTGCCGAGGCCCACAAGACCAAAATCCTAGAAGGCGACGCATTCCGCTTTTTCGAAGACTGGAAGAATCCGGTCATCCGTGAACTGGCACCCTCGATGCCGGGTGCGAAGCCACTCGCGCTCGCCCACGCTTGCCGCCCGGAAATCACGGCCGCCGAAGTCAGCGACACGCTGAAGTTCCTTCTCAAGGCGGACCTGCTCAAGAAGGACGACAACGGAAACTATATCCAGACAGAAAAATCCGTGACGACAGGCAACATGGACGTGACCCCCGTGGCCGTCCGCGGAATGCACCGCCAAATGGGGCAGTTCGCACTCGACGCCATCGAAGGAGTTGCCCAGGACAAACGTCATTTTTCGGGCGTCACACTCGGCATCACGCACGACGCCTACGAAGAAATCGTGCAAGAAATCGCCGAATGCCGCAAGCGCATCATCGCCATCGCGAAAAAAAATGCTGCGACAGACGAGGTCTACCGTTTGAACATGCAGTTGTTCCCGATGACAAACAAAAATTCAAACAAAAAGGGTTAGGAGGATACCATGAATTACTCAGGAATAGTCAAACAAATGGTTTGCAAGGCGACGGTATTGCTTGCCTTGGCCCTCATCGCATGCTCCGAAGATAGCAAGTCTATTGCCGATGGAGGCACAGCAGAAGAGAGAGGCCTCCAGGCAAAAAACTTCACTATATCTGGAAGAGCGGTGGGAACAGGAGCCTCGTCTTCGGACACTTTCCAAGGGTCCACTTCGCTCGACTCCCTTTCATTGCAGGGGTCCTTTATCCCCTACGGTTCTGTTTTAAGGTTGTCCGAACTGGACTCGCTCACGCTGGATGCAACGGGAAAATTCTATTTCACCCGCTGTACAAACAAAACCGGGCAATTCAGCTTTGACAGCGTCTCACTGAGCAGCCCCTATGTATTGGTCGAACTCTTGCCCGAAATCTATAACGATAGTGAATGGGAACTCGTCAACAAAGATGATTTAAAGGATTTCTCCGACACAATTCACTATAGCCCAATGCACCCTCTCAATCGCAATTACAGTGCGCTCGTCGATTTGCGCACGACTGATGACATTGCGGTCAACATAATGACCCGCCTTGAAGCGGCCCGCATAAAGCATCTATTTAAAAACGGGACCGCTTTCGCAACGGCAAAACAGCAAGCCGATCAGGAAATTCTGGAAGCCGTGGGAGTATACAACGGGACGTTCAATTTTGACAAGAGTGATTTTGTCCAGGACAGTAACAAAGTGCTCATGGCATATCGAGTTGAAAGCTTCATATATATATACACCTATTCCGGCGTCGACTTAAACAATTACTCTGTTCATATGTATTCCACTGCGCCCGATTACTCAGCGTCAGCAGTCAACGCATTTAGCAAATCAGGAAACTTCACAGCAGTCGATTCCGTCAAAGCAGCCTTATTAAAGAATCTTCTGAGATGGAGCCTTAATGACGTTGATTATGCAAGCAATAGCGAGAAAGCCTTCGTAACGGGATTCCTCGCAGCGTTATACAGTTTAGGCGAATGTACTGCCGCACGCGAAGGCGATACAGTAGAAACGGATGGGTACGAAGACCAATACCTGAACTTCACGTGCCTATCGGGAGCATGGACGGCAGAACCCGGACGATACAAAATAACTGAAAAAGTGAATTTCGAAACCGGCACCATGACCGACGACCGCGACGGAAAAACCTACAAGACGGTCACATACAACATCGAAGGGACCCCGTTTACATGGATGGCAGAAAACCTGACATACAGCAACGATTCCATCCATCCCGCCATCGGGCTCGATTCCTCCATCTACGAAATAACCCAAAGCCGTGAGCTTAAGTTTATCAAGTACATGAATTCCCTTGATTCCACATACTGGAACACCTTTTTCCGGTACGCAGAACATGACGTGATTGGCGCCGATACCATCATAATGGAAGGGGGGCACTTCCAGAGCATCTGTCCCAACGGCTGGCACATTCCGACTCACGAAGAATGGACTCGTCTGATGCGTCTTGTGGAATATGCTTCCGGATTTTGCCCTGATTACCCAGGCTGCGAGGAATTCAAGGCACGCGACGGTTTCGGATGGTACGCCTCGAAATACCTGCCACCAATTGGATTTGGCGATTTCACTCTTGAAATATTCGCCTTCCTTGAACAAGTGGATGTCGAAGCCTGGTCGATACTCGGCCTTAGCATGGACAGTTGGAAACCGTATATAATGTCCGCAGAACAGATACCTGAAACATTGTCCATCCGCTGCGTCAAGGATTAAACCTCTATCATCCAGGGGTTGGAGGATAGGCCGAAAGGCCGGAAGGGTCGCGATTCCAGGGTCGCGGCCTTTTTTTGCACAATGAAACCATTTTTTTACAAATTTTCCAATTCAAACAAACTGCCATTAGTTTATTTTGTATCATAAAGAGCACAAACAAACACCCCCAAGGAGGGCTCATCATGGGCTTATGGAGCAAAATCAAATCTTTCTTTTCCGGTTCAAACGAAATCACGGTGAACGACATCCAAGTCATCGACCGTTTTCAATTCGACCCTGTCGATGAAGGAGATACAATCACCTTAAAAAAAGATGCCCACGTCCAACTGGAAATCACACGTTATGCCGATATCAACAAAAAAGGCAGAAAAAAGCACAAAGCCATAATGGAAATTCATTTCGGAACCGGATTCAAAACAAACGGAGCATCAGTTCCTAAAAAATTTAGAAGAGAGATGCCCGCCTACATTGCAATGGACGATAAATACGCACATATATATAATGCGGCCGCATTCATTCACGATGGCCTATATGCATGCAAAGGCATCATCGAAGAAACCGGGAAAAACAATAGCAGCAACAGCAAAGAACGCTACACGCTTACAAGAGACGAATGCGATGATATCCTCCGTGGAATATGGAGAGAATCAAGATTTGTCGATCGTTTCAAGGCCGCAATAGGCGATTTAGGTGTCGGATTATTCGCAGGAGGTTCAGAGCATTGGGGCAACGACGATCAAAAATGCTCCGCCCTTTTCAAAGTGACCATTGCTTATAAGGACTAGTCACAAAAAACGTTTACTTTTTGCCTAAGCATCTTCGCGGGTTCTTTTGAGGAAGAACTCGCGTTTTTTTATGCGCAGCGGAATCAAGAAAATCGTGGCACGCCAGTAGCGCAGTTCCTTGAACAGCACGTTCACCGGATCGAACGACAGCCAGCGTAGCATCCGCAGCCTGTCGTTAAACCAGCGCGATACACCCCGCAGCCGGTATTCCTTGCCGAATTGTCCAAAATTTCCACCTTCCAAGACTTGGCGGAGCAGGCGACGCCCGCGCCATGCGTCGGGCGGGCAAAGCATTTTTTCCCGTTCCAGCGCAAACACGTGGCCGAGCACCCACATTACGCCGGAGCACGCCCGCATCATCGAGAGCCGTTTCATCACCGTGGCAACTTCACAACGGTCTTCTTCGGTGGAATGGAGGAGCAGCATATAGTAATCCATGTACTGCCGCAAGCCCAGGCCCTTGCTAAAGAAATGCTGTTGCAAGTGCGCTAGCTGCATCACCAGCGCAAATTTGATAGACGGGGCATAGAACCCCTCGGGAACGAGCGCCGCGCTCTTGACCTCGTCCAAAAGGAATTTCTGGAATTCGCCATCCCGGAACGGGATGCCCGACGCAGGCTTGTAATGGACTTCGACAGGGATTCCGTCTTCACCGTGCATCTCCACATGGTGGAAAATGCCCTTGAGGTCCTTGCCGTTCGAAATCAGGCCGAGCCCCTTCAAGAAATCCACCACGCTGCGGAACCCGCCCGGAATCCAGATATCGATATCGCCAGCTTGCCGCGCCAGTGGATTGGGGTATAGCCGCGCGTTCGCCTGGCCCTTGAGGATAACGCCCCGGCGGCCATGTTCCTCGAACAGGTGCGTAATGCGGGCTGCCTCGCGGTTCATCTTCCAGTTAACGCCACGGATAGATTCAGCAACGCACGACCATTGCAGCATGAGCTCCTTTGACGGGCGTTTTTCCTTGGGGAGCATGGAAATACCGTCGAAGGCAACCCCCATCAGGGACTGCTGTTTCGCCAAGGAATACAGGGCGTGCCACTGCGACGCATCAAGGTCAAATAAAAAATCCTGCGCGGCCCCTAAAGCCAAACGCAGGATTGCAAAAAACGCTTCGTCGAGCGGACGCACGGAACTATGCCCTGGGTTGCACACTTCCTTTGATATCGAGGCCGAGTTCGTCGCAATAATCTCCATCATCACATGTCTCTTCGCCGCTGCCGCTCAGCAGGGGAGCCTGGTGCTTGAGGTCCATCACTTCCATTTCTGGCGCAACATATTCTTTCTTTTTCATTTTGTTTCCCCCAAAAATTAACGAACCACTTTCTTCTTGTCAACGTACACGGCGTGATTAGCTGGCTTTTCGCCAACCGCACGGCCATTCAAATCGAAACGACGGCCTTCCATCTTGAATTCACCCGTGATGGTGTTCAACTTGCCGATGGAGAGCGTGCTGTCAGAATCGTGGAGACGAACTTCAATCGTTTCGGGCAAATCTTCTTCGCTAACAGCATCGCTAGAAACCTTGGCCAGACCATGACCCTTGTACCGCAAGTAAGCGCGAAGAGGAGCAATATTTGCACCCGTTCCGACCTTCACAAATTGGCCGGCAGTGACTGCGCCCTTATCCCTGGCCGCATAGCCGTAAACCTTACCAATTTTGCCATCACCCGCTTTCCATTCAACATAGTTGTATGTTCCGGCAAACACGAAACTCTCGGTATGTGCGCTATTATCGTGCAACCAAAGTTCGAGATTTTGGTCCTTAGCTGGCGCCGGGTTATTGTTATAACTCTGGGCCAGGAATGTAATTTCCTTAATGTCTTTGCATTTGCTCGATTTTGTATCGGCAACAATCAGAGCCGGCCTGTTGGCAGAAAGATTGTCCTGCATATTCTTGCCATCAGCAATCCACTTACCGTTCACTTTGCTGAAATTGTAGATATCATACATATTGACACAGGAACTGGTATACTGGCCGCTTTTCCTCACCGCAATCGGCAAAATAAGCGTCGAATTCTGCGTAAGGGCTGCGCTGCGTTCAATCGTGACCTTCAAACGGTCCGAAGCGTTATTGTTAAGGCAAGATGCTGCACTTGCATCATATTTAACAAGAGCACCTTTCTCAGCGAAGGATTCCAGATACAGAGTGTTATTGGATTTGTAGTAGGCACCACCTGTAAATTTGCAAGTCGGTGATTCACTCGGACGAGCGCACCATGCGGACGTTGCCATCACGGCGACCATCAAAAACAAAGCGACCTTCGCGAAGGCCGAATAGTTTGTATTCATTGTTCCCACCTTTTCTTTTGTGCGCAAAATCTATAAAAGGACATACGCCTTGGCAATGCGAGAAAAGCAAAATTTCAAAAACAAAACAAAGTAATTTAATGTTTTATTTCTTACAATTCTTACAGAAATAGGGAATTAATTTACACAAAATAATCTTTTTGAAAGATTACATACAAAAGAATCATATTTCAACAACACAAATACATACATCGCTACAAACCGCTCTGTTATCACATTCTTTACCAAAGATGTAATTAAATAATATTATCCAACCGCGTAAAAAGAAATCAATGATAACAATAGTTTACAAACCAACAAATATGAAAAAATCACGCCGGACCACCATCGCCAGTGTGCCCGCTATAGAATATTCAAATATGACTTTGCAACCAATCGAGGGCAATAAAAAAAGGCATCCCCTTCGAGAGAGGACGCCATAAAAATCCTTGAACGGATGATGCTTGTGCTATGCCTTCGGATGGTCCGTACTGCGAATGTCGAACCCGAGTTCGTCGCAATAATCTCCATCAGTGCATTCATTACTGCCACTCAGCAACGGAGCCTGATGCTTGAGATCCAACACTTCCATTTCCGGAGCTTTATATTCTTTCTTATTCATCTTGACTCTCCCTCCTAATTAGCGAATAGCCTTTTTCTTGTTAACATACACACCATGGTTTGCCGGCTTCCCGTTGATGAGGCGGCCATTGAGGTCGAAGCGGCGACTATCCATCTGGATTTCACCCGTGACCGGATTCAACTTGCCGATGGACATGGTACTGTCGCTGTCAATGAGGCGAACCTCGATTGTTTCGGGAAGTTCAAAGTCCTCTCCGTTATCCGAAGATTTTTTCGCCAAGCCTGAGCCTTGGTACTCTAGGTAGGCACGCAAGGGCGGAAGGTAGGCGCCAGCACCGATTTTGACAAACTGACCTCCAGAAGCACCATTCTTATCCCTAGCTGCATAGCCGTAAACTTTATCAATACCAGATGTTCCAGATACCCATTTTTTGTATTTGTAAGTGCCCGCAAGATAAAAGTTGCTTTGGCCACTATTACCATTCCAAAGATATTGTCTAAGGTTCGTCTCATTGTCAGGTGTTTTTGCAGCATGGTCCAAAAGCATTGAAATTGCCATAAGATCCTGGCATCCCTGTTTTTCCGTTTTGAGGCGTACAATGACCGGTCTATTTTCCTGAACAAGCCCGCTCGTATCGGCTGCTACAATAGTCCATTTACCATCAACCTTACTAAAGTTTTTCACGTCATACACTTTAAAACACAATGATGTGTCTATTTGTGCTCGAACAGGAATCACAAGCGTCGAAGTGGACTTGAGCGGAGTATCACGCCGAACGACGACCTTTGTTGCATTGTTAACATTACTGTTAATACATTGCACGTCTTTATCAGTTATAACAACTTCCGCCCCTTCATCAGCAAACGACTCCAAGTACAACGTGTTGGTGTCGGGAGAAGCATCGTAATGGCCGCCCGTAAAATAACAGTTCCCCGCCCAAGCGGCCGATGATGCTGCGGAAAACGCAGCGACAATGGCGATTTTCGCCCATAAATATTGTTTGTTCATTTTGCACCTTCTTCGTTTACTCAAAATCTATAACATTCTCCCCCACTTTGCAAGTCTACCCCGCCAAAAGACCCTTTTTACACCCCCCCCCATTTGCAACAACCCTTTAAAAAACGCAAAAAAATCCGGCCAGAGGCCGGACTTTTATTTTGCATTGCCCGTTTGTTCACTACGGTTTCACCGCAGGAGCTGGCAAGCATTTTCCATTTTTGGCATCACAGCGCTTTTACATATCCGAGCAATCTGTCAGCCCCATTTCGTCAAGCGTCATCCACTTCCGGCGCTCAGAGTTGTAGAAATATTCCTTGCCGCCGTATTTACAGGGATTATCACAAGACGAACCTTCGAAAGCAGCCGGATCTCCATTCAAGGCAGTGCAAATATTATTGATTTCGGTTTCTCTTACGCACCTGTAATGGCCCGTTGAATCACTGTGAGCGGAATAGACCTCCGGGAGTTCAAATCCATCTACACTTACACCATTCAGCATTACGACATAGTTAGATTCCCTTTTAACGAGTTCCTCATTATAGGTGCCATGAAAATCGCGTTCGACCACATTTACGCACATTGACTCCAGATCCACACAAATCTTTCTTTCGTCGTCCAAATACTCACGCACATAACTCATCTGCACCTGTTTCACATGGATGGCATCATCGATAACAACATAACCATCGACCGACTCTTGGCAGTATTCGCGTTCGGACTTGCAAATTTCATCCTGGCCAAGCTCAATCCATCTGCCGTCCCTCTTACTGTAATAGTAAGTCTTTCCGTTGAAATTACAAGGATATTCACATGATTCGACACTGCCATTCCATTGAATATATCGCCCAGGAGAGGCGATACTCGGGCAGTCCTCATTGACGTCAAACATGTTCCAAGCGAAGGATCTGGTCTCAGTCCAGACTTCCTGGCAGAAGTAAACATCTCCGCCAAATACGACGATCGAATCCTTGGTGCTGGAATTGCAGGCCCTATTCAATTTGATATCAAGGTCATCCGCTTCGGACCAATGACAATTGCTATAGATACGGTTTACCAACACAGTATCACCGCTCTGCGTTTGTACATCGTAATAATCGCAATCGCACTTGAAAAAGTTCTTGCCCGTCGTCATGGACTGTTCCCATTCATATTGGTCCACCTTGTAAATCGAGGAATGATTCTTCAGAGTTTCAGTGCACACCCCATGCTCGACTTCAACGGGCTGCGCCTTGATCCACCTGCCCACGCCATCATTATCAAGCTTGCACGCCGCATAATCCTGTTGCCCTGGCGCCACATAGATTGCACCCACTTTATTCACGTTATTCCCGTTAGCCTCATCGCATTTGCCCAACTGCATGCTGGCAAGAGTGTCTATATAATTACTAGATAACGGGACAAAAGATTTTCTCAAGGTATCACACCTATAGAAAGATCTACGACCAGGAACGGAGTACAATGTATCCTTTGTACCGGCATTGCACTGTTTCCCGATGGCATACTCCTCATAAGCAACAGAATCTGCGCTAATATTGCCACTGGAATCAGCAACGCAGCGGAAATACTGAACGTAGCCTTTTCCCCCGATTCCAGATACATAAGACCCGGCCTGTTCACCCTTGCAAAGAGCCTTTTTCAAATCGTAAGACCTGGCCCAAGATTGCCCATTACATTCCATAACGATTGACTCGCCAAGGGAATCCATCATAAAGTACTGACCCGAGGTCAAATCATTGCATTTGCCAGCAAGAGCACTTACAATCTCATTGACTTCCTCTTCCGACCGGCCAAAATTCCTTAAAGGTTCCCAAAGTTCCATTCTTCCTTTGCACCTGAAGTACTTGAAAAAGCCTCCTGTAACCGTAGTCTCGTAAATACCATTCCGTTTCGAGTCGCAAGCAGGCAGTTCGTAAGCATCAATCAAGCCTTTCTGGTTTATTTTGTATTCTGCTCCATCATTTTCACCTTTCATCAAGAAAAAGTCTACAAAGAACACCGGATATTCTGCCTTAGATGTAGAACTGAAGGGAAGCGGCTCTTCAATCGCTTTCTTGAAGTTGCCTTCCTTACCGAAAAGTTCCCTATAATCGAAATAAACCCTGTTGTAATCAAAGACATAAGAATAATAACGTTCGTAATTCCTAAGCAGCATGGGCCAAGCTGTTGCTACATACTTTTCATTATGTTCAACCGAATCCGACATGTGGAAATCGACAGCGGCCAAATCCTTACCGAGGCCTAGAGCCTCCGTAATTTCGTCGTTTGCCTGCTTACTCGCACTGGCGAAGTTTGTCTCACCATTCTTCATGAGAGTCTCAATGCGGGCGGCCTTGTAGTCACTAATAAAATCAATGACAATGGTATCGCCAGCATCCATATCGACAAAGGCCATGAACACCATATCGGAAAACCCGCTTTCGCGAGCAAGACTTACACGGAATTGGGCGTACGAATTCATCATGTTCGTCACATCGATTTGGCCCTCAAGGAAATGCACGGACATTTTCGATATTCCCATACTAGGCTCATCATAAATGGTCAATTCCTTCTCTTTCGAAAGTTGCATTTCCGAGACGAAGTTCTTCCCAGTCCTTTCGAAGTTGGAATCGACTTCCATCACAGTCAGCTCAGCCGTAGTGCTAAATCCAAGCTCTGATAATTGAGAGCCAGAACTATACGTGAATCTCAGCATGACGGTCTTTTTGTAATGCTTGGTCAGGTTCTTGTTCGGGACCAACGTCGGCAACTGGATGACGCTCATGCCCGAGCCGCAAGCAATCTGCACGTTGATGAGGGACTCCTTCGTATCGGTCCAGCTCGAGTCGACGCGGCAAGCAAGCGAATCGATCACTTCGTCGGTCACCTTCTTGGAAATGACCTTGGAGAGACTATCGACGTTCACTTCCTTACCGTCATTACCCTTTTGGCCGGGCTTGCCATCGGCACCGTTTTGACCGTTCTTACCATCGGCACCGTTTTGACCATTCTTGCCATCGGAACCATTCTGGACAGTACCGATTGTCTTGCCATCGCATATAATCTTGTAGCCGGTAGAATCCTTCAGCGGCTCGGACTTGCATCGGAGGTCCACGGCATCGGCAGCGTTGACAACAGCCCATGCGCCATCGGTACAAACATAAAGGACGCCGGTCGACTTCACGAGGGCCATTTCCCCTTCGTTCTCGCTATTACAGACGAGGCTGTCGAGAGAATCCACAATAGCGTATTCGTCGTTGTGGACGTGAATAACGTCATCACCGCAAGCGGCGTAAAAAAGCGCTAGAAGGCTAGCGGCAGACCATGTAAGAAATAACTTTTTCATCATTCTCCCTTTTTTAGTTAGTTAAACACGGGGTTAGTAAAAAATATATGAAATGTTTTTTTTCTTACAACCCTATTCTGTCAGAAAAATTAAAAAAAAATTACTTTATAAAGAAGCCGTCACCCTTGGTGGCGGCTTCTTTGCGAAATTGGCTTTTGCAGCGTCAAAAAAGGGAATTACCTTCCCATTTTCACGGAAGCCTTATTCTTCAGCGCAGTCATGCCACCACTGATATTATTCTTGGGAACCTTAATGGGGTCTTTGGGTTTGACATCAACACCAATAGGGCGTACCCCACCCGTTTGGCCGGGATCAATCTTAGCACTTATATTTTTGTTGACCTTTGCCACACCAATTGTGCAGTCCGCTTTTTGTACTTTCATTTTTTCAGGCATTTTTTTCTCCTTATGTCTGTTGGGTTGTTGGGTTTGATTTATAGGACATCTTCTGCCTTGCCTTCGCTTTGTAGCTTAGCGGCAAATTCGTCGCAAATGGCACAAAGAATGCGCTCGTGGGTACATACCTCTGCCGATACCCCGAACAGGCTCCCTGTCGTGTAGAAAGAAGTGCAACCACACTCATGCATGGAGCACCGGCGCATAATTCCGCACCCTTCACATTCCTTCTTGTCGGTTTCGAGGAAGTGATACACTTCTTTCGCCACGGGGCTGTCGTAAATATGGTCTTCCTTGTCCAGGATATTGCCCAGAATGTACGGGGCATCTGGCTTGCTGGTTATAAAACGGCTGCACGGGAAAACATTGCCGTTTGTCGCAATGCCGAGGGTCCCCTTGAGGATGTCGCAAGAGCATGTCTTTTTCGTCAAGCTGAGCACATGGTACAGAATATGGTCTTGCACCACCTGTATGTAAAAATCATCCTTCGCCTTCTTAAGCTCATACCAGAATTCCGCAAGCTGGCGATATTCCAGGGCGAGTTCGTTCATCTCCTCGATAGTCCAATGTCCGTCGAAGTCAACCATGTTCTGCACCTGCAAGAACCCCTGGCTTTTGAGCCACTTCACGGAATCGGCCAAGCCCTTGACGTTATCATGAGTCGTAACAGAAAGGACAAACGCATTCTGCTTTACAAGCGCAGGGATAAACGGTGCGATAGCCTCGAAACTGCCCTTGCCCCCAACGGTACGTCGCGCAATGTCGTGACGTGGAGCCGGGCCATCCAGCGACAAGTAGATAAAGAAATTTTCCCTATCAAAATATTCCAGGATTTCGTCGTTGAGCAACGTGCCATTCGTATTCACACCGAACTTCAAAACAAAATCGCCCGGGAGTTCAGAGCGGCGGCTTTGCACCAAATTCTTCAGATATTCGGTCCCCTTGCGGATAGCGTCAAAACGCAAGAGCGGTTCTCCGCCAAAATAAGTGACAGCCAAAAGTTTTTGTTTGAATTCAATCGTCTTTTCCAAGGCGTAACGCAAGCCGGCTTCCATCACTTCGTCGCTCATATCGGCACAGCGGGCGGATTGACTTTCTGTATAATAGCAATAGCGGCATCTCAGGTTACACTTTTCTGTCAGACTTAACAATATCCTCATATTTTCCTCTTACAAGGTACATATATATAAAATAAAGTAGAAGGAAACAAAGTAAAATAATTATTACAAAATAACCTTTGAGGAACAAAACTTGAAAAAAAGTGCAAAAAAAAGCCGCCGCACTTTCTGTGCAGCGGCCAATTAACAAGGCTTACTTTATTGCTGTCTTAACCCTTCTTGGACTTGCAGGGGCATTCACCGCCCTCGCTTTCGCAAGGACAATGGTAGCAGTCGCCCGTTTCGGCGTAGTCCTTACCGCTCCAGCAGTAAGTGCAGAGTTGGTCTTCGGGCAGGCCAATGGCGTGAATCACGTCGTCGATGCGCTGGAACGCAAGCGTCGTGAGGTTCAGCTTCTGGCGGATGTATTCCACCATGCCCTTGTAGGCTTCGCCATCGGGGTTGGTGTACTTCTCGATATCGGCGTTTTCGCCTTCCTGGTCACGAATGTAGCGACGGGTAATCAAGTCGTATTCGTTCTTGGAACGGGAGAAGTTGATGAACTTGCACGGATAAACGAGCGGCGGGCAAGCGATACGCATATGCGTTTCTTTACAGCCGAGTGAATAAAGCTTCAGGGCCTGCTTGCCGAGCTGCGTGCCGCGCACGATGGAATCGTCGCAGAACACAAGGCGACGATCCTTGATGAGTCCCGGAATCGGAATGAGCTTCATCGAGGCGACACGTTCGCGCTGCTTCTGGTCTTGCGGCATGAAGGAGCGTGCCCACGTAGGCGTGTACTTGACGAAGGGGCGTGCAAACTTGATGCCGGCCTCGTGCGCATAACCTAACGCATGCGACGTACCGGAATCCGGAATTCCGCAGGCGGCGTCAGCTTCGGTGGGGGTGCGCTTGGCGAGCGCGGAACCGCAGCGGTAGCGGGTCATTTCGACATTGCGGCCTTCGTAGCTCGATGCCGGATAGCCATAGTAAACCCAGAGGAACGAGCAGATGGCCATCTTCTTGCCGGGCTCGACGAGCGTCGTTTCGCCATCCGGAGTGATCTCGACAATTTCGCCGGGACCAAGGTCGCGTACATGTTCGTAACCGAGGTTGTGCAGGGCGCAGCTTTCTTGGACGGCGATCATCGAGCCTTCCTTCTTGCCGAGAATAATCGGCGTGCGGCCCCATTTGTCGCGGCTTGCAAAGAACTTGCCTTCGCTGCTCATGAGCAGCACGGAGCAGCTTCCCTTCACCTTCTCGTGTACATACTTGAGGCCGTCGACAATCGAGTCGCGAGTCGCGATGAGCGCGGAAACGACTTCGGTCGGACCGACCATACCGCTCGTGGTCGAGTACTGCAGCTGCATGCAGTTGTTGCGGAAGAGTTCTTCCTTGAGTTCTTCGATGTTCGTCAGGAGACCGACGGTGACAATCGCGAACGTACCGAGTTTGGAAGTCATCACAAGCGGCTGCGGGTCGGTGTCGGAGATGACGCCGATGCCAATTTTGCCCGAGAAGGACGCGATGTCGTGTTCGAACTTGCTGCGGAACGGAGTATTCTGGATGTTGTGGATCGAACGGTGGAACATTCCGTTCGCTTTAAGAACCGCCATACCGCCACGGTGGGTTCCAAGATGTGAGTGGTAGTCAGTACCGAAGAAAAGATCGCTTACGCAATCGTCCTTGGAAACAACGCCGCAAAAGCCGCCCATAAAAACTCCTTGACAAAACAGGATGCTGTGTTTTGTGCAAAATTAGAAATTTACGGGATTTCGGTAAAGCGGTCCACCACGGTCCCGTCGGCAAGAGTCACCCTGCTTTCGAAATCTGCACGGGAGCGCACCCAGACCGTCCCCTTCGGGTGGTCGGGCGAATCGTATTCGCTACGGTAGACAACCAGGGGCTGAACGCTCTCACAATCTAGGGCATCGGCAACGACGACGGTGTAAACCATCGTCGCCTTCTTGTAATGCCGGTACATGCGCCCAGCAATAGCCTTGGACATGGAACGTAAGCCCTAGAACATTACTGGACGTTCACGGTACGCACGGTATTGCCGACGCGGAGCAGGTAGTTGCCCGAACGCGGGACGGCAATCGTGAAGTCCTGCGCGACAGAGCAGCCCTGGGACATCACACGGCCGTTGATATCGAGCAAGAAGTAGTCGGCACCTGCAGGAACACCGGAAACGAGAATCTGGCGGTCGGCAGCAACCACGCTAAACTGCGGTATCTGGGCAGAGACATGAATAGCGTTCTTGCCGCCCTTGCTGGAACTGCTCTTACCACTCTTGCTGGAGCTACTCTTGCCACTCTTTCCGGAACTGGACGACTTGCTATCGCCCCCTTCCTTGCTCGAACTGCTGGAAGTCACTGTACTCGACTTCCCTTGCGGTTCAATCATTATGGTCACATCGTTGCCGGGCATCGTGAACGAGAGCGTCGTTTTTGCTCCAGAGTCCTTCCTGTCGACGCTCTTGAGTCCCATTGCCGAGAGCGTAAAGCCGGAATATCCAGCCACGAGAGTAATCGTCACCTTGATATCGTCGCCGGCCTTTGCCTTGGCTTGAGAAACATCGCACTTCAGTTCGCCGCAACCTTCTACCTTGACCTCGTACTCGCCAACCTTATAGGTTGCCTTTACGGTCACATCAGAGGCGGGCATCTTGAACTTGTACGTGGAACTATCCTCTTTCAGACTGATCTTCTCACCATTTTTCATCTTGACCGAGATGGATTCCAGAATGTAACCCGACTCAGGGTAAACACCCAGCGTGATTTCGTTCCCTTCGAGAGTGCAGTTCTTTTGTTGCTTAGCGAAGGAACCGGCCATCTGGATCGTGCCGTTTTCGTCCGGGACAATATCTACGCAGTAGTAACCGTTGTCTTCGCTAGACGACGAACCCAGGCTGTCGGGACGGCTGCTCGACGATTCGACCTTTTTGGAGCTACTCGATTCGCTGCTCTGCGGGTCTGTTCCGCTCGAAGAGGAGCCAGCTACAGCCTTGAAGTTTGCCGCAATGATTGTGTTGAAACCGGGGACCTTGTAGGTGTAAACATTGTTCTTCTTGGTCGGGGTAAACGATTCCGACTGCTTGCCTGCATTCACGACCTTCACGAAGTCAATCTCGTAGTTCGCGTCGGGAGTCACAGTAAACGAAACATTGGAACCATATTTGACGTAGGAATTTCCCGTGTACGAAACGCTCCCGTTTTGAGCATTCTGGACAGAAACCAGGTATGTCATCGTTTCGGAAGAAACGGACAAAGTCACGTCGTTACTGGGCATCTTGATAACATAGACGGTCGAATCGGCGTTATCAACCTTTCTCACGACATCGCCATTGTCAAAACCGGCAATTTCCACTCCAGTGGTCCTTACGCTATCGGTGTTGAGAATGCTAATCGTCACTTCTTCGCCCACATCCGCGGAATCGGGGGCAGAGCAGTTCAAGCCATCACAACCGTTAAGGGTAATCTTGTAACGGGTCGGGGCTACCGATAGGTTTTCCGTCACTTTAAGAGTCACGTCATTTCCCGGCATCGTGAACGAATATTTATATTCAGTCCCTTCAGATGTCTTTGAAGAAGACGAAGTGATAGCCCCTTCACCAAGGCCATTCACGCCAATCTCAAATTGTCCCTTAAAGTTGGAACCTCTTTTAATAATGACATCGACGGACTCCCCGTATTGCTTAATCACCGGATCCGGACAATCCAACAACGTGCAACCCGTGACAGAAACCGTGTAAGAACCTTTCTTGAACGCCCCCGAGAGGGTCACGTCAGACGTAGGCATTATAAAGCTGAAGTAGTTGGTAGAATCTTCTTGTAATGAAACTTTTTTTGTAGTATCATCCGTTTGGAAAGCTCTTGCCTGGTCCAAAACATACCCTGTAACCGGCGCATAATGCACCCCGACCTGTTCGCCGGCATACACCGTTGTATTTGAAGCAAACCCGTTTCCAAAGAATTGAATTGTCCCGTTCGGGACGTTAGCAGCTTCCACTTTGAAAGTGCTTTTTACCGCAAAAGCCGCACTACACACGGCCATCAATATAAGAGCAAATTTCTTTACCATATTTGTCCCCTTTTCCTTAACATACCCTTAATATAGCTAATTGCGCCCCCGTAAAACACCCAGCCAGCCATAGTCCTTTGGATGCTCAACGAATTTTTCGGGATTTTGCGCATGTAATGCGAAAAACTCATCCAGAGTCATCCAGACGAAATCATCCACCTCGCCCGGCTGCGGCACCAGACGGGAAGCCTCCTCGTCGGTGGCGAACGTCCGGTATGTATCATAATACTCATTGTCAATATAGGTCCCGCCGTTCAGCACGTTTTCGTGGGTTGCCACAAAGAGGAACTCGAGGTCTTCGGGGGATTTGTTCAGGCCGAGTTCTTCGTGGAGTTCGCGGATAGCGGCGTTCAGGCTGGTATCCCCTGCCGAAATGTGGCCCGCGCAGCTGGTATCCAGCAGGTTCGGGTTGTTCTCCTTGAGATGGCTGCGCAACTGGAACAGGACCTTGCCCTCGCTGTTGAAAACCCAGATGTGTACGGTACGGTGCCACAAGCCTTCGGCATGCACGCGGGTGCGGCCACAGGAATAGCCCGCAGGGGTGCCGTCCGGATTCAAGATGTCAATCTGTTCTTCTTGCATGTGTCAATAGTAGTTTTTCCGCTTCGGGGGCAACAGCCTTTTTCTAAAATTAGGCCATGCATTTTGAC
>JAEERM010000172.1 GCA_016285835.1 Fibrobacter sp.
AGGGCGTGAAGGCCATCAGCCTGCGCGAAGGCGACGTGGTGCAAGATGCGACCGCCCTCCCGAGCGTGGAAGATATCGAGCACGACAGCGCCGAGGCGAAGGAAACCTTCGACAAGGTGGAAGGCGTTGAAGTCGATGACGATTCCGTGGATGCATCCGCTTCCGAAGGTGAAAATCCGTCCCCGGAAGGCGCCTAGTCCGTAAAAAACGAACTCAGAAAGTAAAAAAAGAGGCTATCTCTCCGGGATGGCCTCTTTTTTTATAGTTTATTGAGAAGGTAGGTGCAGGAATATGAGAAAAGAAATCCTAAAAACGGGCTTTGTCGTTGCCTTGGTGCTTGCGGTTTCCGCCTATGCGGCCGATGCCTGCAACGACGAAATGGGCCATGTGGGCGAGGGCAAGAAAGTCATTGGGACCGGTTCCGAGAGCGTCAAGGGGGACGTCGGCAATTCGGGTTTCCAGTACGAACTCTGGCATTCCGAAGGCTCGGGCTCCCTGACTTATTATGACAACGGAACCTTTTCTGCGGAATGGAGCAACTCGCAAGACTTCATTGCCCGAGTCGGTCTCCGGTATGCCGAAAGCAAAAATTTTGACGAATTTGGCAATTTTTCAGCGGATTTCAAGTTCACCAAGTCGGGAAGTGCCGATTTCTCGTATATTGGCGTCTATGGCTGGACGGATAATCCGCGCGCCGATTACTTCATCCTGGAAGACTGGTTCAGCGAACCGAATCCCGAGTATTTGGGCGAAAAGAAGGGCGAGATTACGGTAGACGGGGATACGTACGACATCTATTCCTTTAAGCAAAACAAGCTGTATGTCCAGGGAGACGTGAACTATCCGACTTTTTACAGTGTCCGTCGCATACCCCGCCAGTGCGGCCATATAGATATCACGGCCCACTTCAAGAAATGGACGGAGCTCGGCCTCAATCTGGGCAAGATGAACGAGGTCATGATGGTTGCGGAAGCGGGCAATGGTTCTGCTACGATAGATTTCACCTATTTCAACGTGACCGAATCGGAGCCTAGTTCTCCGGCTCCATCCTCCAGTTCCGCAACTCCGGAATCGAGTTTTGCCGTGCCGGCCTCTGATGCCCTCGTCGAATCTTCTAGTTCTGTAACTCAGGAATTGAAACCTGCTGCAAAATCGTCCGAATTGACCGCGGGGATCATGCAAATGGCCCACATCAGTTCGTTCGACCGTAACCTAGTCGTCTTCGATATGCAGGGCCGTATTTTGGGTAAGCTGATGGTACCGGCGGGAATGGCACTAAATAGTGCTATTTTTGCAAAATTCGGCAGGCCGGGTATCTACATGGTGCAGTCCGACGGGGTTTTCAAGGTGCTTTCCGTGGCAAAATAGCTCGAAAAAATGTAAAAAAAAGTATAAAAAGGTTTTTTCGGCAAGAAATTCCCTTTTTTATTGTGTTTATTACTACAGAAAAATGTAAAAAAACAAAAAAAGCAAGAAAAAATGCAGTATTTATCTATATTTGGAATAAACTTTGGAGGTTTTATGAAAATTAGGATTATTGGGGCTTCGGCCCTTTGTATTGCTTTTGCAGCTTCTGCTGCTTTTGCTCAGGATTTCTGTAGCAACGCTCAGCATTCCGGTGACAAAGTGACCATTAGTTCGAACCAAGTCGGTAAAATCGGCGATATCGGTTACGAACTTTGGGACGAAAACGGTAGCGGCGGTAATGCCACGTTCTATAGTGATGGTTCCATGGACTGTAACATCACTTCTGCCAAGGACTATCTCTGCCGCGCGGGTCTTTCCCTCGGCAGTGACAAGACCTATAAGGAACTTGGCGGCGACATGATTGCCGAGTTCAAGCTCATAAAGAATTCCGGTCAGAATGTGCAGTATTCTTATATTGGCGTTTATGGTTGGATGGAAGGCGTTCCTGGAACGCCGAGCAACTTGGTGGAATACTATGTGATCGATAATACGCTTTCCCAGAGTATGCCGGGTGACTGGATTGGAAACGAAAAGAAAGGCACCATTCAGGTTGACGGCGGTACCTATACGGTTTATCGCCATACCCGTACCGGTGCTGCTATTAAAACCAATGGCAATGCGACGTTCTATCAGTATTTCAGCGTGCGTTCCTCGCCGCGTGACTGTGGTTCCATCAATATTTCTGAACACATGAGACAGTGGGAAAAGATGGGACTCACCATGGGTAAGCTCTACGAAGCCAAGGTGCTCGGTGAAGCGGGCAATACTTCTTCCAATGTTACGGGTGGCAAAATGGACTTCCCGCATGCCAAGGTCTATATTTCTAAGGGTGATCAGCAGGAGTCCAGCTCTTCCGAAGCTCCGTCTTCTTCTAGCTCCGAAGCTCCGAAGTCCAGCTCCGATACTCAGTCTTCTAGCTCTGTAGCCGCGTCTTCTAGCTCCGACGCACAGTCTTCCAGCTCTGCAGACCCGGCTTCCAGCTCCGATGCGGTATCGTCTTCTAGTGCTCCTGCCAACATAAGCAGCAGCTCCGGCTCTGATGCCCTCCCGGCAACGGCAAAGGTCTTCGTGATGTCCGGCTCCGCCCAGGTGTTCGACATGCAGGGCAAGTTCCTCGGCACGGTTGAACTGCAGTCCGGCGCATCTCTGAAGGAAATTGTCGTGAACAAGTTCGGAAAGTCCGGAATGTATCTGCTTAAGCAGGGGGCCGCCGTCAAGGTAGTCTCTGCCGAAAAGCGCTAAATTTTAGAAACATTGCTGAAAATGGCCCGTTTCCTCATGAGGAAACGGGTCTTTTTTTGTCACAAAATGCCGTTTTTTTGCGGAAATCACAAGTCAAGGAATGTTGTTTTATGATACAACATCATTTATTTCTGCTGGGAGAAGCTTTGTGGAAAAGGGTATAGATTACATATGGTATGGTTGATAAATAACCATAAGAGGAGCTCAAAGATGAATAAAAAAATATTGAAATTCGGCCTTGCCCTTGCGATGGGGCTTGTCTCGTCTGCATATGCGGACATCGATGCCTGCAAGGATAATATGGGCCATGAAGGCAAAGAATCGAGGACCCAGGGCCAGAACAACTCCAGCGTGACGGGTAACGTCGGCAGTTCTCCGTACCACTATGAAATCTGGTACCAGGGCGGCAACAATTCCATGACCTATTATGATAATGGTACTTACAAGGCCAGTTGGAGCAATACAGGTGACTTCCTTGCTCGTGTCGGATTCAGATACGACGAAAAGCAGACTTACGAGCAAGTTGGCCCCATCGATGCCTATTTCAACTGGAAAAAACAGGGTAGTGCCGGTGGTTACAACTACATTGGTATCTATGGCTGGACGGTTGATCCGCTCGTAGAATACTACATCGTGGATGACTGGTTCAACAAGCCGGGTGCAAACCTCCTCGGCCAGAGAAAGGGTGAATTCGAGGTGGATGGCGCCAAGTACGAAATTTGGCAGAATACCCGTGTAAACAAGCCCTCCATTAAGGGGGATCAGACTTTCCCGCAGTACTTCAGCGTGCGTAGTAACTCCCGTTCTTGCGGACATATCGACATCACGGCTCATTTCAAGAAGTGGGAATCCCTCGGCATGAGGATGGGTAAGATGTACGAAGCCAAGGTGCTCGTCGAAGCCGGCG
>JAEERM010000173.1 GCA_016285835.1 Fibrobacter sp.
CGTCATCGTCGACGACGTGATTTATCATGTGGGCGCATCGCTCAAAGATCTCGGAAACCAGATGACTGCATTTTCTGTACTGAACTTCGTCACCAAGGAACAGGTACTTGCAATGGTGAAATAGAAATTGGGAAATCCATCCAGAAAAGAGTCTCTTGTGTAAATTGGACACAAATAAGGACACCAATGGGCAAAAGACGAAAATTAATTTTTACATTTCATTTGAGTGCTAGTTTGTCTCAAAAGAAATATTGAAAGATGAAGAAATGTAAGGATATTTATGCTTCCTCTATTTTATTTTCGGAAAAGACGACGTCGAACTTGACCGAGAGTGAACTTTTATGTATATTTTAAATAACAGAGTCTACATAAATGTTCGAACATCTATGAACGATTGCGCAAAAATCATAGAAATGGCCGGTGAGAACAACGGCATGGTCACGGCATCGTCCGTCTCCAAGGCGGGGCTTCAGCGTCGCGCATTGGCAGAATGTGTGACGGCTGGAAGACTGAGCAAAGGTGCTCGGGGTGTCTATTTTTTGTCCGGCCAACTCGAAGACGAATTTGCCATTTGGCAACACACCTACTCGCAGGGAATTTTTTCTGGAAGCACTGCCCTATATCTTCTGAAAAAAACGGACCGTATTCCGTATTCGCTTTATATGACTTTTCCCAAAGGTTACAACGTAAGCGCGGCCAAGCAAAACGGAATAAAATGCAAGATTGTTGTTGCCGAACGCTATGACCTAGGCGTACAAGACGTTCTTTCTCCTTATGGCAATGTGGTCCGTTGCTATAATATCGAGCGGACTCTATGTGACATTGTCCGTGGAGATGACGTCCAATCAATGAACCATGCCTTCAAGGAATACGCTCGAAGTGACGCGAAAGATATTGCGTTACTCATGCACTATGCAAGGATTCTTCATGTAGAAAAGCGTGTTCGTAATTATATGGAGATTCTGCTGTGAGTTTTTCTAATGCCGCTAAACTAAAAGCCGCCATAAAGAAAATTGCTTGTGAATCTGGCGTAACGGCTCAGGGTGTTTTGCAAAAATATGTCTTGGAACGATTCCTGTGCCGACTAGCAAAGTCCGACTATCGCACAAACTTCATCCTGAAAGGTGGCTTCTTGACATCCTCGCTTGTTGGCGTTGCAAAAAGAACGACGATGGATATTGATGCGACGGCTACTGGGTTCAGCGTCGATCCGTCAACGCTAAAAGAGGCTTTGCTGTCTATTTGTTCGGAAGACTTGCAGGATGGTTTTACATTTTTACTTGACCGAATAGAAGATATTCGTGAAAAGGATTCCTATCCCGGATTGCGAGCGTATATGATGGCTTCGTTTGCTCCGATGACGGTCCCCTTTTATGTTGATGTGACTGTCGGTGATGCGATTACGCCTAAGCCGGTCCTTCAGCTATTTTGGTCAATGTTTGATATATGTCTTTGCAGCAGGAAGAACTTTTTCTGAGGTGTGCAGAAGTGCTTTGGAGATTCTGAAAGATGCCGTTGGAGCGATTTAACTCTACTTTAGAAAGCGGACCGGTTTGTTGTTTTTAACGACAAAATTTCACAAATAGAGACTTTGAAAAATTGAGTCTAACAACGGATTGTTTAAACAATTCTTGGGGGACTTCTTGAGGGACATCTTGAGGGACAGGTCGCCAAATAATCTGCCCTTCGGGATGCTGTCCACTACCAATATTCCGGGTTCCGGTAGAATTTGAAAAAAGTTGTAAAGTGGGCTTGACAGAGCTATAAAAGGGCTCTGTCGGGCCAGACCGTACTTTATAAATATATATAATCAACCGAAGCTACCAAAGGAGATTCCAAAATGGCAAAGTCAAAATTCATAGATGAGTCAATTGAGGGGTCCGCTTCGGCGAAGAACATCACCATCCGCATGCAGCTCGACGACCTGAACGGCATCAAGAAAATGGCGAAGGCCGCGGGCATGCCTTACCAGACGCTCATCAATTCTATCATCCACCGTTACGTGACGGGCGGCATTGTGTTCAAAGTCGCGGTGTAAAAAGGTGAAATTCCTTGAAAAATCGCTCATTTTTTAGCAATATCGCGCACTATTGGCGTTTTTTCACAAAATAAAGAACTTCGTCTTTTGTTGAAAAGTGTCAAAAAGTATTGCTAAAAGTGATTGAAAAGTGTATATTTTTAGCATAAAAAGTGATTGAAAAATGCTATACCGGAAAATTCAAAGACGTCTAGAAGAGTATTTCACGGCAGGGTCCAACAAGATTCTGCTGATTGATGGTGCGCGGCAGATTGGCAAGACTTTCATCATCCGCTACATGGGGCAAAAGCATTTCAAGAACTATATCGAGGTTAACCTTTGGGAAGATTCGATTGGCAGTCATTTGTTTGCCGATGTCAAGAATGTTGACGATTTCTACTTGCGCTTGAGCATGTTTGCAGGCAACAAGATGGGGAACGCCAAGGACACGCTGGTCTTTCTTGATGAAATCCAGGAATATCCCCACTTGCTGACTTTGCTCAAATTCTTGAAACAGGGCGACCGCTTTACGTATATTGCTAGTGGCTCGCTTTTGGGTATCGCCCTGGCAAAGACATCTTCTATTCCAATTGGCAGCATTGAGACGGAACACATGTATCCGCTGGATTTCGAGGAGTTCCTTTGGGCGAACGGCTTCAACGAATTCTCCATTCAGGGAATCAGGAACAGGTATCTCGGCAAAATGGGACTTGACGAATCGATGCATGCCAAGATGATGGACATGTTCAAAAAGTACCTGCTGGTTGGCGGCATGCCCGATGCCGTGAACATGTTCATCCAGGAATCAAACATCGTCAAGGTCCGCAAGATACAGAGCGACATAAAGGAATTCTACGCCATCGACGCCAGTAAGCATGATGCTCGGAACAAATTAAAAATCCGGAAAATTTACGACATGATTCCATCGATGATGGAAAACAAGAAAAAGAGGATTGTCGCAAATAAAATAGAATCCAAGAAATCGGCCAGGTTGTCAAGTTATCAGGATGAATTTGAGTACTTGACGAATGCTGGTGTTGCGCTTGAAGTTTCTGCAATAACTGATGTCAAGTTCCCCTTGATCGAGTCTTTGACCAAGAACCTGTTGAAACTGTATCTTAATGACGTCGGCATCCTTACTGGCGTGTTGTATGGCCCGAATATTTCTGCGGTGCTGGACGATGTTCCCAGCATTAATCTTGGGGCGGTTTATGAAACCGTCGTTGCGCAGGAACTAAAAGCCCACGGGAAGAAACTCTTCTATTACGATAATCGGCACAAGGGCGAAGTGGATTTCTTGATAGACGACTTTAATTCGCTATCCGTTGTCCCGATAGAGGTAAAGTCCGGCAGGGATTATAGGATTCATAGCGCAATTGACAATTTGCTTGCCGCAAATGAGAACGCCAAAGGTGTTGTGCTGTCCAATAATTCCAAAGTGTTGCAAAAAGGCTCTGTCTTATATTTGCCGATATACTTTGTGATGTTCCTATAATTCCCGGCAGTGCTGCATAGCCTCTTTCAGGGTCTTGAACTTGGGCTTCTTGAATTCTTCGTACCGGATCTTTTTGACACCGTCGTAGAAGAAC
>JAEERM010000067.1 GCA_016285835.1 Fibrobacter sp.
CAGGAATAGCCCGCAGGGGTGCCGTCCGGATTCAAGATGTCAATCTGTTCTTCTTGCATGTGTCAATAGTAGTTTTTCCGCTTCGGGGGCAACAGCCTTTTTCTAAAATTAGGCCATGCATTTTGACGATTACAGTATCAAAAAACTTCTCCAGCAGGCCGAATCAGAAAACGTATTCCACAAGGCGGTCGCGGGATTCATCTTGCCCGACGGGTCGGTACGCACCGTAGCGCTCAACACCCCCGAAAACACCGTATTCGACATTGCAAGTCTCACGAAGGTATGCCCCACATCGACGCTTGCACTATCGTACATTCTTGAAGGCAAACTTGATATTGATACAAAGGTCGTCGACTTCATACCGGAATTACAGACAAACTACCGCGAAGACATCCGCATTTTCCACCTGCTCACGCACAGTCTTGATTACCGCGTGCCAATGAAGACCCTGCGCGAGCTCCCGCCCGAAGGGATACTCAATGCGCTGTACACGTACCAGTTCGCCAAGGCGCCCGGCGAAGATTTCAACTACGGGAACCCGGCAAGCGTGCTCCTGGGAATCATACTGCAGCGGCTGGCGGGTGCGGACCTGCAACAGCAGGGCCGCGAGCGGTTCTTTGAACCGCTCGGCATGACGCGTAGCGGCTGGGACCCGCTGAGCCGCGACTGGAACCCCGTACCCAAAAACGAAATTGCGCCGACGGAGTTCTGCAACTTCCGCGGCCGCGAAATCCAGGGCGAAATCCACGACGAGAGCGCCTGGGTACTGCGCCAGCTGTTCCCGGTCGGGAGCGCAGGCATGTTCAGCTGCGTGCCCGACCTGCTCAAGTTCGTGCAGATGGTGATGAACGACGAGCCGAAGGGAATCCTCGAAATGGTTAGCCAAAACGCTTTTGCCCGCGAAGATGCCGCCAAATTCATGCCCGCAGGGGCCACTGCCGCTGAAGGCGCCTGCACAGCCTTGGGCTGGGAACTTGCCCAGAGCAAGTTCATGGGGTCGCACATCTCGCCCCGCACCTTCGGCAAGACCGGTTTCACCGGCGCAAGCATCGTCTGCGACCCCATCGCAGGCGCCGCCGTCATCCTGCTCAGCGACTTTACCTACCCGCACCGCGAACCCAACGCCGACCGCATCCACGCCTTCCGCGCATGCCTCGCCGACGCCTTCTTCGGGAACCTCCAGCCATAAAAGAAACCCGGGACAAAGCCCCGGGCATCCAGTAAAATTCCCCTCGGTCAAAGCCTAGCGGCCGGCGTTCTTGCGCATCATTTCTTTACGCTGCTCTTCGGCAAAGAGCTTCGCCATCTCGATGCGGTTGTTTTCCTGTTCCTTCTTCTTGGTCTCTTCCTTGCAGTTCACGCACTTGGTTGCCGTCGGGACTGCGATAAGGCGGGCCTTCGGGATGAGTTCCTGGCAAACCTTGCACACGCCGAAGGTGCCCTTGCGGATGCGCGTGAGCGCCTCTTCGAGGTACACGAGGTACTTGCCTTCGCGGGCAGCAAGCGAGAAGTTCGTTTCGAGGGAGTTGTAATCCGTGGCGGAATCGGCACTGTCAGAATCGGCACCGTCGCCGGCCTGGGCTTTTTGCCCCTGGAACACATTGGCCTTTTCGGACTCGCTCTGGGCAGTCACCAACTGGCGGCGCTTTTCCAGCAGCATTTCCTCAAAAAACTTGAGATCGGCATCGCTCATTCTTGCGGGTTTCTTTTCGGCCATAATATGAACTCCTTCTAGTAGAGTAATTTAGACGTATTGCACCTAGGGTGCCCGTTGTCGTTGTAATCTATCCTTTTTGTTTACAAAAAGCAACACCCAATGTTAAAAAATATCCACATTCAATTTCAGGCCTTGCTTTTTCAGGTCCTCGATTAAGGCATCGATATCTGCCGCGGTCCGGTCCAGTTCCTCCGATAACCGGCCTTTTTCGGCCAAAATCAGCCCAATCGAGTTGTCATCGGCTCCCATCTTCTTTACAAGGGTGTCTGCATAGGTCTGGAGGGACTTCGTCTTCTCGATGAGGTCCTTGACCCGAGGAAGGATCTCTTTTGCCCTCTCGGCGGCCTCTCCGCCCCTTTCCACCACGACATCCAGTTCGGAATCCACATTGGCTAGGAGCGTACTGCAATCGATCAGAAGCGTATCCAGTTCAGATTTCCACCTCTTGATGCGGACCGTCACGGTAGACACAAGCCGTGTCGCCTTCCGCCCCACGCGCATCACCTGCTCGTCCATCGGGCGGATTACGGTACTGTCCGTCGCTTCGAGTTCCTGCCGAATTTCGCGGATGCCGGCAAGAATTTCGCGAAGGTTCCGGGTAATGCCTGCTGCACCTTCTTCGTACATGCCCTTCACGGTATCGCCGTCAGCAATGTATTCCTTGCCATCACCCGAAAGCACGTTGAGTTCGCGTTCGCCCATGAGCCCTGCGGTAATGAGTCTGAACTGCGAATTCTTGGGAATCTTCGTGCTGGCAAGCACCTCTGCCGTCACGTAAACCGCATCGTCGGTCAATTTCACGCTGAGTACCTGCCCGCAGCCGATACCGCGGACAGCAACCCGATTCCCCGGTTTGAGCGTACCAATCTTTTCAAAGCTCACGACAAAGACCATACGCTTGTGGTACGGGCTGGACGGATGGTAGAAAAACCATGCACCACAAATGCCTGCAAGCAGCACCACCGCAATACAGAACGGGATGATATTTTGCTTTATCTTGTAAACAACGTTATTCATCTTTATTCGTACGGAGACCAATGCTGCGGATCAACTTGCAGGAGATCGTCGGAGTATTCACCCTTCGCCTTCGCCTTGATTTTCTGCATCAGGGTCTCGTTGAATTCCTGGGCCACGTTCTGGCCGTTCATCTTCATCAAAGCATTCATCGCGATAACTTCGGATATCACGGTCAAGTTCTTACCCGGAGCAACAGGAATGATAACCTTCGGGATAGAGACTCCCATGATCGATTCCTGCTGTTCGTTCAGGCCCGTGCGGTCGTAGCTCACGTCTTGCCGCCACGGCTGGAGTTCCACGATGACCTCAATCTTTTTCACTTTGCGGATAGCATGGATACCGAACATCGAACGGATGTCCAGAATTCCCACGCCGCGGATTTCCATGTGGTGCCGGATCAGCGGGTCGGGGCGGCCCACGATGCAGTTACCCACATGGCTGATATGCACGACATCGTCGGCGACCATGCGGTGGCCGCTTTCGACAAGGTCCAAGACGCATTCGGACTTGCCCACGTTGCTGTCGCCCACGTAGAGCATGCCTATGCCGTAAACGTCGACCAAGCTCCCGTGGATAATGGCGTGCGGGGCAAAGTATTCTTCCAGGATGCGCTGGGAGAGCTTGTTAAATTCGTAAGTGTGGAGCGTCGTGAAAAACAGCGGTATGTGCAACTTGAGGCACATCTCGCGGAGCTCCTTGTGCGGGGTCTGATCGTGCGTCACTACCCACATCGGGGCGTGAAAGACCGAAAGATTGTCAAAAATCTTTTTGCGGGCCTCGGGGCCAATCGATTCCAAGTAGTTCCATTCTGTATGGCCCACCACCTGAATCTGCTGCGAACTGTACACTGCCGTATAGCCTGCCATGGCAAGCCCCGGGCGGTGAATACCACTCTCGGCAATGAAGGAGTCCAGGTCCTCTTCTGGAGAACACTGCACCATCTGCAGGTCCTTGCCGTAATGGCAAAAAAAGTCCCGCACCGAGAGCTTCTCCCGGTGCAGGATCTTGAGATCTTTCAGTTTATTGTCCGCCACGAACTATGCCAAATCGGAAAGCGGCTGTGCGCGGTGGTCGTTCTGCTTGTCGTTAGCCTTCTTCAGCTGGATCTTGGCGCGTTCAAGAGCCACATCCACTGCCTTGCCCATGTTTTCTTCATCGGCAGACGCCACAACCACGGAACCAGTAATGTTGATGGAAATTTCGCAATGACGCAGATGTTCCACTTCGTGGTCTAGGATGACGGAGGCGCTAGTGATGTTCGGGTAAAAACGAGCGAGTTTATCCATTTCTTCCTGAATACGATCCTGGAGACCGGCAGATGCATTAAAATGACGAGCAGAAAAATTGATATCCATAGTAAAACCTCCGTGAGTTTTAGTGCAGAAGGGTACTTTCCATTCCGCATTAAGAGTATATACATCTTTTTTGGTAAAAAAAACAACCTTTTCGCACATTTTTGCTACAAAATTACCATCCAAATGGGAATAATGCCCAAATTAGACCATTTTCCGCAATCGGGCGGGCAAAATTTTGAGCTCTTCCTCCCTGTATTTGGCCACCGTGCGGCGGGCGACCTTGATCCCCTGCTCCAAAAGTTTGTCGGCAATGGCCTGGTCCGAGAGGGGCTTTTTCTTGTCTTCGGCGGCAACGAGCGCCTTGATCGTGTCCAAAATCTGGGCCGAACCGACCACGGCGGCATCGGAGGATTCCCCTTGTTTGACGCCAGAAGTGAAGAAATCTTTCAGCTCGCGCACACCGAATGGCGTTTCCACGTACTTGCCGTTTGTCACGCGGTTCACGGTGCTCACGTCGCGGCCCACGTCGTCGGCGATTTCTTGCAAAATCATGGGTTTGAGTGCGGCAGGGCCCTTCTCGAAGAAATCCTTCTGGCGCTTGACAATGGCGCGCATGACCAGTTCCATGGTGGAATGGCGGTTGTCTACAGCCGTCATGAACTCCTTCGCACGGCGGAGCTTGTCCGCAATGAAGTCGCGGTCGGCCTTGGGGAGGCTCTTGTTCTGCAACATTTCAAGGTACATCTTGTTTATGCGCAGGGATTTTTGGCTCCTGGACTTGAAGACTTCGACCTCGAAATGGCCGCGTTTCTCGTACACGCGCATGTCCGGGGAAATCGACATGGAAGGGGCGTTAGAAATCTGGAGGCCGGGATGCGGCGTGAGGCGGGCCAGGTTGCCCACAGCCTGCTGGATGGCATCGGTCGACACGCCCAGATCCTTGGCAATCTTTGCATAGCGCAGCGCGTTCAGGTCGTCGAAATGCGTCTCGAGGATGCGGATGGCGAGTTCAGGGAAATCCGGGATGGCATAAGCCTGGATGAGGAAACATTCCCGCAAATCGCGGGCGCCAATGCCGCGAGGCTGGAACGACTGCAAGACGTGGAAAGCCTCGCGGACAGGGAGCGATGCCTCGTCCAGTTCTTTTTCGTGGGACAACACCGACTCAATCTCGATGACGAAGGCATCGCTCGCCATTGCTCTCGCAATGGCCGCGCCCGCCTTGAGCCCCTGAACAAAGCCGTTCTCGTCCAATGAATTGATAAGGTACTCCACCAAGCTACGGAAATGCGCATCGTCGCAACCGGCCTCGCGTAACTGCTGTTGCAGTTCGTGCGTCCCGTTCCATTCGCGCAGCTGGTTCTTGAGCTTGTCTTGCAGGCTCAGGTCCACGTCCTTCACAGGGCGGTCCCACTCGTCGTCCGGGTCTGCTGGCCCGGCGTTCAAATCTTTGAAAGGAGCGTCGGTGTCGGAGTAGCCGTCGTTCAGGTAGGAAGCCCAATCCAGTTCGGCATTCGTCGCACCGTCAAGCATACCGCGGTCCACCGCTGCGCTGTCGTCCAGGTCGCCGCGTTCGTATTCACGCGGGTCAATGGACTCGCCCGAGTTGGCCTCATCGTCGCCATGGGAATCCCTGTTCTCTGCCTCGGCGGCATAGTCCTCGTACGAAATGTCGTCGCCGCCGTCGTCCAATTCCAGAAGCGGATTCGCCTCGACCTCCTCCTTGATGGCAGTCTCGAGTTCCAGCGAGTTCTTCTGCAGGATGGTCACGGACTGCAGCAACTGCGGCGAGAGCGTCTGCTCCAGCCGTTGGCTTTGTCCAAGCTGCATCGTAACGTCCATCTAAAATCTCCTAGTCCAGGCGGAAACTGTCGCCCAGGTAAATGCGCCTTGCTTCGGCGTCGTTTGCGAGGTGTTCCGACGAACCTTCCGTCAGCACCTGGCTTTTATACATGATGTAGGCGCGGTCTGTAATCGAGAGCGTCTCGCGCACGTTATGGTCGGTAATCAAAATGCCCATGCCCTTGTCCTTGAGCCCAGAGATAATGGACTGGATGTCGGCCACGGCGATGGGGTCGATGCCTGCGAACGGTTCGTCGAGCAAAAGGAACGAGGGATCGCTTGCCAAGGCGCGCGCAATCTCCAAGCGGCGGCGTTCACCACCCGAGCAGCTCATCGATTTTGTCTTGCGGATATGCGTAATCTTGAATTCCTCGAGGAGTTCTTCCAGGCGGCGTTTGCGTTCGCGACGCTTCATGTCTTGCGTCTCGAGAATGGCCATGATGTTGTTCTCCACGGAGAGCTTGCGGAAAATGGAAGCTTCCTGCGGCAAGTAGCCGAGCCCGAGGCGAGCGCGCTTGTACATGGGCTTGTCCGTCATTTCCACGTCGTCCAAAAAGATGTGGCCAGCATCGGGGCGGACCATACCCACAATCATGTAGAACGTAGTCGTCTTCCCGGCACCATTCGGCCCGAGCAACCCGACAATTTCACCCTGCGACACGCTGATAGACACGTCGCTCACCACCTGGCGGCCGCCGTAAATCTTGCGCAACTTGTCGGTGCGTATGGTACTCACTAGGTTCTTCATGGTTTACCCTCCGTGCTTGCGGGTTGCTTCTTGGGAGCGGGTGCTGGCGTTGCCCCATTCTTCGATGTAGGCTGTTTCGGAGCCGGAGCAGGCGCATCTTTCTTCCCTGTAGGAGCAGGTGCCACGACTTTCGCGGTCGAATCGTTTTTCGCCGACGCCTTTGCAATCCTATCCTTCGCAACCTTGCTTATGGAATCAAGTTCTGCCGCCTTTTTCTGGCGAGCCGCTTTTTCCATATCCACATAACGCCCGCTCGCCATGGAGCCGCCACCCAAAAGCCTGAGCGACTTCACGGCATTTTTCTGCGCATCGAAAAGCAAATGGATCGTATCACCCGTAGCCTCGTTCTTACCCGCCACAGTGCGGTCCTTCTTCACAAAAAAATAGGTGCTCTGCGCCTTGCCCGACACAACAGCCCTGTCCATCTTACCCTTCTTAAAGAAAAGGTCCAAGCGGTCGCCGTCCATCAAGTTGCGGTATTCCTTCAAATCGTTCTCGTAGAAAAATCCGCGCGCATTCAAGTTCACATACAAACGCTCTATCTTGCCATCGTTGAACTCGGCGTAAAGCGTATCGCCAAAAGCCTCAGTCACATGCCCCGGAGTGCCACGTTTGTCCTCTTCTTCCTGCACACCATGCGCGTTGCGGATAACAAGAGCCGACTGGAGCTGTTTACCCGATGAATCGAGAACCATGAAAATGGAATCGCCCGTAAGGTGGTAGTTCTTCATGTCGCAAGTCGGGTGCCCCGTCAACGAAAGCCAGTTGTTCTTGCGGTCGAAGTAACCCGTGTCGCAAGTGACAATCATGTCTTTCTGCGTGAGCTTCACGTTCTTGTACGCCTCGGCAAACGATTCCTTCTTGTTGAAGATGATGCGGCGCGCTTCGATGGTCACCGTGTCAACTGAGCTATCCTTGTGCGTCTCGAACTGGAAAAGTTTCGGGCGGTCGGGCATAGTGAGGATTTCTTGCTCGCGGTCGTAAATCAGGTACTCGCCCTTGAAAGCGTAGGTATGCGCAGAGTCGCCGGCGTTCACGTCGCCACGGGCCGTGGCCATGCTGTTCTTCTTTTGGTAAATGCCCTCCTGCGCCTGGATGTAACCGGAGGGGTGCGTGAACAAAAAGCCCCCGTTGCAAGTCACCATCTCGGCATCCTTGTTCCACGTGGCATACTCCGTACGGAATTCAATACTGTCGTGGACAAAGAAAACGCTCCCCTGCAAATTCAAGATGCCGCGAGTACGTGCGACATTCAGATTATCCGCATGCTTCATGATAAGCGGCGACGACGAAAACGCAGTCGATGCAAGCAGCAAAAGGAGAACGGCGAGGCGCATCATTTCTTGGCGCTCCCGGAAGAATCTTTTTTCGCAGGCGCAGGTGCCGGAGCGGGACCAGGAGCAGGTGCAGCAGAATCCTTTGCCGGTTTCGGGCGCATGTGGCGCATGAGAGAACTGCGGGACTGTTTGAGCAATTCCGCATCGGCCTCCGGGTTCATCTCACGCGGGCCAGTAGACGTGTCAGGTGGCGGCTCGGCTGCCGAAGATGTCGGGGACGCAGCGGTTCCTGCGGCAGGGGTTGCCGGGGCGGGAGCGCCGGACGGTGCCGCGGCGCCTGGGTTCGCAGGTGCAGGCGCGGGCTGCCCCGCCTGGGGAGCCGGCGCCGGATTTTGCGGTGCGTTCGTTGCATTCGACGCATTGGCCTTCTGCACGGAATCGGCCTTCAGGGAATCCAACGCATGTTCCTTGGCCTCTTTCTGGTCTTCTTCTTTCAGGCGGTTTGCCGCATCCTGGAAAATGGCCGTCACGTTCGCAAGGATTTTCCAGTTGTCCATCCTCGCATCGCTTTCGAAACCCTTGCCCTGCAACACGTCGCCGTCTTCGGAAACCACGCGCACGTAGCTCTCCGTGCGCACAAGGTTATCTGCCTTATTCCAAATAAGCGAATCTGCACGGACCGAAGCACCCTTCGGGGTCAGGGCGTACACGTGGCCATAGGCGTTCACGTAGGTAAACTTCATGTCGAACCGGCCAGAATCGGCGCGCATGAATGCGGCTCGTTCTCCCAAAGAGTCATAGATGTCCACGAAAATCGGGCGAACAAACACAATCTCCTTGTCGGCCCAGCGTTCCAGGTAGGCCGTCTTTAATTTCCACGAAAGCACATTGCCGTTGTAGCTGTCGAGCAAGGTGGTATCGGTGAAGAGCATCTGCGGGCGGTCCACCTGGATCCACGGCTTTTCTTCTTCGATTTCTTCGCAACCCGCAAAAAACGCAAGGGCCCAAAGCAAAAACACGGCGACAAGGAAGCCGCCTTTCCCGGCGCCTTCCTTTTTAAACTTATGCAACTTACGCAAGTTATGCAAAAATCGTGCCACGAGTACAATTTACAAATTATAACGCACAGAAAAAAGCCCAAAGGGCCTGTGCGGGCACGCGAAATCAAGGACGGAGCTTATTGCTGTTCACGATATACAGCCAAGCCTCGGCAGCATCGCGCATGGCCTTTTCGGTATCGGCGAAATCGGCAGGAATCGCCCCCAAGCGCCGTCCGGTAACAAACCCTTCAGCCAGGTGCAAGGTATCCCAGTCCGGGACAAGTCGCGTGGCGAACACCGAAGACGCTTCCGGATCATCCATGTTGCCGTAGTAAGTCAGGGAATCCCGCTGCATGGCGATGTCTGCAAGGCGGAACGAGAATACCGGGGCATACTGTGATGTCGCGCGGAACAGGTAAGCCGGAGCCTTTGCAGAGGCCTCGACCGAATCACCTTGAGCAAGCGAATCAGCCGAAGCAGTCGTATCCGCCGGAGCTTCGGCAACGGCAGGTTCGTCAGCAATGCGTTCCAAAAGGGTATGGCCAACAAAGTTATTTGAAATTTCAAGACCAAGGTAATCTAGAATTGTCGGAGCGATATCCACCTGCGAAACAACCTCGGTCTGGAGACTAGGCTTGATTCCCGGGCCAACAACCATCAACGGCACCCACGTATAGCCTTCCTGCACAGTCCCGATATATTCCGGCGTCGTATGCTGTGCATTGTTGCCAAAAGCATGGTCACCCACCACAAAAATCAGCGTCTGGTCGGCACGAGGCCCTTTCTCGATTTCGTCAAGGACAATGCCGACCGCGCTATCCATGTAAGCGACTGCCCTCACGTACGCCTCGTCCGGATCTTCGGGCGTCGGGCCATATTCAGAGGGAATGCTGAACGGCACATGCATGGAAGTACTCATCCAGTTCAAGAAAATCGGCTTGTCGGCAGGGCGCGAAGCGTAAACTTCGCGGAAGCGGTCAGCCAGCGGAACGTCGTGCTGGTTCTCGCTCTTGAATTCCCAATGATTGAACCACGCCTCGAACCAAGGATCCAACTTGTCGAAACTCGGTTCCGTCGCCGTGAGCACATCGGTGTAGTAACCCGCATCCGAGAGAATCTGCGGCAAGGTGCGCAAGTTTGTCTTAGGGTAATCCGAGAGGAACGACTTTGTCGGGTGGCTCCACACGCCAGCAAGCACTCCCAAAAAGCCCTCAACCGAGGGGTAACCCACACTGCGCGCGTTCGGGTAATAGAGCGCTTTCTTGGAAAGGCGGCAAAGGTTATGGAACTTTTCACAAGCCGTACCGATGCGCATATCGCCCGTCCAGCCGCGGAAAGTCTCGATAGTGAGGAAGATGATATCGGGTCTCTCGTCCATCGGCTTCGCCTTGAACTCGGCAATAGACACAGCCTCGCGCGGATACTCCTTCCAGAAGGGATATTCCTTCGACGGGTCGCCGCCCAACAGACGGATACCCGCCTCGTAACCCTCGCCCTTCACTGGGTCGGCAAAGTTTTCGCGGATTTCTCCGGCAATGCGCCACAGCACCGGGCAAACGCGGTTCCAGCACATGTTGCTCGTAACCAGCCAAACACGGGCAGAGAGCCCAACGGTAGCGACAATCAGCAACATTCCGAGCGCAACCATCGCAGGTTTCTTGTGCGAGGAGCCGAACCATTTCCAGTACAACTTGCGGTACAGCATCACCACGGCAAAAATCGTAGCCGCGCCCCAGCCAATACTCAGCGAGAAATGCCCGATACCGCCAATAAAGATTCGCCCGACGAGGCCCATATCGGAGGCCGCATTGGAATACGTACCAAAGAAGGAGAGCGAAAGGTGCTGGCCCATCCAGCGAACCAGTTCGTCGTCGCCGCCGCTAGCGACAATATACACGCCCGCGACAACAACCGAAAGCACACCCCACACCTTGCGCAGGGCATGGCCCTTCAGCAAAAGTGAAACCGAGCCGAACACGAAGGCAATCGCCATCGCCATACCCGCCTCGACAACCATCGACTGCGGGAAGAACCGCCCCCAATCCTCGACAATCGGCCCGCCCGTCGGAGCGTCCATCCAGTAGAGGAAACAGAGTTGCGCCACACGCGCCACCCACAAAAGGCAGCCGAAAACGACCCAGTATAACTTCTCCATAAAGCCCATCCTAAAAAAAGAACCGGCCTATACAACATAGGCCGGCAATCCGAATATTAGCCTTCGCGGCCAAGCATGAACGCCTTCTTGTTCCCTTCGTGGAACTTTTCGGCGAAAAGCTTATTCAGGGCAACTTCCCACTGTTCGACGGTGAAGTCGAAATGCTTGCTGAGCTTGCCGAGCATCGCGACATTCAGGGCTTTCACGTTCTCGAGCTTCGAGACATCGATGTCGGCCGGAGTGAGGAGCACGCCGCCCTGCTTCATGTAGGCCTCGTTCACCACGACCTGCGTCTCGTCGAATACCACCAGGTAGTCGGCTTCGCCCGTCGGGATCATCGGGGACTGCACTTCTTCGTCCTTCGCAAAGCGGACATCGGAAGCAATAGAACCGCCGCGCTGGCTCATGCCGTGCACTTCGGCCTTCTTCACGTCGTAACCCTGTTCGAACACGAGTTCCGCCATCACGTCGCTCGCCTTGATAACGCCTGTGCCACCGAGGCCGGCAAATTTCACGTTAACTACGCTCATAAAAACTTCTCCTTAAAAGTTGCCGTTCTTCTTTGCAGCGGCTTCGGACTCGGCAAGAGCCTTTTCAGCCTTTTCCTTGTTGGCCTTGTCCCAGGCGAGGATGCTCTTGAGGGCAAGAATGCAGGGGCTTTTCGCCACGATGAGCGTGAGCTCGTCCTTCTCGAGCGCTTCCTTCACGAGTTCCTTGAACTTCTCGGGTTCCTTGACCTGGTTCACTTCGTACACGTTATCGAAACCGGCAGTCTTCGCGATAGCACCGTAGTCGAGCTTGTAGGCCGGGCTATGGTCCAGATGGCGGCCCGTACCCGGGTGTTCCTGCTGACCCGTCATGGCGGTGATGCTGTTGTCGAGAATGACGACCACATGGCCGGTGTCGGGGCGATTGTAGCCCGCTTCCACGAGACCGGTGATGCCGCTGTGAACAAACGTGGAGTCGCCAATCACGGAGACGACCTTCTTGGCCTGTTCGCGCGGGAGCACGTTACGGAGGCCGATGCCCATACCGATAGCGGCACCCATGTCAATCATGTAGTCCATCGCACTAATCGGCGGGAGGGCGGCCAGCGTATAGCAGCCGATGTCGCCAGAGACGATGCAGTCGAGTTCCTTGAGGACTGCGAAAGAGCTGCGGTGCGGGCAGCCCGGGCAGAGCATAGGCGGCTTGCCCTTGACCGGAACCGGATCCGGGTTGCGGTCGCCAGCGATAATGCGGCGCACGCGGTTCACGTCGAGTTCGCCGAAGCGGAAAATCGGGTCGAACTTGCTTTCGCACTGGATACCGGCGGCCTTGATGTTCTCGGCGAGCCACGGGTCGTTCTCTTCGATGACCATGAGGCGCTTGCCTTCGAACTTCTTCGCGAAATCCTTGATGAGTTGCATCGGCAGCGGGTAGGTCATGCCGAGCTTGAGGATGCTTGCTTCCGGGGCGGCTTCACGCACGTGGTGGTAGCTGATGCCGCTCACGATGATACCGAAATCCTCGCTGCGCATTTCCACCCGATTGGGGCCTTCCGCGACGTTCCAGGCTTCCATCTCGTCCATCTTGGCACGGAGACGGCGGCCGGCCGGCTTAGAGAAGCCGGGCACCATCACATGGCCGGCAATATTGCGTTCGAAGTTCGGCACCATAGCCGGGAGTTCTTCTTTGGGGACCACGATAGACTTGGAGTGGTCCACGCGGGTCGTCATGCGGAGGATTACAGGAATCTTGAACTTTTCGCTCGCCTGCACCGCAATGCGGAAGAAGTCGTAGGCTTCCTGGGAGTTGGAGGGCTCGAACATCGGGCAAACGGATGCCTTCGCATGGTTGCGGGTGTCCTGTTCGTTCTGGGAACTGCCCTGGCCCGGGTCGTCGGCCACGATCCACACCATGGCGCCGTCCACGCCCGTGTAGGTCGCGGTGTAGAGCACGTCGCTAGCCACATTGAGGCCGACCATCTTCATGGTGACCACGCTGCGGGCATGGCCAAAAGCTGCACCCAGGGCCACTTCGGCGGCGACCTTCTCGTTCGGGGCCCACTGGGCATACCCGCCGAGTTCAGAATAATCCTCGAGGATTTCGGTAGAGGGAGTACCCGGGTAACCTGCGGCAAACTGCACGTTGCAGTGGCGCATGGAAAGCGAGATGGCCTCGTTTCCCGAAATCAGCATCTTTTTCGCATTCGGATCAAAAGCTGGCATAGCGTTCCTTTTCTTGTGTCAAATGGTTCTTAAGGCATAACCTTAAACGCACGCAAATATAGAAAAAGTGACGCTCCTGTTTACAGCATCAATCCTCAATGCAGCGCACGTAATGCGCCACACCGTACTTGAGTTGCGTATATACCATCATCTGAGAGGATTCGATATACCAAGTGTTAGCAGAATACGGACCATCTTCTTCCGCGGCCCACCACGAAGTATTGGATCCGCCCCCATAGAAATTTCTTTCGGACTTAGCCCCACCGGGGAGTGCCGAAAATCCATAGGTATCCGAGCCACTGGGGTCGAAATTATATCTACCTTTCCATGTCGTGTCTTTTACCGCGAGAAAGTCATGCCCTAAGGCGTAATCGAAGGTGCGCCATTCTTCTATGGAAGGCAGATGCCACCCTTCGGGACAAACACCCCGCACTATCTTGCTTCCGTTCGCCTTGCAGGTGCCACCCGCGCCACATCCCTTGCCTCCATCGCTAAACAAGGCAACAGAATCCATTGCGGCAGCCCACGTATACATGCGTCCGTATTTTGCACAGGAATCCGCATCATTCCCATAGCAAAAATTCAGGCTATCAGCATCGTCTCCGTAAGCGTAGTTCAAGTTCTTTGCCATCCATTTCTGCGTCCCGATTTCTACAGTAGGGTACACTTGCCCGTCTCGTAAATCCGTCATGGAATCCCTCACGACAGTCGATGCATCCACAAAGTCAGCCGTATCTGCAACAACGGGGTCCATCAGGCAACGGAGCGTAAAGAAATTATCCGTTTTATAAGAAGACGACATGCCCATGCTGACTTTCCCCTTGCCGACATCTTTATCTTCAATAGTCCATACATCACCAACATCTTGTGCGAGCCAAAAAAATGCGGTATAGCTATCGCTTATAACAGGTTTGCGGGGAAATTCGATTCTCCCCGAAGTGTGCAACGTAAATCCGTAATCGTCGGTTGCATTCGAAGTTTCTTTAGACAAAAGCCTTCCCGCTTCGTTCCCTACAAAGCTGATTAGACGGCTTATCTCACGTATTGTAGGAACGTGCCACCCTTTGGGGCATATACCACGCACAAATCCTGCGGGGAACCGTGTATCGTAATCGATGTAGTCATAACCAGTTTTTCCTTTGCCAAATACGGAATACCTATCCAAAGTCGCTTCATAAGTATAGTAGCGCCCGTATCTGGCGCAGGAATCGGCAATGTTGCACGGGCAAATACTCGTCGAATCCAAACTGGCAGTGGGTCTCAAGTAAGCGTAATTGAGGTTTTCAGCCATCCATACCTGGCGCCCCATGGTGACGGTCTTGTAGACTTGGCCGTCGCGAAGGTCTTTCAGGGTGTGTGCCACGGAGTCGTAAACGGAGCCCGCGTCCACTTTTTCCGGAACCCAGTTCGTATCTCTCGGGGCAGAACGGCCGGTACTTGCAGCAATATCAGGACACTGCCCGCTACTGCTCGATTTAGCGGAACTACTTGATTTGGCGGAGTTGCTGGATTTAGCGGAACTGCTCGACTTGGCGGAGCTACCCGATTTAGCAGAACTGCTCGACTTGCCGGAGCTACCCGATTTGTCTTTGCGGGAACTCGAAGAACTCTTGGCAGATTCTTTGCCGCTGCTGGAGGAACCCTTGGATTTATCCATGCCGGAAGAAGATTCCTCTTCGTCGTCATGGGGCCTTTGGGAGAAATCGCTGTCATCATCGCCGCAGGCCACGAAGCCGAAAGCCAAGGCAAGAGCAAACGCAAAACAGAACTTCTTGAGCATAGAAGCCTCCTGCTTGAAGGGTACCTTAGTGAATATATAATATTTATGTGGAAAACAGTATCGTTTGCCACCATACCAACAGATAGTAAGACTACAATCAGGCGGAAGCCGCGTTGTCGAGCAACAAGTTCACATAAGTCTGGTAGGGGATGCCCGCGGCGGCGGCCTTGCGCTTGATCGATTCCACCGTCTTGACCTTGAGCCTTATGGAATACATTTTCTTTTCTTCCTTGGCCTCGGCGATGGCGCGACTGATGCGCGCAATAGATTCCTCTAGCGTCTCAGACTCATGACCGCCTGTGATAATCGTCATCGGCTCCCTTATGGTGGTATCATTCTCAAGAGCCTCGATTTCCTCTTTAGAAAGGAAATCATCGACCAGCTTGAATCCCTTAGGCAGCTTAACCTTCTCGTGCTTCTTGCTCTTCGTCTTCATGAGCTCTCCTTACGGTTATTGCACTCTCTCCCTATTGTAGAAAATGTATATACACGAGTCAATACACGTTGTAATACATGCTTTTTACTTCCCGCGCCGGGCTGCGGCGATTTCGGCGTTGATTTCGTCGAGGGTCATTTCGGCGGAACCAACCTTTTCGGCATCGGCGGAAAGCTGCTGCATGGTCCGGAGCATACCGCGCTGAGCCTGCCTACGCAATTCCAAAAAGGCATTCCATCCAGTATTATCTTTCTTGTTCTTCTGATTTTTTCTTCATCGTATTTCTCCTTTAATTGGTTGAAGGGCGCGTCTTCACAATACTCTTATCTTGCATTTTCAAATTCATTTACCCACTCCTTGACCTTCGCCTGCAAAAGTTTCTTGTCCGGCAGATACAACTCATAAGCGGAGGCGTAAATATTCGCATCTTCGGGCAATGTCAGCCTTACAAGGGTATCCTTCTTCTCCTTGCAAAGCAAAATGCCGATAGTCGGCTTTTCGAAATCCTGCTTTACATACCGGTCGTAGTAGTTTACGTACATCTGCATCTGGCCTAGGTCCTGATGGGTCAACTTATCGACCTTCAAGTCAACGAGCACATAGCACTGCAGCAGACGATTGTACAAGCTTGAACCATACTGCCGCTGCAACTCGCGAAAAGACCAGTTCCCGGAAGTGGCCTCAATTTCGTAAAAGCGACGCTCGTCGGCGTTCTTGATGCGCATGAGAACCAGATAATGGGTCCAACTTAACATAAAATCAGGAGGATTGGAGATTTGACAATCACTGATTGTCAAATTGCCATATTTTCCCGTATTCTGCGCGTTTATTCCCGGACTGTTCTTCTTCCACAATATATCGCCCAACCGCTGCCGCCCATCAAAATAGAACGATGTCCGCATTGGAGGACGCAATTTGCGACCTTCATTTGTAACTAGAAATTTTGGGCAACACTGTTGCCCCAATTTGATAGACAGTGCCTGTCAAATTTGATGAGCTATTTTACCCTCTTGGTTGCTCCAACAATTCCTCAAACATGTTCCGGTATGCATCAGCATCATCGAGCCGGACGATGGTCGTAATCTTGTTGCCCGCATCCTTGCTTGAAGCGCCGCAATGGTACAGCTTTTCGCTTTTGGTCTTAAAGTCTATAAGAATGTAGCGGTCGTGGAACTTGTGCGCAGCAGAAACCTTGTCAATCGAAACGCCCGGCATCGCGGCCCGATAATCGGCAAGCATGTCATCTGTCATGCGGCTTCCACCGAGCAAGTCGCTGAAAATCAAGACGGAAACGCCTTTGCGCACGTTCCGGAGCAAATTCAGCGTCTTGACATCCACATAGTGGCATGGCTACGCCATGCTTTTTTCTGAGCCTCGGCAATGTCTATGCAAGCATAGCCGCTGCTCTCGGCTTTTGAAAAAATATCTACAATCAGCACCGATTTTTTCGCCATACCGTAAATTTGCGCATAGGCGACATCTGCCTCCAGCTTGTGCCCGTTCAGAATCAGGAAGTGCCTGAAAGACGAAGGATCAACGAAGTTTTCCATGACCATCCGGAGGTCCACATTGATTTTCCCCAGATCGCTCCTGATATCGCGAACTTCGCCAGAAAGTTCCTTTACTTCGGCGGAAACGGCCGCGATTTCATGTGTATTTTGAGCAGTCTGCGCAGCAATCTGGGCGATTCCCGCAGTTCCGAGCAGTTGATGGTTTTCAGCAACGATATAGTCCTTCATCTGCTTGAAAAGGCGAATCAAAGCCTTGCTTTGAGCAGTCGCCCGTTCGCCCTTGAGCACCGTCATAAGCATGTAGATACCCTGTTCGGTAAAAACGTAGGGACTGGTTTTTGAGTATTTTCCCTGTTCTAGGGTCAAAAATTTTGACCCTAGAATTTCGCGATATTCCGTCCTCGTCAACTGAAACCGGAAATCGTCATCGAATTTTTCAATATTGTTCTTGACTTGCTGGTTGAAAACCTTCGTGCTATACCCGTAAATCTCGGCCAGGTCGGCATCGAGCATCACCTTGACCCCGCGAATGGTATATATCCACGACAGCCAATTTACCAGTTTTTCTTGCCATAATAATCCTCTGGCTCGCTCGGCATGAGCGAACGTTAAAAACGGTTTTAATTGCGCCTACACTGCAGGCACAATCTGGGTTTGTTTATTTCAACGCTTCCCACCGACCATTTTTTCGAGCGCCAACGCGAGCAATACAAGATTTTTCCCGTAAAGCCTTCAAAGCCCTATTAATCGTCGGTTCGGAATAACCCGTTTCATGCATAAGCAAGGGAACAGTAATGGAAGGATTCCGTTTTATTTCTGCGTAAATCAGCGATTCCGTTTCCGTGAGTTTTATCCTATCACTTATCCTATCA
>JAEERM010000008.1 GCA_016285835.1 Fibrobacter sp.
GACGACGGCTGGCTTTCCTCTACCAGCTTCGGACAACAGTTCCTCCTTCTCAAGAAACAGTATTCGCCGCGTCCGCAAGTCACGGGCGGCGTTCCTCTACGGGGGTTCTGCGGTGGCCACCCTATTCGCTAGGACATTCACCTATCACGAAATGTCCAAGCCAACGCTGGACAGCTTCGGGAACATGCTGGAAGGGACATTCACGACGCGCACGGTGCGCGGCACGATACAGCCCGTCACGGGCGAAGAAGCGATTGCCTACCAGGAGGGCGGAAGGAATACGGGCATCGTCAAAATCTACTCCAGCGAAAGACTCGCGGCAAGGACACAGGAAGGGACACAGGCAATCGGCTACGTGAACCAAGGAGGCTTTTGGTATGAAATTACGGATGAACTTGTCTTTGGAAACCTTCCTAAGATTACTCATTGGAAGTATATCGCTTGCAAGGTTCCTGCGGCACAAGTCCCGAAAGGACTGCAATGACCGTTGACGAACTCAAGGGCGCAATCTGCAAGTACTTCAACGACAGCGCGGAATTTTCCGCGCCGTTTGTCAAGAGTCCGACGAACAGCGCCGCGCCCGTCGGCAAATACGTTTCCGTCGGCGTTGACGGCGTCCGCCAATATGGCGAGAAGTTCACGCCTCCGCCCGGGAACCACCACTACCGTTTTTCACAGGTCGCGACAGTCCATTTCGTCGAGGTTGAAGGCGACGGGGACACGCTCAGGGCGATTCGCAACGAATTGCAGCTCCCCGCATTTATCGAATACGCCCGGAACAACGGATTCACGGTCTGGGACTTCACCAATATCGAGAAAATCGACACCTACGACGGCGACTTCTACGTGCGCCAATGGCGCTTCACGGCAACGCTCAACTTCATCGACAAGACACCCTCCGGCATTGAACGGATTGAGACCGTCCACCCGCTGGAACTGCAACCCATCTAGGAGGCAAAATGGCCCAGATAATCGACTCAATCGTCAAGATAAGCATAAACGAGGCGATTTCAACCGTCTCGACGACAAGCGTGAACACGCTTGCGCTGGTAGGCCCCGCCTCCAGCGAGGCGGAAAACCCGCCCGACTTCCTCGAATGTTCATCCGCCGAGGATGCGGAAGTTTTCGGCACGGACTCCCTGCTCTACGGCATGGTCGAAAGCGCTTTCGCACAGGACGCCTGCCCCGCGAAAATCGTCGCCATCAACGCGGACTCCTTCTCCGACGCCCTTGACGCGGTAAAGGCTGCGGAAGCCGCCAAGCTCAACTTCTACCACATCGTCGCCAAGTTCGGTGACAGCTCAATCCCCGCCGCGTCCGCTTTCACGGGGAACGGCGGCTGGAACGGCTATCTCGGCGCGAACTTCAAGATTGTCCACCTGGAACTCAACGACACCTCCGCTGACTTCGCCTCCATCAGGGCGCTCGCCCAGGCGCTTGTCGCGAGCACCAGCGACCGCGTGGCACTCTACCAGCACGCGGGAGCAGGGAACCTCGCTGCGGCTCTCGTCTCGAATCGCTGCGCACTGGACTCGGCGCGTGGCAGCTTCGCCCACAAGAAGGTCAAGGGAGTGGAATACGATTCCTATACCAAGTCCCAGTACGACGCGCTCGTTTCGGACTGCATCAACGTCTATACGGTCGCCGCTGGCGAGGCGCGCCTTTTCATGGGCGCGACTGCGGGAAAGACAGTCCTTCTCGACAGCACGGGCGAACAGTCCCCCGCGAGCTTCATCGACAACATCGCCAAGGACGACTGGATTCGCTTCAATGTCCAGACGAAAATCTACTCGCTGCTCGGCGAGGCGAACGACGGCTTCGGCGTCAACTATGACGACAGCGGCATCAACTCGGTCGCCGCCTCAATCCTCCAGGTATTCTCCAAGGCCGCAGATACCGACCACCAGTACATCATGGACGGTTACACGGTCAAGGTTCAGACCTACGACTACCTCAAGACAAACTACAGCGCGGACGTGCAGGCCCGAAACCTGCCGCTTGTCAAGGGCCGCTACTCGCGCATGAACTCCATCAACACCGTAAAGAACGTCGAACTGACGGTCACTCTCTAGGAGGCTAGAAAATGCTTGGAACATACGACCACACCATGGTCAACATTTCCGTCCAGGGCATCGCGCTCACGCACTTCAACGGCGATGTCGTCATTTCCAAGGAAGGCGACGACTGGGACGTTACCGAGGGCAGCAACGGCTGCGTTCAGCGTTCCAAGATGGTGCGCAAGCTCTACACGGTCACGCTCCCCTTCATGCAGACCAGCCCCCAGCTCTCCAAGCTGGAAGCGCTGCGCGTCGCCGACGAGACGACGAAAGTCGGGCCCTATCCCTTCGCCTGTACCGACCTGAACGGCGCATACGTGCTTCTCGGCCAGTGCTGGATTCAGTCCATGGGCGACGCCACCAAGGGACGCTCCGGCGGAACGCGAACCGTCACGCTGCGCGTCAAGGCGGAAGCTGCATTTGAAGGAGCCTAAACGATGGAAGCGATAAACTTCAAGGTTGCATCCGACGAATACCAGCTTCTTCCCCATACGGGTTTCGACGCCATAGACCTCGACCGGAAAGTTCTCGGGCTTATCGGCAAGATGGCTCGCCAGGGTCTCGACATAAACGACGATGTGGAGGCTTTCGCGCTTCTCGCCAACACGCTCTCCGAGCTTTCTACGCCCGATTTCAAGTGGCTGCTGGAAACGACGCTTTCGGCAGTCACAGTCGTCACCAAGGGGCAGAAGTTCGTCACGCTTGACAGCTTCGACGCCATCGCCGCGCATTTCGAGCAGAAGCGTTCACAGATGTACGCGGTCATGCTCCAGGTGTGGAAACTGGAAAAGCTAAGCCCTTTCGTGACGGCTCCGGCGACGGAGCAGAATGGAGCCTGAACAGCTCCAACCCAATCGTCAATGAGTTCAGCGACGCGGACGCGAAGGACATTAAGGCCCTCGGAAAGATAGGCACGCTCAAGGGAGGCGCCGCCGACTATGCGCTTGTCTGGCGAATCGTCAAGACGGCGCGTGTCCCGCTTTCCGACATAGAGAAGAACTGGACTTTCGAGCGCATGATGAGCTTCGCAGCCTACATCGACATGGAGAACGACTACAGGAGCGCATGGGGCCAGTACTACAAGCAGAAGGAAAAGAACAAGAATGAATGACGAGAACGAGTTCGTACAGAAAGTTCGGTTCGAGGTCGAGGACACGGAACTATCCGCGTCCCTTGACCGTTTCCAGGCTGCTCTCGGCAGGGCTGGCGAAACGGCGAACAGGGAAATAGACGAAAGCCTAACGAAAGCCGCATCCAGCGCCAACGAGGTCGCGAAAGAGACCGCCAACATCGGCAAGGAAGCCTCCAGCGCCGCCAAGGAAACGCAGAAGATTTCAAGCGCATCCAGGGAGGCCAAGAAGCAGACGGACGCGCTCGACGGCGCCTTCTCCAAGCTCAAGGGCACAATCTCAGCAGCGGTCGCCGCCTACGCCGGGTTCCAGGGCCTTTCCAAGCTGGTCGGGTTTGGCAAGCAGACAGTCGAACTTTTCAAGGTGCAGGACAGGGCCGAGCGTGCGCTCAAGTTCCAGATGCAGCGCAACGGCACGGATGCGAGATTTGGCGAATTGCAGCGATTCGCTGCGAACCTACAAAAGAACTCCATGTACGGCGACGAGGCGCTTCTAAACGCCGCTTCCGTATGGTCGAACAAGATTAAGGACGTGGACAATAACAAGCGCATGATGCAGCTTGTCGCGGACTACACGGCAAGAACGACCAACGGCGCGGAAGTGGGTGCAGACCAGCTCAAGAGCTACACAATGACGCTCATGTCCGCATTGAGTGGGCGCGGCACCATGACGCTCGAACAGCAGGGCTTCGACACTACCGCCATCAAGGAATTGCAGAAGTTCCGGCAGAAGGGCGGAACCGTCACCGAGACGATGCAGGTGGAGGCGCTGGAAAAGACTCTCGCGAGCGTCAAGGGATTCGCCAGGGAAATGGCGAACACCGACGCGGGAAAGATTGCGCAACTGCAGAATGAAATCGGCGACGTGAAGGAGGAAATCGGGCGCGAGCTTCTGCCCGTATTCGCGGAACTCGCCCGCGAGGTAAAGGCGAACATTCCCTCCATCAGGAAACTGTTCGAGGGCTTCGCGTCCGTGCTCAAGTCGCTTGTCAAGACCCTATCGGAGAACATAGGCACGATTTCGGCCTTTGCGGACGGGCTTGCGTCGCTTCTGCAGCTGTTTTCCGTCGCGCCCATAAAGACTATGGCCTATGTCGGTGCGCTAAAGTACGCCGTCCCCATGCTTGATGCAGCGACGAAAGGTTCGATGGCCTTCGGGGGCGCCCTTGGAGGTCTCGGAAAGAACTGGCAGAACCTTCTCAAGGCGGGACTGTTTACCGCCACCATCTGGGGACTGCAACAGATTTTCAAGCTGGGAAACGCCATAAAACAGGCGTGGAAGGAACATGAACGGCAAAACGCCATCGAGGGAGCCTCCGAGGTAAAGAAGCAGGTGGAAAGCGGCACTTATTTCGCCGACCTTCTGCGCACATACCGCCGCGACTTCCAGGCTCTCGGAACGCAGCCCGTCGAGATGGACGGATTGCAGAGAATGGCCGTCAACGAGAAGGGCGACTTCATCGACAGCGAGGGAAAGCCCATCGACTTCGCGACGCTCGGAATACCGCTTGCCGCACGCGAGCTGCAACGCAAGTACAATGTCGCCCGGTATTACGACGAGAACAAGGACGCCGCGAAGAAGTACGCACAAAAGCAGCTCAACGACGCCTACATGATGAAGGGCGCTGACCTGGGCGCCGACGGTTACGGAAACGGAACTGCTCCCGAAGTGAACTTCACTCCCGTCGATATGGAAGCGGAGATACAGAAGGCTATGCAGGCCGCTGCAAAGAGCGCCAAGGGCGACACCAACATCACCAACATCGACTACACGAACAACATCACCACGGATTCCGACATGATGGCCAAGCTCATAAAGGAGAACCTTAGAACGCTTCTCCAGTCCCAGCTGACCTTCAAGACACGCGCCGAGGGCGTAAAGGCCCTTGCGTTATGATTGGAATACTCAACATCGCCCAGCAGGCGTATTCTCGCTACAGTCACCCGCCCCGCGCCATTCCCGCCTCGCTGTTCATGCGCAACGAGGAATTTGGCCTTGCCACGAAGGACGGGGACGGCAACTACATCTATACGAACATCCCCTTCGACCTGCTCATTGACGAAAGCCACGAACTGGATTTCGACATTACAGACCATGCCGTGGAAAACGGGTCCACCATCAGCGACCATGTGCAACAGCGGCTCCGCACGGTCAAGATTACGGGAATGTTCACGAACCACCCGCTGAACGCCTCCGCCGGATTCGTTGACGACAAGGGCGAACTCACTGGCAAGTCGTGGCGCGAAAACCGCGTGGAAATCGACAACGCCCCCGCCATCACGAACACGGCGCTTTCCAGGTGGGAGGTGCTGACGAAATGCGCCAAGAGCCGCAAGAAGGTTCGCGTCATTACCAGCCTGGAAGTCTATGAGGAAATGGTCATTGAGAACCTCAAGGCGGACAGGGGCGCAGAGGACGGCGAGGCAATCAAGTTCTCCATGACCTTGCGCGAGATACGCACAGCCACCTTCGCGAGCGACAACATCACGGGCGAATGGGACGCGCCGCAGCCGCCACAACAGAATACAGCCGCAGAGCAGGCCATGTCAAGGAAGGCGAACGCTGGCAACGTGTCGGGCGACGCGAGCGAGACTGCACAGGAAGCGGCGGCGAAGATGGACGAATCGCTCGGGAGGGACTACCAGTGATTAAGATTCCCGTGAATACGAACAACTGTTCATATCTTGTTGAAAAGGTGAATATCGAAGGGACGATGCTCAATATCCGTCTCTTGTGGAACTGGCGAGACGGCTTCTGGTACGGCGACTTCGAGACGGTCAACGGCAAGCGTTGCGGCATCAGGCTCGTTCCCAATTCGCGACTGCTGCGTTCCCACAACAACGTACTCGAAAACGGCGAGCTTGCAATCTTCAAGCGCGAAAAGACCTGCGCGGAGCCGCTGAACCACGACAACCTGGGGAAAGCGTATATACTCCATTACCTGACGAAGGACGACGTAAACGTATTCATAGAGGCGGGGATGCTCTGATGGCTTTCGGACGCGTTATCCACCTGTATGTCGGCAAGTTCGCCGTCGGAAACCTGACCTCGCAAAACTCGAAGGACTTTTCCCAGTTCGACATAGAGTTCGAGGTGACGCGCTCAATCGAGTGGTACGACAACGAGGCGACCATCACCATCTACAACCCCTCCCCGGAAGCGATAAACTTCATCATGAGCGAGGGAAACAGCGTACTGCTCCAGGCTGGCTACGAGGATGAAACCGTCGGCAACATATTCGTCGGGCAAATCGGCATGGCCGTCCCCAGGCGCGTCGGCAGCGACGTGGAACTTGTCATTACCTGCGTCTCGGCGCGTGGGACATTCTACCAGCTTGCAAGGCTGAATTGTGCAATCCAGTTCGACAGCTCCGCCACCGTCAAGAAATGCTTGCAGGAGCTTTGCGACTACGCGGGAACGGCATTACGCGCGGGAAACCAGAAGGAGCTTTCCCAGCCCATCGGGACGGAGTTCTGCATTTCCGGCACGTTCAAGCAGGCGGTCTGTTCTTTCCGCGACAACATACTTATTCCCAAGTTCGGGCTGCACCTCTATTTCGACAATAACGAAATGATTGTGGTGAACAGCGACGAAAAGAGCATCGAGGTGGAGGAAATCACGCTGGACTTCAAAAGCGGATTGCTCCAGGCGGAAGAAATTCGCGACGAGAGCCTGAACAAGGTCAACTTCGCGGACGACCCATCCTATTATCTTTTTTCGCAGAGCGAGGCGGACGAACCCAGCCAACAGAAGAAGCCCAGCAAGGAAATCGACAGGACGCGCAAAATACACTTTACAGCGCTTATTTCGCCCAAGTACGCACCGAACGTATTCGTGCGCATGGACTCAAGCAAGGGCGACTCCTACGACAGCGTAGGTTCGATGGCGATAAAGGGCGACTTCATCATCACGGAATGTACTTTCAGAGGTTCAAACATGGGCAGCGACTTCTCCGTCGAATGTGACGCGAGGGAGGTGAACTGGTAATGGCCAACAGCATCGCGAAACTGCTGGACAGTTTCTTCGACAACAAGATGGAAGATTTCGAGACGGCCTTTCCCGCCGCCATCGAGAGCGTCAACGACGACGGGACAGTCAATGTACGCCCCAGCGTGAGGAACTGCCTGCGAAATATGCAAATGGAGCCGAACATGAAGGACGGAAAGCTCATGGTAATCAAGAATGTTCCCGTGCTATGGGCTGGAACAAAGACCGTCCACATTGAATATGAGCTCGACCAGGGCGACACCGTTCTCTGCATCAGCTCAAGCAGGGACATTCGCAACTGGAAAAAGGAGAAATGGGACGAAGCCGCTTACGACCCCGTGAGCTTTTCGGGAAACGACCTGCTCAACCTTCTCGCGATTCCGTTCAGGCGCGTCCAGGAAAGTGCGGCAACAGTCATAAGCATAGACCGCGAAGGAAATGTGACAGTCAAGGCGAGCGAAGTGACTCTGGACGCCGAGAATGTCAAGATTACGGGCAAGCTGGACGTGGACGGGGACATTTCAAGCGCGGGAAACATCGCAAGCGACGGGGAAATCGAAGCCAGCGGCAAGGTCAAGGGCTCGGATTTTGCCACGCCGACGCTTTCATTCCTGGGCCACACTCACCTTACAGCAGGAACAGGCGCCCCCACTCCACCAAGTGTTTATACGCCTCCATCGAATTAGGTATATTGGGGGGCATGACTCAAGAATCCACATCTCAACGCAAATCATTCCTTGACCCTCGCTGTAAGCATTTTTTAAAGGAAATGATTAGTTCATATGATGTTATTCGCAAAGAATTTTTTGAACATCTGCCATTCTTGATTTATTGGTCTGACTGCGTCGGCACCAAGCCCTCCGCAGAAAGCGCCTTACAATACGCATTTAAGTTTTACAAGAAGTTGCACAATATAAAACTCGACGAGACCATTGAAAAAATAGCTGACGATTATCTTGAGGAAGTTATATCTTATTATAATAGCGAATATCCTGATAAATCCTTTGGGAAAAATGTCGCCCAATTCATAAGAGCTTTCAAATTGGGCGAAGAACAAAAAAAAGAGCGAACTGAAATAAAAACCGACGACTTTGAGTGGTTGCCAAGCAAGTTGAAGCAAAACCATAATTTTGAACAAATTTCAAAAGAATTTGATTTCGCTTGGAAAACCGCAAGATTATGGCAACTGCTAAAAGCAAGAGGTCAAGAGCAATTTATCCTTAGATTTCTAGGAATTGTTGATGAAGACGAAGAAGATGAAAAAAAGGAATTGATTTCAACATCTAGCAAAGACAACATTCCTCAAGAACTTTCAAAAAAACTTGAAACCATTTGTTTTGAAGATGTAAATTATTTAAAGAAAAACATTGATTTCTTTTCTCCAGAATTTATGCAAAAGCATGATATGTGCGTTTTTTTCAAAAAAGCGTGCGTTTCCAGCTTAAAACAGTTAAAGAACGATAAGGTAAAAGTTTTTGCTCCATCAGATGCAATAATAAAGCCTCTTGATTCTATTTGGTTATTGGGACGATTCTATGGGATTCATCCCTATGGTTTGAACTTCATTAAGAAAGACTTGCCTGCTCGCGCAGTAAAACAATTTGTCGGAATTGAAGGTTCACCATTTCTTGATTGGAACGAAAAGTCAATCGACGAGTTAATAAATAGCAGTTCTTCGATAAGAGTAGGTAATCATAATTATCCTCTCGCAATAGTTCTAAAGACAATTTATTCCAATAAGCATTTGCTTGCTCTACTTGAATCAAAATCAAATGAAATAATAGAAGGAAAGGAAAGAAATCCTTATAAACCCCTTTACGACACCATTCAAGCTCAATCGTCAAAGAACTCTATCATTTCAAATATTGATTTATCTGACGAAAAATTCAGACAGCTCATAAAGAAAAAACCAGGCTTTTTCAAGGCTCTCATTTTTTTAGGTTCATTTCCAGACTTCATTATAAGATATCAAAAGGAACTGGAAAAGAACAGCCATCTTATTGATGATTTAGAAGACCCGAGAATCATTGGTACAATGCTAATTAGTTTAATCTTGTCAGAGGGCCTTGAAAACGAGAAAAATTTATTCATTATAACCACGGATGATTTTACGACCTGGGAAATGTTTGCAGCAGCCATTGTATTATTTTTCTGGTGCTATAATATTCTAAACAAAGATATGAAAAAAGAATCAAAACAAATAGAAGTGCAAACTTAGGATTTTTTTCACCTACTTTTTCAACCTAGGATTTTTAAAGTCTAAATTTAAGACCTAGGATTTTTAATTTCAGGGATTTTCCAGCAAATCTCCTTTTTGAAGCATTATCAACGTATCTTTGAAATCGTGGCTAAGATGGTCTTGGCTACCGGAAAAAAACGAACGTTCTTTCCGAAACATTCAACACCAATTTCAAGGAGTTTAAAATGATTAGAAGAAAAGGTGGAAATCCCCCTATTGACCCCAACGGAGCTGGATGGCCGACAGGTCATGGTGGCGGCAAGGGCCCATCTGGAGGCGGACGCGGCGGCAACCCTCCGAGACGCTAACAGGAGGGGGGCAGTCATGTGCGCTTGCTGCGGAAAAGACGGGAAAAAGAAAAACCTGTATGTTTCTGAATCAGAGGCAAACATCGTCGCTAATGAACGCAGAATGGCAACAGGAATCACGATGCATGTCTATCGCTGTCCTTATGGGGACGGATGGCATATAACCAGTAATCAAAGGCAATGGTAAGGCCAAGTAAAAGAGGCGTCGCTAAGCAGCGGCGCCTTTTCCTATTCTCTGGATTTCACTAAGCGAAGCCTTCCGCTTCTGCTATTTTCGCGATATGAAGCAACAGCTCCCGCATCGTCGTGAACTTGGCTATTGTTTCCGCTTCATCGACCAGGTGTTTGTCAAACACGGCGCGAGGCACACCGTCAGAATAGCTTTCGATGGCATCATCCAAAAGGCCGACCTTACTCCTATGCCATGCGGAGAAATAATCTTTAGCCCAGCTGTACGTTCCTTTTTCCAGCTTGAGTTTCTTAGTGATGTTTTCGTAAAGCGCATTCGCCATATTTCTATCCGTCTTCAAAATATACTCATTTCGCACAGGTTCGCAAGACGTAAATAAGAATTATTCATCCCTTCTTTTGGTGTCTTTTGGGTTGATTTGGCATAATTCACGCCTTACACCAAAGCGTATCTAGTTTACGGGCTGATGAATGAAATGGCCCTTGACAATTCCCACGACATTTTCCTTGATGGCAACCACATCTGTCGTATCGGCAACATTGCCAAAAAGGTACGGCAGGCTGTTCTCTGCCTGTTAAAGACGGAAGAAGGGGAAGCGTTCACCAACATCGAACACGGAGTCCCCTGGCTTGAGAAGATAGCCGGTTTACCCGTTTCACACCTTGATGTAGCCCAGCGCATCATTCGCGAAAAAATCGAGGCGGTCAAGGGCGTAAAATCCGTAATCGCGATAGACCTCGCAACAGACGGAAGAAACCTCACGGGAAAATTCAGCGTCCAGAGCATCGACGGCAGAACCATCAACGGGGATTTCTAGCGATGGCGATAAACGCAGTCATTGTGGACTCTATATCGGGAATCTCCATCAAGAGCTACCGCGAAATCCGTCAAGCCATCGCCACCAGCTTTACGGAGGTGTTTGGCGCCTCTATCAACCTGGAGCCGTCCTCTCCCGACGGCATGTTCGTTGACCTGCTTGCATACATGTACACGGAGCTTGCACAGGTGATACAGACCGTCGGCGCGAACATCGACGTTTCGACAGCGACGGGAACATTCCTGGATATGCTCGCATCTATCGCGGGACTTGCACGAAACGAGGGCGAAACGGACGAGTCCCTAAGACAGCGCATAGAGACGGCGACTTTCGACGGCCTGGCGACTCCCGACGGAATGACGACCTACCTGAAAGAAAACATCACGGACGGCATCACCTTCAAGGAAAATACGAAGAACGAGACTGTCGGCGGAATCCCCGCCCATTCTTTCGTGGTGTTCGTCCCAGTCACTTTCAGCACCGAGGACATTGACCCATCCGATAAGGACTGGCAGGCCATTCTCGACGACAGCACACGCGCCCACACCGTCCAGAACTACATCGCACAAAAGATTTGGAACTGCAAGCCCGCAGGCATTCAGAGCTACGGAAACAACAGCGGCGAGGCTCGCGACGTAAGCGGCTTCCTGCAACAGGTCCAGTTCAGCTTCATCCAGGGCGTTTCCTACCTAGTTCGCATCGACTTTACAGTCTATGACGAAGAAACCTTGCCATCGGACTATGAACAGGTCATAAAGAATGTCGTCTGCGAATGGGCCAAGAAGGAATACACTTCGGGAAAGGACTTGATACCGCAAAGAATCAGCGCCCCCATCTACAGCAATGTTCCGGGCATCGAGTCCATCACGGTCACGGTCGCAAGCGTGGACAATCCGCGCCACTGGACAGACGAACGCGTCCCCATAGACGAAGACAAGATTGTTTCCATCACGGCGGAAAACATCACGGTCACGCTTGTAAGCTAGGAAACCGCCATGCAGCACATCACGGACTTATGGCAGCATATCCAGCACCTTGTAATCACGCAGTACAGGGATTCCACAAACCTTCTCTCGCTCTTGAGGAAGGTCTTTTCCAGCTTTCAGGATTTGGAGGATAGTGCGTTCAGGCTTTCCAACTTCGCGAACATTGACGAGGCGGAAGGTGAATGGCTAGACCTTATCGGAAAGTTCCGCAACATTCCGCGACAACCCGGCGAGACGGATGAAATGTATAAGGCGCGTCTCAAGATTTCCTTCAAGAAAAACTCCGCAGGAACGCCGAACAATATCATTGAAAACGCCCGTGACCTTTCGGGTGACCCGAACCCGCATTTCCTTGACGAATGTCCCGCCATCTTTTTCGTCTATACGCCGCGAGGCAGGCAGCTTCGACGCCGCGTACTTCAAATGCTAGCGCCTGCTGGCGTTCTCGCGCTCCCTGCTGCGGGATTGAAGCTGGCTGGTTCAAACAGGTTCCTCGCGACGGCGCAACATCCGCAAAAGAAGATTGTGACCGTCGCGCTTGAGGAAAGCGTAATCGAGAACAACTATCTCACGACAGAAACTGGGCAACGGATAATGACCGAAGACGGCAAGTACATCGTCTTATAGGAGAATCCATGGCAGAAGAAAATACCACCATCCTAGAGCTGGACACAAGCACGTTCGAAGCCCTCAAACAGGGCGGGTACTTTGCCGTAAGCATCCTTGGCCATACCTACAAGGTTGCCTTGAGTGATTTAGAAGGAGTAGGCGCAAGCGACCACAAGGTCTGCGTCCAGCAGGGCGACGAAGCGGGATTTCTCGCCAATGTTCTCGTTCCCGACGGGGACGCCATCACTCTCACGCCCCTAAACGGCACTTTGCGAATAGGCGTGAACTTGACGGGAGAAAGCGACCCTAAACTCGCGACGCTGCCTGAATCGGACATAGACAGCGAAACAAGCAACTACGGTTCATACCAGCTCAAGCAAGGCGCGGAAGAACTTGTCTGGGGCGACGTTGAGGGCGAGACCTTCGACTACTGCAACGCCAAGATATACCAGAGCATGAGAATATCGGACGCCCAGGGTTCCATTACAAAATGCACCATCGCGCTTGCAGGAACGCTTGCATCGAACAACGCATGCCTCTGCATCGGCGTTTTTGACACGGAAGGAAACCTGCTCGGGCACACGGGGCTGCGTCACTACGGCATCGATTTCGACAGCTCGACGGAACTCTGCACTTTCGACATGATTGAAATGAGGCAGGGCGCCTTGACGATAAAGCGGAACACGCGATATATCGTTCAAGTTTGGTCTGTAGGAGTACAGCTCGCCGCCAAGGACAGAACCAATTACAACTACCAGTATGACTACACGCTGCGTCAGAACCTGGAAACGACAGTCGGCAACAAGATTTATTTCGTTGACCCGCTGAACGGCATTTTCAACACGGCGAGCAAGATTCCTTTCATCTCGTTCGGCGCAAGCACCGTCTAATTCAAGGAGCGTTTCATGGAACTGGAAGAAAACATTACCACGGTACCGCTGCTTGAAGAAGCGGACAATCTTACCCTCAACGACCTTCTCTACATCGTGCAGGGCCTGAACTCCGACAGGGACAGGAAACTATCGCTTGAAAAACTGCGCGACTTTCTGCAAAGCGTTTTCAAGAACATCACCGTCGTCGGCATAGGAAACCACCCCGACACTACAACCATTACTCCCTCCGGCGTGACTGTTTCCGGCATGGGTGGCTCTACAGAAATAGGGAAACAGGCGGTGACAACGACCTTTCTTTCCGCCTATTCGCTCACGCTTAGGAACTCCAATCATACAGTCACACTTTCCGTCAATGCTTCCACAAACGAACTTGTGATAGACCATTCCATCAATCTTGATGGAGATATTACCTCTAGCGGAAAATTTATCGCCAAAAGTGGAAGCACCGCAACGCACAATCTCTATACATCGGAGCTTGGGCCAAGTGGCCTCGAAATCAAGGGACCGGGCGGAACGACGAAGATTACGATGATAGCGCTCACGACGCAGTATATCTCCGCCCAGGTCTTGTCCATAAGTGGACAGGCAACTATAAAGAAACTCGCCACAGACCAGCTTATTCTCAACTTCACGCCGCTAGAACAGTCCGACGGAGACGCGAGCCAGGGACAGTATCGTTCCATGACAAACTGCGAAAGCCACTGCACATCCGGCATACCGTCTGAATACTATACTGCCGTTTGCCCTGGAACATACGGCTACGAAGGAAACGACGATTTCACGCTAAACTCAACCAGCCATGAAGTCGGCGAAGTCGTACTTGTCACCAATACTGGCAAGTACGGAGGCGGAACACCCGTAAACCACCCTATCATCGTCTATCAGGCAAGCGATACAACGCGGTCGCATCATATCGCATCGATTGAGCCCGGAAACAGCAAACAATTTATCTACAGGGGTAAGGACTCGAACAATTACCCCGTGTGGACTTCCTTGAATTAGGTAGAATGGCATGACAACTAGAAAGGACAGCGCCAAATGGCGCGAAATGTTGAAGCCCCTCATCCTTGCGCTCATCGCGCTTGCTTCGGCGACTACAGCCTATGTCAAGAGCCACAGCGAAGTAAGCGAGGGTTCGGAAAGGAACGCCGTTTCCATGGCCAAGATGGAAACGCGCATCGAACTTATCGAGCAGCGAACATCAAAAGTGGAACGGGAATCGGAAATCCTCAAGGGGACTCTTTCCGACATAAAGAGCGATGTCTCGTTTATCAGGGGAAAGATGGAAGCGCAGAAATAGCTTCTTATTCTTTTTCCTTGGGTTTGTTTTTCGCACCCTTGGGCCTTCCGCCCTTCTTGCCGTTCTCGGCGCTGGTGGGCTTGGGACGGCTCCCAATCATCTGCGAATGGATTGAACGCACTTCCGCGTCCGTAAGAATTTTTCCGCAATGCGGACACCTTGCTGGCATAGGATTCTCCCGTTTTACCTAATCAAGATAGGTTTATTTGCCGATTTTGTAAAGGCATAATCAAAGAAAAAATTGAATTGTATGCAAAATTTATTGCATTTTATTCAAAAATGTATTAAATTCTATTCAATTCTTTTGCATAGGATTCAATTTTATGGAAATTCGGGAAGTCGAAATCGGGCTTTTGAAGCCATACGAGAATAACCCGCGCAACAACGAGGCGGCAGTTGACAAGGTGGCCGCGAGCATTTCCGAGTTCGGTTTCAAGGTTCCCATCATCATCGACAGGGAAAACGTAATCGTCGCGGGACACACACGCTATCTCGCCGCGCAGAAGCTGGAACTTCAAAAAGTCCCCTGCATCGTCGCTGACGACCTGACCCCGAATCAAATTAAGGCATTCCGCCTCGCAGACAACAAAGTCTCGGAATTTAGCGGCTGGGATTTTCAGAAGCTCAACGAGGAACTTTCGTTCCTCGGAGAAGCAGCCTTTGACCTGGAACAGTTCGGGTTCTTGCCGAACGAAAACGTGGATTTCGACAGTTTCCTGACGGACGAAGAAAATCCACAGAAGAAACCCAAGACCATCACCTGCCCCCACTGCGGAAAGACCTTCGAGAAATAATGCTTCTACACATGGCGACAGATGGACTCGTAGGAGATTTCTACACAAAGTTCCCGAAGAAGGAACTCAATATCCTTACGTCCTTTGAATATAAAAGCTCGTTGATGGGAAACGATGTTCGCGAGTTCAACCACTTCATCGCGGACAGCGGCGCCTTCACGGCGATGGCAAGCGGCAAGAAAATTGACGACAGCTATATCGACAGCTACATCGAATGGATAAAGGGCGCACACATCGACCATTTCATCGAAATGGACATTGACGAAATTGTCGGCATAGACAAGGTCAAGCAAATCCGAACCCGCATAGAACGCGCAACGGGAAAGCAAAGCATCCCCGTTTGGCATCTAGGCCGCAAGAAAGAAGGATGGCTCGACATGGTGAAAAACTACCCCTATGTCGCGCTCTCACTTAGCGGATTTACAGCATCGAGCAAATGGCTCAAGGCGAACGACTGGAAACCGCTTCACTTCTTCCTCGACACGGCGGCAGAAAACGGCTCCAAGGTTCACGCGCTCGGATGCACGAACTGGGGGCTTCTGCGCAAGTTCCATTTCTACAGCAGCGACTCAAGCACATGGAGCCTCGGCGAAAGATACGGGACGTGTTTCGTATTCCAGGATGGCGTAATGAAGGTCGTCTCGCTCCCCAAGAAATTCAAGAAGAACAAGAAAACTCTTGGCTTCCATAACAAACAACAATGGTTCAAGGCAATGCAATATGCAAAAATCAAGATGTGACGCAATCCTGCTGCTTTCGGGCGGCATCGACAGCACGACAGTTCTGGAACAGCTGACGAAGCAGGGCAAGAAGGTTTTCTGCCTTATCTTCGACTACAAGCAGAGTCTGCGCAAGGAAATCGCGGTGGCGGCGTCCAACGCGAAGCGACTGAAACAGCCCTACAAAATCGTTTCCATCGACCTCGGATTTACGGGAAGCAAGTGTTCCCTCATTTCCAAGTCCAGGATAAGCGAGAACCGCAGCTTCGAGCAGATTGATTCCGCGACTCCCACAAGCTATGTGGAGTTCAGAAACGGCATCCTGCTTTCCTACGCGGTCATGTTTGCGGAGGTCAACGGCATAAACGACATTTACGGCGGTTTCAACGGGCTTGCAAGCGGACAATACCCCGACGACACATATTCATTCGTCAAGGCGTTCGAGAAGGCTGCAAACGCCGGTACAGCGCCCGGTTTCAAAGTCAAGATTCATGCGCCCTTCTCAAGGATTTGCAAGAGCGAAATCGTCAAGCTGGGGCGCAAAATCGGCGTCGATTACGAAAAGAACACCTGGAGCTGCTACAGGAACGGCAAAAATCACTGCGGCAAGTGCGACAGCTGCTTGCAGCGCAAAAGGGCCTTGGCCATAGGGGAAATCATCTAATGGAAAAAATCTACAGGATAAACAAGATATTCTTTAGCATCCAGGGCGAAGGAAAGCGCGTTGGAACGCCACAGGTTTTCGTGCGTTTCAGCGGATGCAACATGAAGTGTCCCTTCTGCGACACCGACCACGAACCGTTCGACGAAATGACCGCCGAACAGATTGTCCAGACCTGCCTTTCCATCGCGGGGAATTGCAGGAGCGTTTCCTTCTGCGGAGGTGAACCCACCTTGCAGCTGGACGATGAACTCATAAAGGCTTTTGATGGCTGGTACAAGTCCATCGAGACAAACGGGACGCACAAGGTTCCGCAGGGCATCAACTACATCGTCTGTAGTCCCAAGACTTCGCGCATCGAGCCGGACAACATTGACGAACTGCGTTTCGTCATAAAGGCAGGCGACCCGCTGCCGACCCCTTGCAAGACTGCAAAGCGCATGTGCCTTAGTCCCTGCTTCGACGGGGACAGACTGGTAAAGGAAAATCTCTATCACTGCATAAGGCTTGTGCAGGAAAACCCCAGCTGGCTTCTCTCGCTTCAATGGCACAAGTTCATCGGTATCGAGTAGCCTGTTTCGTTTCAAGGGCGGGTTTCTTCCTGCCCATTCCCATAGGAGAAAGCAATGTATCGAGTATGCAAGAGACTGGAAATTTCGGGAGCACACCGTCTGGAACTCCCTTATCCGAGCAAGTGCAGCAACCTTCACGGTCATAACTGGCTTGTGACCATTTTCTGCAAGAGCAAGACGCTCGACAAGGACGGAATGGTTATCGACTTCACGCACATCAAGAAGATAATCATGGAAAAGCTCGACCACGCCTATATCAACGACGTGGTGGATTTCAACCCGACAGCCGAAAACATGGCGAAATGGATTTGCGACCAGGTGCCGTTCTGCCACAAGGTCGTTATTCAGGAAAGCGAGGGGAACCTGGCGCAATATGATAAAGACGAAGAAGATTGAACAGCTTGTACGGCAGCTTCTTGAGGCGCTGAATGACAACCCCGACCGCGAAGGTTTAAGGGACACGCCGCGCCGTGTCGCGAAATACTATGCCGAAATGTTCGAAGGTCAAAACTACACGAACGCACAGCTCGCGAAAAAGTTCGGCAAGTGCTTCAAGCAGGATGCGGACGGTCAAATCGTTTCCGTTGACGATATAACGATTTTCAGCCACTGCGAACACCATCTTGCCCTCATGTACGACATGAAGGTTTCAATCCGCTATATCCCGCACGGGAAAGTTCTCGGACTCTCCAAGTTCGCGAGGATTTCCGAAATGGTGGGAAAGCGTTTGCAGCTCCAGGAGAAAATCGGCAGCGACATTGCCGAGGTAATCATGCTCGCGACTGGAAGCAAGGATGTAGAAGTTCGCATCGAGGCGAAACACGCCTGCGTCACGGCAAGGGGCGCAAAGAACTGCAACATGGTCACGCGTACGCTTTTCTCAAGCGGCGCCTTCAAAACTCACTTGACCTCGAATGTCACGGAGTCTATAAGCTGATGCGTGTCGATAAGCGGAGTAGCACTGGGCCGTCCTTGCCTGATTCTCGCCTGCACGGTAGCATCGCGCAGCGGCTCGTACTTTTCGCTGTCGCGCATCGCGAGCGTGATGCAGTCCTTCAAGCGCATCCCCAGTTCCTCGCACATCGTCTGGACGGTCATTTCGCCGTTGATTATCTGCGGGAGATACTTGCTTTCAAGTTTCGGCATAATTGCGCGAAACCTTTCCATGGCGAAACGCAGGAAGGGCCTTGCCGGAATTTCCGGGTAGTGGACGCCCTCAAGCGTCGTCCCTTCCTTGCGGCCGTAATTCAGCGTTCTCGCTATCAACGAATTGGATGCAGGTTCCCTCAATGCGGGAGTCAGCTGTCCCGTCTTTTTTCTGTAATCGAGATTTTCCTTCGCTTTTCGAGCAGTCCCGTTTCCATCTATCCAGCCCGATAGAATGGTCTTTTCATTCAGCTTCTTTAGAGCGTCAAACCTTTTTCTCAATCCCTCGAAATCCGTGATAGCCATATCCACAACATAGGAAAAACTTTGTATGGGGAACAAAATCTTAAACAAAGACCTAATCACGCCTAAACCGGGCTACTTCACGATAAAGGAGGTAGCCGACAAAATCGGCTTCAACCACTTCACGGTCTATGACTGGGTGCATACCCGTGGTATGCCCGTGAGAAGAAGCTGCAAGCGCGGACGCATGACCGTTTACTGGCCCGATTTTCTGCGCTGGTGGAAGGAGTTGAGGAACGACTGATGTATGGCAGATTCCCAGGACATGAGGGCCATCGGCAAGCTCGGAGGCTTGGCGTCTTCAAGGAGCAAGCTGAAAGCGAAGGAGGCGCGGGAAGTCGCGAGAAATGTTCTCGGGACAAAGTTTCGCCTGTCCGAAGGACGCTTGAAGGAATCGCTCCGAAGCATCGGAATCCAGGTGGAGAAACCCATCGAGCTTCGCGCCGCAATCATTTCGGTCATGAGTGGCATGGCTCTTTCCGGCAACATCAAGGCGGCGCGTTTCGTGTTCGACATAGCGGAGGAAACGGAAGATTCCAAGCTGACACGCGCAAAGCGCAAGATGCTCGACAGGATGGTTGACAACCCCGACGCGGTAAACATCGACACAAACGGAGAAATCCCCACGCCCGACGAATTGAGCGAGATAAAGAGGCAGGCGCGGGAACTTGGCATTTACGAGAATGACACCACAGATTGAACAGCTCGCAAGGACAAACCTTCTTGCCTTTGTAAAGGCGACGATGCCGAATTACAGCATCGGGTGGGTCCACCGTGAAATCTGCGCTCGCCTCATGCGTTTCTACACCGACGTAATGGAACGCAAGAGTCCCCGCCTCATTCTCACCATGCCGCCGCGACATGGCAAGAGCCAACTTGTAAGCAAGCATTTTCCGGCGTGGTGCTTCGGTGTAAATCCCGACATTTCCTTCATGGCGTGCAGCTACAGCGACGGCCTTTCCAGGCGCGTGAACAAGGACGTTCAGCGTATCATGGAAAGCAACGAATACCACCGCATATTTCCGCGAACGACCTTGCCGCCGCGAGGAAGCAAGTACACGCGCTCGACAAACCTAATCGAAATTCCCAACAGGAAGGGCAGTTTTAGAAGCACGGGTATCGGCGGAAGTATAACGGGTATGGGCTGCGAAATCCTCGGCATCGACGACCCGCTGAAAGACAGGCAGGAAGCGAACAGCATCACCATACGAGACAGGATTTGGGACTGGTACACATCCACCGCATATACGCGACTTTCTCCGGGCGGAGGCGTTCTCGTCACGCTTACGCGCTGGCATGAGGACGACCTGGCGGGGCGTCTGCTCAACGCCATGAAGCAGGGCGATGGCGACCAGTGGACGGTCATAAACTATCCCGCAATAGCCGAGAAGGACGAACCACACCGTAAAATCGGCGAAGCGCTGCACCCGGAAAGATACCCGCTTGAAATGCTCGAAAAAATCCGCATCAACGTGGGAAGCTACGACTGGAACGCACTCTACCAGCAGCACCCCGCACCAGTCGGCGGAAGCATCATCAAGCGCGAATGGCTGCAACAGTACGAAATCTTGCCCAAGGTTTTCGACAAGATTATACAAAGCTGGGACTTCACCTTCACGGACAGCGCATCAAGCGATAACGTAGCGGGAACCGTCTGGGGAAAGGTCGGGGCGCGTTTCTACCTCATTGACTGCGTATGCGCCAAGATGGACTTTGTTTCGAGCATCCGGGCTTTCCAGCGCATGAGCGAGAAGCACCCCAAGGCAATCCGAAAAATCATTGAAGACAAGGCGAACGGCCCCGCAATCATAAGCGCGTTGCGCAACAAGATTAGCGGTATCGTTCCCTTCACACCGCAAGGCTCAAAGGAAGCGCGAGCCTTTGCGGTAAGCCCGCTGTTCGAGGCGGGAAACGTCTATATACCCAAGCAGGATGCAGAACATCCCTGGGTTCGCGACTACATCGACGAACTGGTTTCTTTTCCAAGCGCTCCGCACGATGACCGCGTGGATTCCACCACGCAGGCTCTCAACTACTTGGCAACTGGTATGGGGACGGGCCTTATCAGCTTCATCTAAAAGGAGAATAAATCATGGAAACTGCAAAGATAAGGGACGGCGCCTACGGCAATTTCGTAACGGGAATGGGCCGCAGGGACACCGACAAGACGGAAAATACTTTCGTCAATCCCTATGCGGGAACGGATATTGTCGAGCTTGCACGCATAAAGGTGCAGGACGGCATCGCCGCACGAATTGTCGAGTGCGTCCCCGAAACGGCTTTCAAGGAACCCGTCACCATCACTGGCGACAGTTCAGGCAAGGTTTTCAAGGAGGCTTCCGCCGTCGGGCTTTTCGAGGCCCTACAGCTCGCTGGCGAATACCAGCGTCTCACGGGCGGCGCCCTGATTGTCTCGGAATACGAAAACGAGTACGACATTGAACAGCTCAAGCGCCCGTCACCTTCAAATCGCAAGATTTCGCAGTACCGGGTTTACAGCGCTGGCAAGGTGGAGTTCCAGCCGACAGATTTCCAGGGCGACACGCCCAAGGTTTACCGCGTCGTCCTTCTTGATAACAAACGCATCGAGATACACCCGTCGCGCTGCACCGTCATTCACGGAAAGATTGTCCCCGACATTCTCGATGGAATACCCATAAGGGAAAGGTTCTTCGGTATGCCTGCGCTGAAAGCGTGCGAACAGAGCTTGAAGAACCTCGCGAACGTCGTCGCGTCCATCGTCAACATGGCGACGGAAACGGGAGTGATGCTTTTCTCGCTTGAGGGCTTCAACGAAATGCTTTCCAAGCCCGACTGCGGAATACAGGACGCACAGCAGCTCATAAGCCTCGTAAAGGTTTCAATGAGTTCGTTCCGTGGCGTATTCTCCGGCGCAAACGACAAGTTCCAAATCCTAAGCCACAACTTCGCGGGACTGCCCGAGGTTCTCCAAAAGGCGATGAACCTCGTCTGCGCGGATTCGAGAATCCCCGTGAGCATCCTTTTTGGCCAAAGCGCGACTGGACTCGCCCAGACGAACGAGGGCGACTCCAAGGCATACGCGGAACTTGTGGAAAGCTGGCGTTCCCGCTACATCTACCGCCCCGCTTGTTCGCTCATTGCCGACCTTTCTGAAAGGAACTGCGGCATCGTCTGTTCTGAATTTGAATGGGGCGCCGTTACCACAATGTCCGTAAAGGAAAAGCTCGAAGCGATGAAGATGCAGGCGGAAATGCTCAACATCTATTATCAGATGGGTGCGATAGACGAGCAGAGCATCCGCGAGGGAATCTTCAAGAACGGACATTCCTGGGACATTTCCGTAAAGGACTAGAACATGGCTGGCAGCTTCGTAAATTTCGTCAAGAACGTGGAACGGCTCGGACAGAAGAAACGCGGACGCAGGCCCGTGTTCAACGCGCACCAGTTCTATCCCAGCGCCATCGAGGCGGACCTTGAACGCACAACGCGGGAAGAATTTCTTCGCGCTCTGGAAGAAAGCATCCAGCTTGCGCTCCGAGGCTTCACGGACGACATTGACGACCTGACGAAAGCCACTGCGGAGCTGCCCCCCGAATTTGTCAAGAAGGTTTCCACGCTTGCCGATGCAGTCGGCGTCAAGAACGGCTGGAATTTCAGCGAGTACGCCAAAATGACCGTCGGACAGCCATATTTCCCGCCACCAGCGAAAGACGAAATTTTCGAGGTTTGGAAGAAGAACTTCCAGCAACTCTGCATCAGCGCGGAGAGCGACGCCAAGGCGGACATTTCCCGCATCGCCACCGAGGCGAAGATGAAGGGCTGGAACAAGAGGGAACTGGAAGCGGCCATCCGAGCCAAGCTCCCCGCCGAAACAAAACACCGCGCAGAACTCATCGCGAGAACAGAGACCGCCAAGCTCAATTCCGCCGCGAGCATTTCGACGTACAAGCAGCTGGGCATCCGCTACTATGTATGGCTCACGACCTTGGATGGTCGCGACAGGGAAACGCACACACACCTGAACGGCCTAATCTGTAGCCTGGACAACCCGAACGTCTATTACGAGGAAACGCCCGACGGCCTGGTCGAAAAGGAAAGAACAGCCTCGATGTTTCACGGAAATCCGGGCGAGGATTTTCAGTGTCGCTGCTCCATGGTCGCCTGGGACCCCGAAATCGACGGAAAATACGAGGTCAAGGAACGTCCCGAACAGGAAAAGGGCTCAGAACAGCGTACAGAGGCTTCTACGGGCGAAAACCTTCACAAGGTGGAACAATCTATCGCCGAACAGGAAAAACAGCTGCAACAGCTCAAAAACGAGCAAATGCAGCTTTTGAGCCGTCAAAGGCTGGAACAGGCGGCGGAAAAGCGCCATGCCCGAAGCGCCGAGGAAATCGCGGACATTCAGAAGCGCTGGGACGAACGCAAGTCAAGGCGCAGGCTCAAGGAAGCCGCCGAACAGCGACATTCCCGCAGAACTTCGCAGGAAGCCGCAGCAATTCGCAAGGAATTGCAGGAAAGGCTCGATACGCGACAGACAGCGCACAGGCTTTTGCAGGACGCGAACGGCATCAATGGCCTACCCGAAATGGACGAACTGGAAAAAGCCTTGCAGAAGGGCGGCAAACAGGCGTACAGCGACATGAAGAAGCTCTCCCGAAAGCTCGAAACAAGTCTGGGTACATTGAAGGGCTGCACGTATCTTGCAGACCCCATCCAGGCGGCAAGGGACTTCGACTATTCAACCGCCATCACCGTCAACGAATCCGTAAGAAAGAAGCTCGAAGGCATGGGCAGCTCGCTCGCAGGCAAAAAGCACGACCTGGAATTTGAAATCGACTGGGTTGAAAAGCACAAGAAGTACGCGAGCTGGAAGGTGGCACAGGACGCCTACAAGAAAGCCCTCGCCGAAGTGGACCGGCTCATCGACTGGGAAACGGAACTTGGCCGCGTGGACTCCATCAAGATATTCCTCAAGAATCACCCCAAGTCCGCAGTTCTGAAAAAACTCACCAGCGACATGGACGCGCTTATCGCCAGGGGCGACAACGCCGCGAAAACGGAAATCAAGGAACTGCTCAAGAAAGCGGAAACGAGAAGAAAGGAAATCGAGTACAAGGAAGGACTGGAACGCCTCAAGAAAATCAAGGCTGGCATCAAGTCCGGTTCAAGCGTCCCGTTCTCCACGAACATTTCCATCGACGACCTTCGCGCCCTCAAGGGCGACAAGTTGCCACCCACCCTCGGACACCTGGACACCGCCATCGAGAAGTACAAAAAAGGCCATAACTACGGCTCGGCGACAAAGAAGCACGCCGCAGAAATCGAGGCGACGATGCGCGAGCTGTTCCAGAAACACGACCTGGGGATGCACATTGACGACGACCTGCTTGAAAAGGTTTTCAACAGCCATTTCAAAAACACCTTCGAGACGGGAAGCTCCGGCGGGTATTGTGGCCCATCGCTCAATGCCGACGGCTCAATCAAGCAGAGCCATGCACGACTGTCCGCAGCGCACAAACTGTTTGACCTGGGTTCGACGGAAAAGGCGAACCAGCTCAATATCTCGCAGTATGAAAAGTACGGAAACCTTCTCGACCACGACAAACTACGAGAGGCGACGACGCACAACCGCGCCACCCAATACGGAAATGTCGCGGTACGCTTCAAGAAGGACAAAGTGACCTGTACATGGACAGCTGGCGACAGTCTCGGTGAAAGATACCAGCCCAGTCTCGTCACCGACCCGAAAGCGGTTTCCTATGACGATATGTACGAAAGCAAGCTGCCAGTGAAGGGAACGCAGACAGACAACATGACTAAATTCCGCAGCGACAACATCAGCAGCTACCTTGAACTGCAATTTCATGGCGACGTGACGGTTGACTGCGTGGAGTCGCTGACATTCCCTTACGACCTAACAGAAAAGGCGAAGTCCAAGTATCTTGGCTTCGCCCAAAAGTGGAAATCCATCGGAACGGAAATTTATTTCGTCAAGAATGGAAAGTTGGAGAAACTGTAAGCCTTATACCTTTTGATAAAAAACCGTTCCACTCGCATCTGTGATTTTTTTCAAAAAGCGCTGCGTAACAAGTTGCGCAAGCACTTGGTCAAAATCATCAAACGAATAGAATTCGGAGTCAAATTTTGTTGCTAAAACAAGAGCATCAACAGGTTTCGTCGTTCTTGAAAATTCTTTTTTCATCCAATCGGAAAGTGCATTCAAATTACAGCCTTGGCTGTTCCAGGGAAGACGATTATTCACTCCTCCAGTTAATTTATTTATAAGACCTTGTTCCACAGCCTCATTCAATTGTGAAGGGTCGAACGAAATGAACGAAACAGAGATTTTTTTTCCTGCATTATGCGCTTGCATCACATCGTTGAATTTTGAACCAGTTTTTGGAGAACGATAAATCAAATGCTGGCGCAATCTACTTCTTATTTTTACGGCTTTCCCAATATACTGCACCACACCATCAACCCAAATAGCATAGCAGCCCCTTTCTTCTGGAATTGTCGTGGGAAGGCGTTTAGAAGCGTTGCCTATAATGTTTCCATTTATCGATATTTGAGTTGAACGAGCTCCAATTAGACAATCTTCAGCTTCTGCAAGTACACCAGCCCACATAGCTCTGTCCATACTGACACAATTCATATATCCTCCAAAAAAAAAGCGTGCTCTCTCGAACACGCGGTTAAAAATGGAGCCTCCCGGACTTGAACCGGGAACCAACGGGTTTACGTTCGTGATGCTTTCGCACCTCCGTGGACTATGTCTTCGCCATGCCCTTGCGGGTTTAGGCGTGGGAGGCTTGTGCGGTCATTAAGCAGGCTCTACTGCTCCGCTAGTCTCTACACCTTCCAGGAGTGTACCCCTGGCTCGGCTCGGCGTTGCCGTGCAGCGTTTCCGCTGGTTAGGTTTCACCGATTTCTTCCCATTCGCATCCAACTCTTTCAAGCTGGTGCCACAATTTTTATGAGTCCGACGCTCTAACCGATTGAGCTAAGGCTCCGAGCGCAAAGATAGTAAAAATCGGATTTTTTCAAGCGAACAAATCATATTTTGTGCAAAAAAGAGACCGAAGGCGGCTCCTACTGCCGCCTAAGACTAGAGATACATCGCTTTCACTTGAGCCTTGATTTTTTCATCGGCATCGGACTTCGACAGGTAGTCGCGTATCAGGTCGGGAAAATTATAGGGCGCCCACTTGCACATATAGGCGGCGACCATGCGGAAGAAATCGGTCTCGACCTGTTTCTCAACGGTCTGCGCGTATTCCTCGCACACGAACCGTTCCGCCATCCAGAACTTTCCCGCGTTTCCATTCCCAGCTTCAAAGGGACATTCCTTCTCGCCCTTGTAAAAGCTGCACAGACTTCTGTAATTCATCGTTTGCCTCGCTTAAAAAATAGCTTTTGCACTATTGCTGCAAGCTGTTCTTGAACATATTCACGACTTCATCAATCCAGGAACGATTCACCTCGTAGCCCGATGCACAGCGCGTCAGATAGCCGCGAACCTTCTTCTCCACGTCCGCCATACCGTCGAACACGTCGAAGCAGTAATCTCCATCGGCATCCAGCGGAGAGCCGCGCCCGGAAATTCTGTCTTGGATGCTGCACGCGTAATAGACTCGCGGATAGTCGAGGGCGCATTTCAGCTCCACATAGCGCCTGTAGCCCTCTCCCTGCCTGAATGTCCGCACATTCTCCACATAGACTCCGCAGTCGTTCTTACGGGCGCAAAGCCATGATTTACACCATGGCCTAGCATTGTTCGCTTCGCTTGCGGAATCCAAGATGGAAAAGAAATCCAGCTGTCCTTCCGCCATCGTCACCCCTCCAGCAATCGAACTTTATCGCGTTCAGGCTGAACGGCCAAGCCGCCCCAGGTTCCATGCACTTGACCAGCGTCGTCAATAAAATCAACGACTCCGACTTTTCTCGTGTACTGGGGTTCGCCTACCATTTCGAGAATTTCAATCTTGTCTCCGATTTTCAAATTCATGTTCAGCCCTCCTAGCAATATTCAACCTGCGTCAGCATCGGGTAGCCTTTCGGAAACAGCTTGGTACAAAGTTTTTCCACATGTTCGGAAACGTAATATACATCTTCGTCGCTCAATGTGGTAGTCTCTCCGTCCTTATTTTTTACGACTAGGAGATTGCCGACAAACATAGGCGAACCGAGATTGTCGATGGCACTGATTTTCGCAGGCTCCTTGAAAAGACCTTCGTCGTCGCAGATAATGTCGAAGACCTTTTTTCCGATTTTTCGTTCCTGAATGTCAATCACGGTACACTGCAATTCGCGGTAATAGTCCGCGAGCTTGTTTTCAATTTCGACCGCCTTGTGGGTCTCGTTGATAACGTCGATTAGGTATGCTTTTATCTTCATTGTTTTTTTCCTTTAGGTTAGTGTCCACTTGTTTTGGATTGCATCGTAAACAACAGCGAAGCCAAGCCTCAAGGCGAGTTCCTTGAGCGCGAGCAGCTTCGCCGCTGCGGTGTCGGCTTGCGCCAGCGTGTACCTTTCCATGGTTCCGTTGACGCTTTTCTCTGCCATCTTTTGAAGTTCGTCGGATTTCTGATTGAACTCGTTCATCATCCGTTCAAGCTGTTCTTTCACTTTTGCCCTTTCCATCGCTATGCCTCCACGCTTTCTTCTTCGGGTTCTTCTTCAATCGCTTTTTCGATTTCTTCTTCCAGTTCCTCCATCGCCTTTTCGATGCCCTCGTCAAGCAAGTAGCAGCGAATCGTCACATCCGCCCATTCGGCGCCTTTCTCGATGGCGTTGCACTCGCAGCAGAACTCGGTCATGGCCTCGCCAAGCAAGTCCCAGTTCCCCGCGATATTCTGCTCTGCCTCATAGCTGGAGAACGTATAGGAACCCGAAGCGTTGCCAGTGACAGAATCGTCAACCCAGAACGCATCATGGAATTTCTCTTTCAGCGTTTCCTTGGACATTCCCTTCACGTCGTGATACCCAAGGTATTCCTTGATGGCCGTCACGCAGTCGTCCTTGATGTTTTCGTGGTAGTCGTAGCTCATGGTTTTACCTCTCAAAAAAAGAGAGGCTCGCCGTTTGGCGAGCCTCGATGGGTTGAATCGAAAGTCGTTTTTTCCCGTCTGGAATCATCAAATTTCTAGTCAACATTATGGTCATTTTTAAAACTATTTAGTGCTCTTTTGTTCACTATTTAATATACCTAATTTAGTTAGGTTTGTCAATGGCCGTACAAAAAAAATTTTGACGGTCTTTACCCCCTGGTTCAACCTGTTAATTTTTTGTAAATTTTTGACGTCTGGGGATGAGCAAAAAGCTCAAAACCAGGTCACAAAAAGTGGGCTTTTTAAGGCAAAAACAAGGTTTTAAATTGTGAGCTTTTTGTGAGACGTTAATCGAAAACCCAGTATCTACGCGGGACAGGGCAGAGCGTCGGACTCATAACCCGTTGGTTCCCGGTTCAAGTCCGGGAGGCTCCACGAAATCCCGAACTCGAAAGAGGACGGGATTATTTTTTTGTGTGGGTTGTGCTAAAGTCCCAGTTCGCCGAATATGAGCAGATATTTCGATATGGTCTTGTCCCACTCGTAGTGGAATCCGCCGTATGCGTTCACGACAACCTTGTCCCAATCGGCGGTGTCCGTCTGGTACACGTTGAGTGCATCCTTTATACGGGGCAACATCAGGTGTGGGGCGTTCGCGTCGTCGACGAGGAAGGCGTTTGCGGCTGCAGCGGTTTCGAACGAGTAGTCGGTGAGCATGCTTGCAACGCCGACGTTCCTGCCTGTAATTGGCAAGCATCCGCAGGCGAGCGCCTTGAGCAAAATGGAAGTGGACGGTTCGCGCAGGTTCCCGGCAAAGATGGCATCGGAGGCGGCGAGTATATTGCGCAGGTTTTCCACATCGGAGAAGGTTTCGTCGAATTCGATGACCTGCAGCGATTTCGGGTCTTGCTTGGCGCAATCGTTGTAGTAGTTCCAGTCTGGGTGATTCTGGGAACTGCCCACAAGTATGAATACGTCTTCCTTGGTGACATCGGCGAGGATGGTCGCAAGGGTCTCGGATGTGTTGCCGGCTTCGGTGTCAAGGTGCACGTACATGAGCATCTTGTTGCCGAAATCTGCTCCGTACTTTTTAGCCAGTTCTTCGCGAGCCTTGGCTTTTGCCGTCTTGATGGGGAGCTTTTCCTTGTTGAAGTCCCAGAACTGGTAGCTGACTCCGAACTGGATCCCGATGAGCTTGTTTGCGTTGTGGCTCAGGAACCCGCTCAGTCCACCGGAGAGGTTCGTGTAGAGCATGGCGTCGCGGTAGCCCGGAGACGGGAAGATAACCTTGTGCGCATAGCAGATGCCCGCCTTGAGCAGGCTGACCTTCCCCCAGAACTCGTAGCCGTCCATGTTGTAGTCTTTGCGCGGGAGACCGATATTCTCGATTTCGCTCGACGAAACATGGAAGTCGTAAGTGATGTTGTGGACAAAGAAGAAAAACGGCACGGATTCGAAATCATCTTGGTAGATTGTCTCTGCCAGAGCGCCGGTAAGGGCTCCGCCCCATTCGTGGCCGATAATCGCCATGCACTTGAAGCGGATTGCGCTTGCGTAGGCGAGGGCGGCCGATGCGAGGAAGGCGAACCTGAGGTGGTTGTCGCCGTAGGGAAGATCGTCGGGCGGGCCGTACACATAGGGCCTGCCGAAAAATTCGTCGTTATAGATGTATGTGTGGAGTGGGTCGTCCTTGGAACGGTAGACTTCGAACGAGTGCCCGTGGAGCCATTCCTTTCCCTTGAAAACACATTCGTAGCTGTCGGGATTCTTGATTTTGGACTTGTAGAACGGAGAAATCGTCAGTACTCTGACGCCGGCACGCGAAAACGCGTCGGCCATTCTGTTGACCGCCGTCGTAAGAGAACTTGGAGAGATCCAATTTCCCGCTTCTGGACTTATTACAAGAATATCCATATCCCTATCTAGTACACAAACAAATGTTTACAAAACATAATAAAAATTTACCTATAAAATTTAAATAGCGTTACATTAATTAGTTATTTTATATTGCAAAGGGTCTTTTTTTACATATTTGTGACTCTTTTCGTGAACTTTCTACCCCGAAAGGAAGACTTATGAAGAAAATCTTTCTCGTAGCCCTGGCTTCTGCCGTTGCTTTCACAATGGTCGGCTGTAAGGGAACCAACGAAAAGCGCGGTGACGAACACCTCAAGGAAGGTCGTTTCCGCAATGCTATCAACTCTTACATCGAAGCGAAGAAGAAGGGCAACATGTCCAGCGAATTCTTCGACAACTTCACTCTCGCGCTGGTCCGTGCTGCCGATGTCGAGGCCAAGAAGGATATCAATAGCGACCTTCTGAGTGGTTACTTCGACAAGGCTTCCGACAACCTGCCGGAAGTCAAGAACCAGGAAGTCCTCCAGGAATTCGCAACGACCATGGCCAATATCGGTAAGCTCCAGGCTTCTCAGGAAGGCGTGGACTACGGCACTATCGTTAACGCTTTCGCAAAGATTGACTCTGCCTTGGCCATTGCCAAGCGCAGCGGTGTCGCAACTTCCGCAATCCAGAGCATCCGCACCGAAGCCGAAAACAACTACGTCGCCCGCAACCTGAGCGATGCTGTTGGCGAATCTGATCCGGTTGTGAGCGAATACCAGATTTTGAAGATTGCCGAAATGGCTCCGAACAACGATAAGGTCAAGGCTGCCTTGAACACGAGCCGCAAGGGCACTCGTGGTTACTTCCTTATCTTCGGTGAACAGATTGGCGAACCGGTTAGCCGCCGCGTCGACAAGTGGGGCTATGTGATGGCCTTCCCGACCATCAAGCTCACTCCGACCTCCCTCGCTGGTGAACTCCAGTTCTGGGCCTCTACGGGCAACAACACGGAACTCGACCCGGCCGGTCTCAAGCTCGTTTCTACGACTGGCGAAGAAGTCGGTGCCAAGGCTGGCAGCGGCTGGTGCGAAGCCGAAGTGCTCGTTGGCAAGAAGGGCGACGAAAAGATCGAGAAGAAGAAACAGTCCATCAAGCCGGGCACCAAGGGCAAGCTCATGAACGAGTTCCAGTGCTCCTTGAACGTGACGTTCAACTTCAGCAAGGGCTTTGTGCCGGACTACGTCGAATACAAGGACGAATTCGGTATCGGCCGCAAGTACCTCGGTCAGTAATCTCCTGAACGACAGGTTTTACGAAGACGCTCCGCGATGGCGGAGCGTTTTTTGTATAGGCAAGATGCGCCGGAATTCCGGGATTTGCCTTTTACGTTTTCTTGATCGGTTTCGTTTTTTGTAAGGGAGGGTCGGACTAGAGCCGGATGACGGCATCGGCGGTGAACGGCAGGTCTTCGACCTGCGGCGTCGCGATGATAACCTGGCACCCCTTGTCGCGGATGAGCGACGCCACGGCATCGCGCCTGTTCGTGTCGAGTTCGGCGAAGATGTCGTCGAGCAGCAGGATCGGCTTGCAGACGTAGCGCGATGCCACGTCCACCGCCGCGAAACGCATGGCGACTGCTGCGGAACGGCACTGCCCTTGCGACCCGACGGAGCGCATCTCGTAGCCGGAAATCTTGAGGGCGAGGTCGTCCTTGTGCGGACCGGACATCGTGAGCCCGTTGATTTTCTCGACCGCTTCTAGCTTCTGGAGCTTGCGGAGGTAGACTTCCTGTAACGCGGCCTCGGACGCCTCCGCGCCCGACTCCGCTGCACCGTCAAGCTCGCTCAATATGGAACTCTTGTAGGCGCAAGTAATTTCGTCGACCCCGCCGGAGAGTTTGCGGTAGTAGCTTGTAATGATGGGGGAGAGCTCGCCAACAAGTTCCAAGCGCACGGTCCAGAGTTTGGCTCCGAGTTCCGCAAGCTGCTGCGTGAGGACCTGGAAAACTTCTTCGCCACCCACGGCGCCTCCGCATTCTCCTTTGTTCTGCTTGAGCCACTGGTTGCGCTGTTGCAGCACCCGCTTGTAGCGACGGAGCGTTGTGGCGTTTGCCGCAGAACGGAAGCAGAGAATTTCGTCGAGCCAGCGCCTGCGCGTTTCGGGGGCCCCTCTCAGGAGTTCGATGTCCGAAGGCTGCATGATGACGGCGGGGCACTTGCCGAAGAACTGTGCGGCAGAGCGTAAAGGTTCGCCGTTCTCGCGAGCCTCGGTGCCGCGCATGTGTATGCGCACGCCCCTGTTGCAGGTGATTCCGTCGTTGTCGAACTTGCCGCGGACAATCATCTCGTTTTGTTTCCACGAGACGAGTTCCTTGAGTTCGTGTGCGCGGAACGAGAAACCCTGGCTTAGCAGGTACACTGCTTCGAGCAGTGTCGTCTTGCCACTCCCGTTCGGGCCGCACACTACGCTAATGCCGGGGCCGAAATCGTATGCGTTCCCAGCGAGACTGCGCATGTGGTTGATGTCAATCCCCGATATCAAGGGAAGAAACCTCGCAGGCCGAAACTGAGCGGGTTCCAGAGCCCGGCTTCGCTTTCGTAGAGCAGGGCGTAGTTGACGTCGAACAGGTATTTCTTCTGGCCGATGCGCACGTTGAACTTGTAGCCCAAGCCGAACGTGAAGTCGAGGTCGTCCATACCGACTCGTACCGTGCCACCTTCGATGATGTCGCACTCAAAACCCACACGGCCAGTCCACACATGGAGCTGCGGATCGAAGGCGAGCAAGGTGTCTGCAACTTGGTAGTCGATGGCTTCCATCCAGGCGTAGACGGGTTTGCCCATAACATGCGAACGGTAGCCGAGGCCTATCTGCAAGATTTTGGGGCGCACGCCCTCGGTGGAGGGGAGTGTGTTGTCTGTGCTGGTGTTCCTGTCCCACTTGGCAGAAAGGTTCTCGCTGAAACTCAAGTTGCGGATGACGACAGAGGTGGACCAGTTGTTGTTCCACTGGCGGAGCCATCCGAGGTTGATGGTGACGGGGCTGCGGTAATCGTCAACCACTTCGTAGCCTTCCATGTGCTCGGAAATATCGAGGTTGTCGTAGCTCATGGAAAGCGAAAGGCCGAATGCGTCACGCCGCGTGGCGCGATAGGCAAATCCGAGGTACATCATGGTAAAGTACGGAGTCGCGGTGCCTACGGTCTCGTCGTCTTCGTTGATGACATCGAATGCGAGGTCGCCACGGTAGAGCATTGCAAATCCGACGCCCATGCGGTTGCCCACCTTGGTCTCGATGCCTGCGTTGCCGCCCATACGGTCTAGGTCTCGTTTGTCTGCATTCAACGTGTAGTTCGTATTTTCACGGAATCCGAGAATGGCCGGGTTCCAGTAAGCGCCCGGTTGCGAAGCCGTGTCTGCAGTACCGGTGTTGCCGCGGCCCATTTCGCGGGTGCCGGCGCCCATGCGTTCGACGAATCCGTCGAACCCGCCAAGCGATGCTTTGCGTTCGATGGCGTATACTTGCGAAGCCGCCGCCAGCGCGAGGATTGTGGAAAGTGCTGCATTGAGGAGGTGCTTCATGTTAACGCCCTCCCATTGTCATGACTTTGCCCCAGCCAACATTGCCGTGGTTGTCTTTGACGCGAACGTAGTAGATGCCCATGGTGCAGGGGCGTCCGTGATCGTCGAGACCATCCCAGAAATCTTCTTTGGGATAGGTGCTGCGGGAATTGTCGGCTTCGCGGGGTGCGTCCTTCACAATTTTGCGGACCTTGCGCATGTCGTAGCTGAACACTTCGATGGTGATTTTTGAGGGCTTGTCTACTTTGTACGATACAAGGGATTGAACGCCTACTTCGGTTATTACGGAGGGGACCATGCGGATGGAGCCGAGATTGTTGCTCAACTTTGCGCGGTTCAGTATCGGGGTCCAGGTGGCGCCCGAGTCGGCCGAGACGGAGATGCCGTTGCCGTAGGTGCTCACGGCAAGTCCCATAATTTTAGATGTCAACGGGAATGCGGTGATAGACGTGATACCCACGTCGCGATCGGTGACTCCTCTTTCAAAGCCGTTCAGCCATTGGCTTCCGTCGTCTTCGTCGGTTTCCCAGGCGCGGATTCCCGCAGAATCAAGCAGGAGGTAGCCGCTTTCGTTGCCGCCGGTGGAACTTACCGCAATGAAGGCTTTGTTGCCGAGGAATGCGATATCCGAGACCGTATAGCTCGAATTTGCAAAAACGTCTTTTTTCTGCGCCTTGCCAGTGGTGTCCAAAAAGACAACTTTCTTGAATTTGTTTCCGTCGGTGCTACGCCAGAGACTGCCTTGCACTCCGTCTTTTTCGGGCTTGGATACTTCGGCGATAATCTGGAATGGTTTTCCTCCCATCCAGATTCCTGTTACTCGTTTGGTCGTGTCAATCGCCTTGAGTGATTGGGCGCTTTTGCCATCGTAAACCCAGAGGCCTTTTTCTGTGGCTAGCCACAGGTCGCCTGTTTTCGGGTGTACAGCAACACTCAGGATGGATGCGTTTTTCGACTTCTTGTAGCTGTAATGTTTCCCTGTTGGGATTTTTTCCAGCTTGGCTTCCTTCTTGTTCAGGATGTAGTCCGTTGCTTCTGGGTGGTTTGGCCCACCCGAGATGTCGTAGTGCGTGACGCCTGCGGCTCCACGGGCAACCCAGAGGCTCTTGGATGCAGAGTCGTAGGCAAATCCGGTGCTTGCGTATATCATGGCGGAGTCGAGGTCATCGGCGAAACTGGGCGGGTCTAGCGGAGTCTCGACGACGCGTTCGGCGCTTCGCACCGAGAAAAATCCCGACGGATCCTGGAAGGAACCGCTCTTGTCGGCGGCATACATGGGGAGTACGAGCCCGAGTTCTCCGGCGGTCGCCGAAGGTGTCCGCCGGCGCTCTGCCCAGGAATCCCTGAAAATGCCGTCGTGAACTGCTGTCATGGAATCGCCGACGGAAATCTGTTTCGACTTTTCGGCCGTTATGCCGTGGGCTGTGGGCTTGAGGGTGACTTCGGTGATGCCACTTGCCACGTCGCCGCGGGAGAATATGTACAGTTTGCCTGTCTTGGAGCCGGGAGCCACCTTGAATGTCCAGTTGCTGAACAGGGTCTCGGCTGCGAGTCCCTGTGAGACTGCGACGGCGAGCAGTATGCCGCATTTAAAAAAGTTCATCATTTACCTCATGTCGATTTCGTCGACGTTCTTCTGGCTCTTGTATCTAAAATCTTCGTTGGATACTTTCTTCATCACCTTGAGATTGATGATGTTGTACCATGAGACATTTTTTTCCGGGTCGACTGTTTGCAACCTCACGGGAGAGAAATCCTTCTTGCTCAGCCATACTTCCATCTGTGTGAACTGGCCTTTGTACTTGGACGGGTCCAGCTTGAGGACCCAGAGCTTCTGGTTGTTGAATTCCCCTTCCGAAAGCCCGGTGGCCTTGCAGTTGAGGTACTTGAACAGGAGCTCCGAGGGGTGGAGGGCGGAGGACAAATCTTCGACGGCTTTGATGAGCACTTGGTTCTGGTCCATGTTCCATTGCCACAGACTTTCACCATCGCTGTAGAAGCGGATTCCCATCATGTCGAGCATGAACCGGTCGCCATCGGCAACGAGCAGTTTGCCCGAACTGGAGTTGATGTCCGGTGAGTCCGCGTAGAATACCTGCACCCTGAAGTCGAGGCTCCAGGCCTTGCCGGACTTGAACCAGGCCTTGGACTTGTTCAGCGCCTCGTCGGCGGTCATGGCGAATGTGTGTTGGGCGGCGAGGAATGCGACCAGTATGGAGGTGGCCACTAGCCTAAGAGCTGTCATAGTCGTCCTTTTATTTGATTGTCTATTCCACCCAAATTTACAAAAACGGCCCAATACAGGGTGTTTTTGTATCCGGTTTCGTTGGGTTTTGGGCAGATATATTTCTATCTTTACACCGAAACTTTTTTGGAAGGATTTTATGCGTCAATTTATATTGCCTGTCGTTCTTGGTGCCACCTTCGTCGCCTACGCTGCCGATGTCGAGATTCATGGTAGCCTCAACATGGACTATGCCAGCTATTTCAATAGCAAGTTTGACCCGACGAACGCCGCCAACCAGGATATCGATCTTTCTGCAACGGCCAAGCTCGATGAAAACGTGTCGGCTACGGTGAGAACGACCACCCATAGCACTTATGTGGGTGCAGACAGTGCGGTGCACGAATCCGAAGTCCGTCACGGCATTGCCCGTTCTACGGCGATGGGCGAGGATGGCCACCACAATGCCTTTGAATTTGACGGTGCCGAGATCCGCTGGTCGGTAACCCATTCTGTCGACCTCATCTTTGGCGACATGACCTACAGCGCCGGTGCTTTCAACTACTACTTCTGGCGCGACCCGGCCCGCTATGCCGTGATTACCCGTGAAGAAAGTCTCCGCGGTATTGGTGGCGAGTTCGGTAACGAGAAGTACGGCCAGGGCAAGATTTACTTTGGTGCTTCTGAAAATGCGAAAAGCACGATGGGCTTGTTCGGTACCTATGCTTGGCCGCTGCTGAACCATGTGGATGAACACTTTGTGGTGACTCCGAGCATCGACTGGATGTTCGGCGATCATATCGGGCGCCACAACACCTATTCTCTCGGTGTCGAAATCGACTACTCCAAGAGTCTGGGCATAATCAACTACGGCACCTATGCCGTGTGGGGCATGCATCCGTACAAGGGTAAAGGCGTTCACTCCTTCCTTATCGAACCGAGCCTCAACATTGCCCTGTTCAATTTGGGCTTCTCCTATTTCTATGCGATTGTTGACGAGGACTACGATGTGGCCGAGCAGATTTTCACTGAAGACCAGATGCTCTTTGCCGTCGAACCGAGCGTAGACATCAACAAGAAGTTTACCATGGGTATCTCCTATGAATACCACGACCTCGACGTGAATAAGGACAAGGACGAGTACAGTTTCCTTGGCATGAACTTCTATGTGTACCCGACCATGCGCACTGAGGTGGTGTTCTGGTTCGGTTACAACTTCAAGGATGTCGTCGATACCGACTTCGCCCTCGGTATCAGCGGTCGCGCCGACTTCTAACCGTGAGAATCAGGGCTCTAGATTCCATTCGGGGGTTCCTGCTGTTGCAGATGACCCTCGACCATTTCGGTCGGCCCATATCATATTATCTCTATCAGTGCTTCGGCTTCTTCAGTGCAGCCGAAGGCTTTTTCTTTTTATCCGGTTTCGTGGGGATGATTGCCGCGACCAGCAAGGCTGCAAAGGATCCTTCGCAGGGCTGGATGCGTCGCCGTGCCGTGCGCATCTGGGTGTACCACATGTTGACGATGGCTGTGCTTTCGGCGCTTGCGCTCTTGTGCATTCCCGGACTGGTTCCGTATTTCAAGGCGCTCTTCGAGCATCCGTTGCAGGCTTCGTTCTGGGGCTCGCTCCTGGTTTACACTCCCATGTGGCTCGATGTGCTGCCACTCTACGTGATTTTCTTGCTGGTGGGTTCTTTCGTGTTTCCGCTGCTTGTGAAGGCGAAACGGGCACGCACGGTTGTGCTCCTTTGGTTGCCTTCGGTTGTTTTGTGGATTGCTGCGCAGTATGGCTTGCGCGATGCAGTGAATTCGCTTTTCCCGGCATGGATCCATCATGGGTCGTTTGACCCGTTCGGCTGGCAGTTCGCCTACTTTACCGGTGCTGCTACCTATGCCTGGTGGAGTCGAGTCAAGGCTGGTAGTACAGCCCGCGTTGTGAATGCTCTTACGCCATTCTTGTTTGCCGTGCTTGTGTTCTGCTTCTTGTGGTCGCACCAGTTTATCGGGCTTTCGCTGCCGTCTGAATTCTGGGTGAGCAAGGACCATCTCGGCATGTTCCGCTTCTTCAACTTCTACGTGTTCATGTTGCTGATTTGCTGGGTCGTGCGTGTCCGCCAGGGCTTGCTTGATTTCCGCCCGCTCAATACGGTCGGCAGGCACAGCCTGGATGTGTACACGGCACACATTGTGCTTATCTACATGTGGTTCACTGTGGTGCCGAATTCAGTTCGCTACCATCTGCCTTGGGATGTCGTATTGCCATTGGTTGCATGCTGCCTGCTGTGGGGCCTTGCTAAACTGCGCGAACCCAAGCCGCGCATCCAATAAAAAAACCGTGGCGGTTGGCCACGGTGAATAGAAATCAATCATTACTTCTTGAGCAGGTCGCGGATTTCCGTGAGGAGCTTTTCCTCGGCGGTTGGCTCTGGAGGTGCCGGAGGTGCTGCCGGGGCTTCTTCTTCCTTCTTGCGCATGTTCTGCATGAACCCGAGGAACTTCTTCATGACGAGGAAGACCACGATAGCGACGATGAGGAAGTCGACGATGCCGCCGATGAAGCTGCCGTACGGGATGGTCACGCCTTCGGCGGTGGTGAATGCGAGGGCCTTGAGTCCTTCGCCCGCGTCCTTTGCGCCGCACATGGCGATGATGGCGGTGACGCTGGGCATCACGATGTCGCTGACGAAACTGGAGACGATTTTACCGAACGCGCCGCCGATGATAACACCGATGGCCATGTCGACGATGTTGCCCTTGAACGCGAAGGCCTTGAACTCTTCGAGCAGGGATGATGCTTTTCCTTTGATACCCATGAAGGCTCCTTTGTTGGTTGTTGTGATAAAAAAATAGCATAACTGCCCTGCGTGGCAACTCGGATTTCTAAATTTGGCTCGCTATGTCATGGTTGATTTTGGCTCTGGCTTCGGCCATTTTTTTGGGTTTTTACGACCTTTCCAAGAAGGCTTCTGTCCAAGGTAACGCTGTCCGCCCAGTGCTTTTTGCCTGCAGCGCCTTCTATGCGCTTTTCATGTGCCCCCTGCTCGTGACCGGGGCCTGTGGTAGCATCTCGGCGCAAGGGCATTTGTTCCTAATGGGCAAGGCGGTCATTGTCGGCGGGAGCTGGATCCTTACATACAACGCGCTCGCGCATTTGCCGTTGAGTATTGCGACGACCATCCGTGCCTGCGCGCCCGTCTTCACTATCCTGATTGCTGTGAGCCTGATGGGGGAACGCCCCATGGTGTTGCAGTGGCTCGGTGTCGCCATTTGCGTTTGCTCGTATATCGCCTTGAGCCTCGCCGGTCGCAAGGAGATGGGGCATTTCTTCAGCAACGGCTGGGTCGTGATGATGGTCCTGGGTACGCTCCTGGCCGCTTGCAGTGGTATCTACGACAAGTTCATTTTCCAGAGGATGCATTTTGAGCCGCTGGTCGTGCAGGCCTGGTTCAGCGTGTACATGGCTGCCTTCCAGTTTATCATCTGCGCCGTGACGTGGTTCCCGCACCGCAAGCAGACGACGCCGTTCCGGTTCCGCTGGACTTTCCTCTTGGTCGCGGTCCTCCTTATCGTGGCCGACCGCTGCTATTTCCTTGCAGTGAGCGACCAGGATGCCCTGATATCGATTATTACCGTTTTTCGCCGTTCTAGCGTGCTTGTCGGCTTTGTCGCGGGACTCCTCATATACAAAGAACGCAAAAGCAAGCTCAAATGGGCTGCATTATTTGGAATAATTTTGGGAATATGCTTGATTGCGCTCGGAAAATAGTATAGTTTAATAGTATGCGCAAGATAGGTATTGTTGGTTCCATCGGAGCGGGCAAGTCTTTCGTGGGCACGCTGTTGCGTGACCGCGGTTTCCGTGTCATGGATGCCGACGAAGTCGTACACGAACTCTATCGTACGTCGAACGACCTGCGTGCAGTCATCCGCTGCGCGTTTGGCCCGTATTGCCTCACGCAAGACGGCGTGAACCGTGAATTCTTTGCCGACCTTATCTTCAGGGACAGCGATGCCCGGCGCCGTCTGGAATCGCTCGTCTACCCGTACTTGACTCAGGCGGTGCTAGACTTTTTCGAAGAGCCGGAGCGCCCCAGCGAACGCGGTATCCGCTTCTTTTCTGCAGCGTTGCTTGACCGGGTTCCCGAAATCGTCAAGGTCCTGGATGAAATTTGGGCTGTCACGGCTCCAGAAGATATCCGCTTGAAGAGGCTTGTGGCCCGTGGGCTTTCCGAAGACGATGCTCGCCGCCGCATGGAAACCCAACGCATGAACGCGCTGCCGTCGCACCCGAATATCCGCGTTGTTGAAAATGCCAGCGACGAAGGTGCCTTGTGGGCCCAGATTGCGGATATTTTGGGCAATGTGTGATGTAAATTATACTTTTTCATTCGAAAAGTTAAGCTAAATCACGTGTTTAATACATATCAACACTTTTTTCCCTGAACTGTATCGTATTGGGGGGCGGGGGATGTATTTTGTGGGTGTACAGAATAGTTGTGTCTCCTCGAAAAAAGGCGGTTGGCTATGGAATCGAAAAGAAAAATCGTGCTTGTGAAACAAATCGTTTTTTTTGCGATTCTTGCGACGGTCCTTGGGCTTATCTATGGCTAAAGGCTAGATTTCGCACGGATTATTGAAAAAAATGGACCGATAAAGGCCTTTGCGGGTTTTTATCGGTTTTTTTTATTTTATGCGTAAAGCGGTTGGCTGCAAAAGATATATATTATTGCAAGGTGTTTGGATTGTGCTAAAAAAGATAAAGGAATGATGAAGATGCCTGTTGAATCCAGAATACTAGAACGAGCGGAACAATACATGCGCAAGCTTTCGCTCGGTGTGAACCCCTTGAACGAAGAAGCCCTGCCAGATAATGATATTTGTCGGCAGGAACGGATTAGCAAGTGTTTGGCTTATGTGGCGGACTTCTTGCAGCAGAAAATTGCCCCCAACCGGGAACCGCAGCCGCAAAAAAAGAAATCCAAGCGCGAATCCAAACAGCCCCGGAAGTTCGCAATTGCAGAACTCGCACTTTCTCCCGAAATGCTTTCGAAGTACGAGATGACAGAAGAACCGGTCTCATTGTCCGGATTTGTCCGTAGGCTCAATGCTCTCCTTCCCGAAGGCAGCGGTATGATTCCCCTGATTTATTCCGACGTGGCCGAGATTCTCACGCGTGAAGGCGTGCTCTTGAAGGAGCCCGGCGAAAAAGGAAAGGATATGAATCTTCCTTCTCCGCACGGCGAAGAAATGGGTTTTATGCGGGCCGAGGCCGATATCCGTGGGCACCATGCCGTGTACACGAAGTGCGACGCGGCGGCACAGAAATTCATCCTTGAAAAAATTCAGGATTGCGTGGCCCTGGCGAACGAGCGTTTCGCAAAGTACCAGGCGCAGGATGCCGCGCGGGAAAATGCTGGAGAAACAGCCACTGGCGAAAAGACCTCTCGTTCGGTTAAGGAACGATTCCACCTGACAGAAGCGGAACTGGCTAAATATCCTGCCGACGACGCTCCCGTGCCGGTGAGCGAGATTGCCCGCCGTCTGAACGACTTGCTTGCTCCGGATGCAAACATCGAAAAGCTCTATTTCAAAAGCGTCCTCGACTGGTTCGTTGCGCAAGGGCTCCTTGAATCGAAAACGGATGCTGTCGGCAAGACATTTTTTTATCCGACAGAAGCGGGATTTGCTGCGGGTATTGTCACGGAACAGCGCATTGGCAAGAACGGCAAAAACTTTGATGCGGTGCTCTATGGCCCCGCTGCGCAGAAACTCGTCCTCGAGCACGTGAACGAACTGGGCTAACCCCTAGTTGCCCGAGGCCGCTGCCGCTCGGCGCACGAACAACATGAAAAAAGGGAGTTCCATACGGAACTCCCTTTTATTTTAGGAGAGAGGATGTATTAAACTACTTGATGCTGACCGTCTTGGCCTTGTTGCCGATACGGACGATATATACACCTTTGGCGCCGGAGTACACCTTTTGCAGGCAGCCGATGCCCTTGGTGGTGCGGACAACGTGGCCGAGGCTGTTGAACACGGTGATGTTCTGGCCCTGGGCGTTGATGACCGTGATGTAGCCGCTGGCATCGACGTATGCAGAGGCGGGGTTGGCGTCAAACGCGCTTGCCACAATGGCGTCAGGACCGCTGCTGGAACTGCTGGGTGAACTAGTGATGCCCTGCGAAGAAGAAGATGGTGCTGCCGGACCTGCGCTGGAAGAGGAACTGCCGTGGTGGCTGCCATGATGGTGACTGGAAGAAGACGAATCGCCCGTGCCGGGGTTCGATGAACTGGAAACGGTGCCACTGGAGCTGGAAACCGGATTATCCGAAGAACTCGGAGTCGGGCCAGTGCCACCTTCGGCAGAGATGACGATGTCGCCTGCGTTCGGCACTGCGTCGAAGTAGACATAGCCGCCGTCAATCTTGGATTCGAGCTTGGCGCCCGCCTGCGTCACTTCGGCCTTGGAGCCGTCGTACTTGACGCGGATGGAAAGCGGGTAGTCGTAGTCCGAAACATTGTCCTTGATGCTGTGGGTCAGCTTGACGGTGATGGTGCCGCTGCCGCTGGCTTCAATCTTGGCTGCCTTGCGTTCCTTGATGTACATGCCGACGTGGCCCATCGGAGCCACCCAGACGTCCTTTTCGTTCTGGTTTGCCCACTGGAGCGCACCTGCAATGTCATTGAGGTTTGTCGGCGAGTAGCTGGCATTACCGTTGTTCTTGCCTTGGAGACCGTGCGTAAGGAATGCAACCCAACCACCGCTCTGGAGAGCCTTTTGCATGTTGCCCTTGAAATCGCTTGTGCCTTCTGAACCTGTCATGATGGCCGGAACCGCCGCCCAGTTGTTCGGACCGTCCTTGCCCATGACGTCGGAACCGCCGCTCCAGCTTGCGTTGCAGATTCGGCCGACGACATAGTTCTGCAGAACCTGTCCGTCACCGGGCGTTTTGCAGTTCGGGTAGGCAAGGGTGATGACGCCGTATTTTTGTTTGATCGACTGGTTGAGTTTCTGCTTTGACGAAGCGATTTCGTTTGCCGACATCGTTCCGCCAGGATGGGAATCGCTGTGGCTTGCGATTTCGTGGCCCTTGTCTGCCAATCCCTGGAAACCGTTCGTGCCCCAGTTTGTAACCAGGTTGAAGGTGGCCCTGTAGCCGTATTTGTCAAATTCGGGGGCTGCATCGCTCACTTGGCTCGGGGCGTTGTCATCGAATGTGAAGGAAACCGCGCACTTGCGGAAGCCTGCCCAGGTGCCGATTTCGGCTGTCTGGGCGAAAGTTGCCGTGGCGGCGAACAGGCCTGCTGCGCCGATAACCACTGCGGGAGATATTGCAATTTTTTTATAATCCATAACCATACCTTTAAGGTTTACCCAAATTCGGAGAATTTGGAATCCATAACACTAATATAAATATATTCTCGATATATTATAAATGTTATTGTGGGGTGTTCAATCTGTTGTATTTGCGTGCAACAAGTGTAAAATCGGAATGCGAAAAAGGAAAAAAGAGAGCGAAAAAACGCCCTGTAGTGCAAAAAATTGTTTACACTTAAAGAAGAATGGGCAAAAGACGATGAAAACTAAAAACTATATTTGCGGTTGTGAAATCAAGAGAGCTTTTTAAATCCCTGGTAAATCCGATTGTCGATTCGGTTTATACGTCGGATGAGTATCCTGCCTTGGCCCTGTACGAATACGAATGGGCGCAGACGCAACCTTTTGACGGTTTGCGGGTGCTGGCAGCGACGCCGGTCTTTAGGAATTCGCTCTTGCAGTACCGGGCTCTTATTGCGGGCGGTGCCGAACTTGTCGTGGGAATCGGCGGGGCAGAAAACGGCGCGACGATGCCTTGCGACGACGGTGTGGTGCGCCTGTTGCGTGAAAGTGGAATCCAGGTCATTGGGTTACAAGATGCACTTGACGCGGAAGCGGAGGGGCACGGCTTTGATTTGATTCTCGACTGTGCGGGCCAGTTTTCGGCTTGCCATCCGCGGTTCGGGTTTGTGGAACTCACGCGGAGCGGCGTGCAGTTTTACGAGAAGTGCGAGCATCCGGTTTATGTGGCCGACAGCGGAATCGTGAAACGCATCGAGACTTGCCTCGGGACGGGGGAAGGCTACGTGCGGGCGCTTGCCCAGCTCGGGTACGATTTTGGTTCAGATGCCGGTAAAAAGTTTGTCGTGTTCGGGAGCGGAAAAGTGGGGCAGGGAATCGTGCTGCAACTTTTGCGCTGCGGTGCTAGCGTGCAAGTGGTGACGGACTGTTCGCGCGGCTCTAACCCGTTCCTCGATGCAAACGATGTGCCGGTTACAGATTGTAACGACCTTGATGCAGTTGCCGCACTTGTGCGCGATGCCGATTTTGTGGTGACGGCGACCGGTGTGAAGGGCGCACTCGACCGTCCGCAAATCGTGGAAGCCCTGCTCGCCTCGAATGCCGTGCTTGCCAACATGGGCGTGGAAGACGAATACGGACCAAGCATTCCGGCAACCCGCGTGCTCGCCGAAAAGAAACCGCTGAACTTTATCCTCGAAGAACCGACACACCTCAAGTATATCGATGCATCGCTCGCATTGCACGCCGCGCTCGGCGAACACCTCTTGCGCGAAGCCGCAGACGCAAATAAAAATGCGGGCCCAAATGTAGGTACAATAGACCCGCCAAGTGAATTGGAACAGCGCATCCTCTCGATGACCATGCAAGATGGCCTCATCGGCCCCGAAATCGCCGAGATGATGGGGTGGTAATTTTGTATTACTAATTCTTTTCGCTTTCGAGCTTGACGAAGAACTTCTTCGTCTCGCGGGCGACAATTCCACTTAGCAGAATGAGTGCCACGAGGTTCGGGAAAGCCATGAGCCCGTTGAAGATGTCGGCACTTGTCCACACTGCACTAACGGTGAGGTAGGGGCCGATGAATACGGCGGCCACGTACACCCAGCGGTAGGCGAGGATCGCCTTTTTCTTGCCGCGCCCGATGAGGTATTCCAGACAACGTTCGGAGTAGTAAGCCCAGCCGAGAACGGTGGTGAACGCGAAGAATACGAGTGCCACGGTGAGAATGTAGGGAGCAATGCAAGCGCCTGCCGGGAGGTTCGAAAGCCCGCGGGCAAACGCTTCCATAGTGATGTTTACGCCCTGGAGCCCAAGCTGCGGATCCCATGCGCCTGTCACCACGATAGCAAGGCCCGTCATGGAACAGATGACAATCGTATCGATAAACGTGCCTGTCATGCACACGAGACCTTGACGCACAGGTTCTTTAGTCTTGGCCGCTGCCGCAGCGATAGGAGCGGAGCCGAGGCCCGCTTCGTTACTGAAAATGCCGCGGGCGATACCCTTCTGCATGGCAATGAAGATAGTGCCGACCACACCACCTGTGACGGCGCTCGGGTTGAATGCCGCGCGGATGATAACCTCGATGGCGCCAGAAAGTCTGGAGAAATTGAAACCGAGAATCAGGAGGCAGAAGAGAATATAGAAGATGGCCATGAACGGCACGATATAGAGGGAAACCTTCGCGATGCGCTTGAGACCGCCGATGATGACGCATGCGGTGAAGCCCGCGCAGAGCAGGCCCGCAATAGCGGTGGAATATGAGACGGAGTTCCCGCCGAGGTTCACGAATTCGCCCGTGGGGATGACTGTTGCAACAGCCGAGGTGATGCCGTTGACCTGCGTGATAGTGCCGATGCCGAGCAGGCCCGCGAGCACGCCGAAGCAGGCGAACAGAATGGCGAGCCACTTGAAGTTGAGCCCGAAGCGTTCCTTGATACCCGTTTCGATGTAGTAGAAGGGACCGCCCAAAACCTTGCCGTCGGTGTCGACCTTGCGGTACTTGACCGCGAGCAGGCCTTCGGCGTACTTGGTGGCCATGCCGAAGAAGGCGGCGACTTCCATCCAGAAGAGTGCGCCCGGGCCACCGGTGCCGATGGCGGTCGCGACACCCACGATGTTACCCGTGCCGACCGTTGCGGCGAGAGCGGTGCAGAGTGCGGCAAAACTCGAAACTTCGCCTTCGCCTTCTTTTTCGCTGTGGAGCATGTAGCGCAGCGCGTTGGCGAGGTTTGTCACCTGCAAAACGCCGAGACGGCTCGTGAGCAGGATGCCTACGAAGAGGACGATGCCGATGAGGGGAATGCCCCACACGTAACCGTCTATGGAATCAAGAATGGAATTTAAAGTTTCCATGCAAAGCTCCTAAAATGGTTGGCGGTTTTAACTGACTGAATAAAGATAAAAATTTATATGAAAGGTCATGAAAAAACTTATATTGAAAGTATGATTGATATTTATGCTTTGGCTAAAAATCCGCTTGTATTCCAAAAACAGAGGACCATCACCTCGGCCTACATCGATGTGTCCGGGAAGATGGGCCTTGCGCAGACCGTGCTCATGGTTCAGGATAACATTACCGAGAATTTCGGTGCTATCAAGATGGACAATTTTGCGGTGAAAGAAATGGGCGGCTTTTGGGTAGTGTCCAGAGCGAAGTTTAAGTTCTTGAAACGCCCGTACTGGCGCGACAAGGTAGTCACGACATCGTTCCCGGCAGATAACCAGCTCATCCGTCTCAACGAGAACACGGCCATCACCACAGTCGAGGGCGAGCCCATCATTTTGGCCAAGCAAGAAATGTGCTGCCTAAGTTTCGATCGCCACCGCCCGATGCGCCTCTCGTCGGTGAACTTCCCGACAGAAGGTTTCCCGGAAGCGCTCATGACTAGCGATTTCGACCGCTTCAACGTAAAGCCCGAAGAGTATGTGGAGATTTACCAGCAGAAAGTGCTGCCGCAGCATATCGACATGTCGCACCACATGAACAACATAGAATATGTGAAACTCGCGTTGAACGTGTTCAGTGCTTCGGATTTGGAACTCTGCATTCCCTCGGCACTCGAAATCCATTACCTGGGCGAATCGAAGGAAGGGCAGACCATGAGGGTGTTCCGCGCGAACCATAACGGAGCAACCTACATGCGAATCCTCGACGAAACCGACCGCCCCGTATTCGAAATGAAATTACGCATGATGTAGGACCGCCTAGTTCGCGATATCCATCAAGTCGTAGTACATGAGCCGTGTGTGCGGGTCGTTGTCTTCGATGTTCATGAACCGGAAACCGTTCTTTTCGTAGAAGGGGATTGCGTCTAGGTATGCGTCCACTGTTAAGAAACGGCAGCCGGTCTTGTTTTCGGTGACGAACATCCACTTGATGTAATCCAGCACGGTGGTTCCAATTTGCTGACCTTTGGCGGATATGTCAACGCCTAGACGACACAACTTGACTGCTGGGTAACTTTTTAAGCGTTTTTCGTTTGGAAAACCCTGTTTCTTGCGAAAGCGATTAAATTCAGTCATGTCCTTGAAATCACTTGTGGCAATCTTGTCGTTCGCCAGACTGCAGTAAGCGTAGACCTTGCTTGCGTCGTTGGCGTTAACGCATGCATATGTAACGGCGATTAAGTGTTTTTGAAATGCCGATGCACGATTAAGGATAAAGTCGTTCAAATCTGCATCGCCACAGTCAAAGTGATTGACAGCCTTAGTGGGGCGTAACCTAACGAAATCTAAGTGTATTTTGCCTATACTGTTCTGAAGCATGGATCGTCACCTCCGTTAGCCTCTTCGCGTGCGCGCATTTTTGCCATGCCACGTTCGTAAGCTTTTTTCATAAGTTCGTAATTCCGCTGGATGCGTGCACGAACTTCCGGAGGTTCCGGGTGCCGCTCTTCCATACGGGCTAAAAACCGGCGAGCGTCCTCGCCGAACAAAATCGGAGTCTCTCGAATTTCGCGAGCCATGATCCCTCTTTTGTTAATTGTCCATATATCAATCAGGCCGAACGGCCAAGCGGCAACCGGTCAAGTTGGTTCCGTTGGTAAATATACTTAAAGAAAAAAGGAAAATCAAGTGGCTCGGTTGCGCGTGAGCCGCCTAGTTCGCGATATCCATTTTCAGCCTTTTTTCGTTCGGGAAACCGCGCTTTTTTCGGAATCGGTTGAATTCCGTCTTGTCCTTGAAATCGCTTGTGGCAATCTTGTCGTTCGCCAGACTGCAGTAGGCGTAAACTTTGCTTGCATCGTCAGAATCTACATAGGCATAATTCACTGCGAGTAAATATTTTTGGAATGCCGATGCTCGATTAAGGATGAAGTCGTTCAAATCCTTGTCGCCGCAATCGAACTCCTTGACGGCATCAGTGAATTTTAAACGGATGAATTTAAGGTGCTTGCGCTCTATATTTGTCTGAAACACGGGTCAATACCTCCATTGGCCTCTTCGCGAGCGCGTTTTTCACGCATACCCTCTTCATAAGCCTTTTTTACGAGTTCGTAATTCCGCTGGATGCGTGCACGAACTTCTGGAGGTTCCGGGTGCCGCTCTTCCATACGGGCTAAAAACCGGCGAGCGTCCTCGCCGAACAAAATCGGAGTCTCTCGAATTTCGCGAGCCATGATCCCTCTTTTGTTATTTGTCCATATATCAATCAGGCCGAACGGCCAAGCGGCAACCAGTCAAATCGGTTCCGTCGGTAAATATACTAAAAGCAAAAAGGAAAAGCAAGTGGCTCGGGTGTACGTGAATCGCCTAGTTCGCGATATCCATCAAGTCGTAGTACATGAGCCGTGTGTGCGGGTCGTTGTCTTCGATGTTCATGAACCGGAAACCGTTCTTTTCATAGAAAGGGATTGCGTCTAGGTACGCGTCCACTGTCAAGAAACGGCAACCTGTCTTGTTTTCGGTGACGAACATCCACTTGATGTAATCCAGCACGGTGGTGCCAATTTGCTGACCTTTGACGGATATGTCAACGCCTAGACGACACAACTTGACGGCAGGGTAACTTTTTAAGCGTTTTTCGTTCGGGAAACCCTGTTTCTTGCGGAAGCGATTAAATTCAGTCATGTCCTTGAAATCGCTTGTGGCAATCTTGTCGTTCGCCAGACTGCAGTAAGCGTAGACCTTGCTTGCGTCGTCAGAATCTACGTAGGCATAATTCACTGCGAGTAAATATTTTTGGAATGCAGTTGCACGATTAAGGATAAAGTCGTTCAAATCTGCATCACCACAGTCAAACTGTTTGACTGCCTTAGATGAATTTAGGCGAATTATTCTGAAGTGGGTGGAGGCTATACTTGTCTGAAACACGGGTCAATACCTCCATTGGCCTCTTCGCGAGCATGCATCTCTGCCATACCCAATTCATAGGCTTTTTTACAAAGTTCGTAATTCCGCTGGATGCGTGCACGAACTTCCGGAGGTTCCGGGTGCCGCTCTTCCATACGGGCTAAAAACCGGCGAGCGTCCTCGCCGAACAAAATCGGAGTCTCTCGAATTTCGCGAGCCATGATCCCTCTTTTGTTAATTGTCCATATATCAATCAGGCCGAACGGCCAAGCGGCAACCGGTCAAGTCGGTTCCATCGGTAAATATACTTAAAGCAAAAAAGAAAAGCAAGCCGCTTGAATAGGAATGTATGTTCAGAACAGTTGTGGGCTGCTTACGGATTTTTTCTATATTTAATGACGGAAATTGACCAAAATTTTAAAAAAGGACAAAATAATATCATGTGTGAAAATTGCAATTCTGCCAAGTCTCCTGTTCGCGTCCGTTTTGCCCCGAGCCCGACGGGCTACTTGCATGTGGGCGGTGCGCGCACGGCTATCTACAACTACTTTTTTGCCAAGCACATGGGCGGCACGTTCTACCTGCGTATCGAGGATACCGACCGCAAGCGCTATAACGAGACTGCCCTGCACGACTTGATGCGCGACCTCAAGTGGTTGGGCCTCCAGTGGGATGAAGGTCCGGGTTGCGAAGGCGACTGCGGTCCGTACTTTCAGAGCGAACGTCTCGACATTTACCACCGCGAAATTAAGAAGCTCCTGGACGCGGGTTGTGCCTACTACTGCTTCTGCACCGAAGAACGCCTGCAGGAAGTTCGCGCCGAACAGGAAAAGTCTCATGTGCCGGTCACGGGTTACGACCGCCACTGCCGTAACATCAGTCGCGAAGAAGCTGAAGCCCGCATTGCCGCCGGTGAAAAGGCCGTCATCCGCTTCAAGGTGCCGGAAACCGGCGTCACCGAATTCGACGACATGATCCGTGGCCACATCAGCTACCAGAACGAACTTCTCGATGACCTCGTGCTTATCAAGCGCGACGGTTATCCGACTTACCATTTTGCAAGCGTCGTGGACGATCACCTGATGGGTACGACGCACGTGCTTCGCGGCGACGAATGGATCAGCTCCACGCCGAAGCATGAACTCTTGTACAAGGCTTTTGGCTGGCAGCCGCCTGTATGGTGCCACCTGCCGGTGATTCTCGACAAGAACGGCGGTAAGCTCAGTAAGCGCAAGGGGGCCGCCTCCGTGGGTGATTTCCGCGATCTCGGCTACCTGCCCGAAACGCTCGTGAACTACCTCGCTCTCCTCGGCTGGAACCCGGGCGACGACCGCGAAGTCATGACCATCAAGGAAATGGTCGAAAGCTTCACGCTCGAACGCATCAACCCGAAGTCCGCGAGCTTTGACGAGAAGAAGTTGCAGTGGATGAATGGCCAGCACATTCACATGTGCGATGACGCGTTCCTCAAGGGAATCATGAAGGAAGGCCTTGCTGCGAAGGGCATCGACCTTTCCAACGAGCCGGAAGCCCGCCTCGACGAAATCGTGAAGCAGCTCAAGCCGCGCGCCCACTTTGTGCAGGACTTGGCCGAGATGGCTGTGTACTTCTTTGTGGCCCCGACGACCTACGACGAAAAGGGGGCCAAGAAGCACTTTGGCGAAGGTTCCAAGGAAGTCGCGACACTCGTGCGCGACATGCTCGCCTCTATCGAAGATTTCAAGACTCCGGTGATCGAGAAGGGTTTCTACGACCTCGCCGAACGCTGCGGTCACAAGGTCGGTGAACTCGTGGGTGCCCCGCGTCTCGCTGTTTCCGGCGTTACCGCAGGCCCCGGCCTTTGGGAAATGTTCGAAATCATCGGCAAGGAAGAAGTGCTCCGCCGCATCGACGTGGCACTCCCGCTGATGAAATAGTTTCCCTAGATCCTAGCCTCTAGATTCTAGCCCCTAGTTCCCATGCGCACCCAGTTCCCTCATAGGCTCTACACTTTGCCGCTCTTTTGCCGGCGCTGCCAGCGCGTGGTCGAACACGGTGTTTTTGCCAGGGAAGCGTATTCGACTTATGGGGGCATGAATTCGGGGATTCCCCTGCTCTGTTGTTGCGAACAGTGCCAGTCCGTATTCATTGCCTTTTCGCAGGAGTTTTCTTTCTGTAGCGACAAGACGAGGAATGGCGATTATGCCAAAATCTATGGGCGCAACAGGATTGCTCCGGGGAACTGGCTGTATTTCAAGGGGAAGGCGAAACCGGGTTTGGTGAAGAGCTATTTCCAGACTTCGGAAAAAGAAATCATCATGATTAGCTATGATGGCGGCCCGGACCAGAAAGTAGAATGCCCGAACGTCGTCATCAATCAGGAGGAATCTCCGGATGGTTACCGTTTGCTGCCTGCGCAGAGCGCGCAAACGCTTATCGGTGACCATATCTATCATGCTATCCGCAACGCTTTTGGTGTGGCTGTCGGTTTGGTCAACGATGGCGAAAAGGATTTGCTTGCCGTTTTGTTGGAAGACGGGACGATTCTTTTCTTGGCCTTGCCTGTGACTTCGCAGAATTTGCCGAATCCCAAGCTTGCCGAAATTGTGCGTAGTAGGTTGCTCCAGTTGTTCCCCGAAGATGCTCGCCGGATTTCGGTGAATGTGGGGCAAGGGGTTGTCTACTTGGATGGCCTTGTCCGCAATTTGTCTGTAAAGCGGGCGCTCAAGGGCTGTGTCGAGGCGCTCCCGAAGGTGCGAGGTTGCGTTGACTTTATGAGAGTCGCGACAAATAGCATTGTCTCGGATACGGTCATGGAGAACGATGTTCTTTCGATTCTCGAAACGCCGGGCGTGCGCGTCTTTGATTACAGCGTGAAGGTGGAACAGGGCAAGGTCTCGGTCACGGCTTCGTGTTTCGAGGACTACGATTTGAAAGAACTGGAACGCCGCATTGCGGAGTATCCCGGTGTGCAGGAACTCGTTTTTTCGCTGAACTTCCTTCCATTGGATGCAATGCCCAACCGGGAACTGTGCGAAGAAATCGAGAAATCCCTGGAATCGAGTACGCTTCTTTCGGGGGCGCGGATTAGAGTTTCGTTTGTTAGGAATAAATTTTTGCTGGAAGGCAGAGTTTCTTCCAATTTCCAAAAGCAGTTGGCGTTCCTTTCGGCCATGAAAACGGCCAAGTCGCCATCGGTAGAAAATAAACTGAGAATTATTTTAAAATAAAGGAGTCGTTATGGCTACGGGTTACGAAAAGATTAGCAATATAAAGAATATTCTTTGCAAGCCAATGACCGTTGAGAGTATGGCTATTTCTATGAATTGCAAGGCGCGTACGATTTATCGCCATATTCAGCAGCTGGAAAAAGAAAATTGCGGGTTGCACAAGTTCAAGCAGGAAGGGCAGACTTTTTACGTCATCCAGCCGGAACAGAAGACTGACTTCAATCAGGATCTCGTGAAAAAGCTGGAGAAGCTTCGCAAGTCGTTTGAAAGCGATTCCCCGACTGGGATAAAGAACCTGAAAATCATCGACAACCTGATTAATTCTTTGAGCGTAACCGACCCGGATTCCTTCAAGGTGGATCCCATTTCGGTGGACCCCGATTTTGAACTCGATTACGGCCCCTTCTGCGATCGCAACCTCAAGGATACCATCGTTTCCAAAATCCTCAAGGCGATTCATGACGGCGTGAAAGTCAATATCACCTATCGCAGTGCTACGCATGAGGAAGAACAGACAACAGTTACGGTGAGTCCGGTCAAGCTCGTGCTCCGCATAGATACTCTTTACCTGATTGCTGCCGACGATGAATTCGAAGAAACCCAGATTTTCAAGAATTATGTTGTTGAAAATATTGTCAACATGACGATGACGAATATTCCTGTCGTAAAGCTGTCGTTTGATTCCAAGATTCATTATAAGTACACATTCGGCAAGTGGACCGATGCAAAACTCCAGCCGCAGGACATTTCGCTTTTGGTCAAGTCCAAGTGGTTGCAGAGCCAGTTCAAAAAATCCAACTTTGTCCCGGTGGCGGTCATTAAAGAAACCAAGTCCCGCTTTGTTGTGGACTTGAAGTTGCGTATCACTCCGGATTTCAAGTCTTGGCTTCTGGGCGTGCTCCCGGATGTTGAAATTTTGAAGCCCGCAAGCCTTAAGGCCGATATGAAAAACCTCGTTAAGGAAGCGATGAAATCTCTCCAGGGTTAAGATGGAACACAAGCTTTCTGACTACAATTTTGAATTCCCGCCAGAGCTGATTGCTAGCCGCACGGCAGGGAAGGGCAAGACCCACATTTTATATTGCCCCAAGAACGGAGGCGAGAGGCGCATCCTCAAGGCTCCGGAGATTGTCGACTTGTTCAATCCCGGCGATTGCTTGGTGGTGAACAATACCAAGGTGATTCCCGCAAGGCTCTACGGCCACACGTTGCATGGTGGCGAGGTCGAGACGCTTCTGGTGCAGTCGCTGATTCCCGCCGAAGACGGCTCCGCCCGCTACGAGGCGCAGGTGCGCCCGGGCAAGGCTTTCAAAATCGGCCGCGAACTCGAAATCGCGGGTGTGAAGACGGTCGTCGAAGACGTCCGTGAAGACGGGGCCCGCGTGCTGCGCTTTGCGGTGACTCCGGTGGAACTCGAGTCGGTGATGAATAGGGAAGGACACGTCCCGCTGCCGCCGTACATCAACCGCCCCGACGACGAAGACGACAAGAAGGCTTACCAGACGATTTTTGCGAAGTATTCCGGTGCGGTGGCCGCCCCGACGGCGAGCTTGCACTTTAGCGAGCAGATGCTCGAAGACCTCAAGGCAAGGGGCGTGTACGTGGCTGAAGTGACTCTGCACGTGGGGCCCGGCACCTTCCAGAACATCTCAGTCGAAGACTTTACCCTGCACAAGATGCACGGCGAACATTACGAACTCACGAAGGAAAACGCCGAAATCATCAACAAGGCCAAACGCGAAGGTGGCCGCATTGTGACGGTCGGGACGACGAGTACCCGCGTTGTCGAAACAATTGCCGATGCGAACGGAATTGTGAAAGCTCAGACAGGCGTGACGCACGCGTTCTTCTACCCCGGCTACCGCTACAAGATTGTGGATGGGCTCCTCACCAATTTCCATTGGCCCAAGAGCTCGCTTATCTTGCTGGTCTCTGCGTTCTACGGGCGCGAAAATACGCTGGCCGCATACAAGATGGCCGTTGAAAACAAGCTGAAGTTGTTCAGCTATGGCGACGGAATGTTGATATTGTAACTAAGACTAGTTGTTCCCGCTCTGGTCGCTTTCGGTTTCCAGTGTGGGGATGTTCTTTTCTTCGTTGCAGAGGTTCTCTTCGCGGATCTTGAACGTGAAGTCCACGAGGTTGTTCTCGAACATCTTCTGGTACGGCTTCTTCATCTGCACGCCTTCGAGGGCGCAGGTGCAGTAGTTCACGCGCTGCACGAGCTTGGAGCCGTTGCCAGGAGTTCCCTTGGCAAAGACACATTCGTGCATGATGGCGTATTCGAGGGCACGGTCGTAGCGGAACTTGCACTTGTTCTTCGCGTCGGGGAGGGCCGCCACCTTCTCGATGATGCCTTCGTTCGGGACATTGTTCATGAAACTGCAAGTCATGAATCCGAGGATGTAAATGAACAGGGCTACCGCACCAATGATGATGAAACGCTTTGAACGGGGCAACTTGCTGAACTTGTTGCCGAGAGCCGCAAACGTTTGCGTAGCGTGGAGTTTGACATTGTCTGAATCGTTCTGTGCCATATTTCCAATATAATTATTATTCTTCTACAAGTGTCCAGACGTCCGGAAAAGTACGGTATTCGTCTGCAAAATCGAGCCCGTAACCCACGACGAACTCGTTCGGGATTTCAAAACCTACGTAATTGGCCGTTATGGGCACTTCGCGTCGCTCGGGCTTGTCGAGGAACACGCAGGTCCTGATTTCCTTGGCACCCCTTGCGGAAAGCTCCTGGACGAGGGCCTTCATGGTGCGTCCTGTGTCCAAAATGTCGTCTACCAGCAGGATGCGTGCGCCTTCTACCTGTATGGAATCGAGTCCGCTCACCTTGACCTTTTGCGAAGATTCCGTGGAGTCCCCGTAGCTCGAGGCCTTGATGAACTTAATCTGTGCCTTCTTCTTTGGCATCGCCCGGCAGAGGTCGGCCACGAAGATGAACGAGCCTGTCATGACCCCGACGATGATGTCGAAGTCGTATTCCCCGCCAATCTGCTTGCCCAGTTCGCCGATACGTTTGGCGATTTTTTGGGCGTCGATGAGCGGGGCTTTCGACAGGTTAAGCATGGGGAACCTCGAAGTTTAACCAGTCGAACATCGGCTTGAGCGCGGCCAGCTTGCCGTTGGGGTCTTCCATGAACTTCTTGTAGATGGGGAAAACCTTGTTTTCGAGCGTGGTCTTGTCGATATAGAGTTCCAGCCAGTCCGCGACGGTGATAAGGCCTGTGATGTGCCTGACGGATGCTTCGTCCTGGCTCCTTTCGACGTTTTCGATGAGGCCCATGAGCTTCCTGTGGAACATGCGGCCCGTGCCGCCGAACGAGAACGTGGTGTCCAGCGCTTTCGCTTCGTCGATAAGTTCATGGATCCTTGCAAAGTCTTCGTCTTTTGGCGTGTCCAGGTAGGTGAGCGCAAGGTGGTGGATCTTCGCGTTGATTTCAAGCGAGAGAATCTTGCGCATGGTATCGGGCAGCGTATGGTCCGGGTCGGCCAGGCAATCAATAGGAATGCCGTGGTCCAAAGCGAACTTGGAGAAGGTCTTGGTGACTTCTGTCAGGTGGCGCTGCGTCGAAAGCTGGTTGATGCGCTTGAGGGAATCGCTCATGAGGTCGCGCATGCGGACAACGTATGCCTCGGGGAATGCCGCCTTGAGCTCTTCGGTGGACATGTTCGGGTTATCGACAAACGAGAGCCCGCATTCCCTGGGGTCGCCGTTGCAGACAACCAGGTTGACTCTCCCGAGTGCGTCATTGAGCACGAGAATGGTCGATGCGTGATGCTCGTCGATAGTCGTGTCGTTGTAGGTGGTATAAACTATGGTCTGGCGGCGTCGCGACGAGATTTTCGAGGCGGTGAGGCGATAGTCCTTGTTCAGGTAGTCGTCCTCGAGCCCGAGGTGGTAAATGGCGGCGCGTTCGGCCATCTGCTTGACGAATGCGGGGACGTCTTCTTCGGCAGACTTTGTGAATACTTCGGCTCCGCTCCACTTGTGCTCATTGCTCGTGGCCTTCGCGAGGATTTCGAGGACTTCGGCCTTGATGTCGCGGCCTTCGGGGAGGAACGGCTTGAGCAGTTCCATGGCGCGCAGCGCATAGCGCATGTTCTGTACGGGCTCCAGGCCTTCGATATCGTTGAAGAACCAGCCGCAGCTTGTAAAGCTGAACATGCAGAATTTCTGGATTTCGAGTAAACGCACTGCCTTGGCACACTCATCCGGGTCGTGCGGGTGCAGAAGCGTGGCGTTGAGGAAACTCTTTAGGCGGTAGCTGTCGCCTGGGGCGATGAGGACGTCGACGTACTTGTTGCGGACATCCCACGGGTCCATTGCCGTGAGGTGCTGGAGTTCGTTTATAAAGATTTCGTCGGCGAGGGCCTTCAGATGGTTAAAGGCGTCGCGCAGGGGGCCGCGCCATTTCTGGTTCCAGTCCGGCCCGCCGCCCGTGGAGCATCCGCAGTCACGGTACCAGCGGCCGACTCCGTGGGCGCAACTCCATGCACAGCCTTCGCCGTGGAAGTTCTTCAAGAGGACTTCGTGCTGCGGCGGGAATTTCTCGAGATACCAGCCGTAGTTGACCGGCACCATGTTGTGCTGGGGGGCGTAGCGGTTGTAGAGCCAGGCCGCGCACATGTCGCCGAACGGTTCGTGGTGACCGTAGCTTTCGCCGTCGGTACCGATGCTCACCAGTTGCGGGTCTTCGCGGTTTGCGTCCCAGGCGTCGCGGATGCGTCCGCCGAAGGTGTCTGCGTTGCGGAGCAGGTGTTCGAACCCCACGGCCGAAGAAAGCCAGGGATTGTAGAAAAAGACGTCAAGGTAGCCGTCACAGACAAGGTTGCCTTCCTTGTCGCGCGGGAAAATGCGGTAGGGGCGCGTGGTATCGATGTCGGTATTGGCGCATCCCTTCCATTCGCTGTCGCCGAGCTTGCGGAAACTGTCGGCCTGCGTCGGCGAGAGGATGGTGAACTTGATGCCGGCTTTGATGAGTTCAACGACGGTGTCCAGGTTGATGGCTGTTTCGGCAAGCCACATGGCCTCGGGCATGCGACCGAAATGGAACTTGAAATCTTCGATGCCCCAGTGGATTTGCGTGCGCTTGTCCTGTTCACTTGCAAGTGGCATGATGACATGGTTGTACACCTGGGCGATGGCGTTGCCGTGGCCGTTCAGGCGTTCGCGGCTGCGCTTGTCCGCTTCTTGGATTCGCTTGTATGTTTCCGGGGTGTTCGTGCGGATCCAACTCATCAAGGTCGGACCCATATTGAAACTCATGAAGTCGTAGTTGTTGACAATATCGACAATGTGCCCGTGCTCGCTCAAAATGCGGCTTGCGGAGTTCGGGCTGTAACATTCACTGGCTATGCGGTCGTTCCAGTCGTGGAAGGGCCTTGCGCTAGGTTGATTCTCAATGACGCCCGTCCAGGGGTTCTCCCGGGGCGGCTGATAAAAATGTCCGTGGATCGTAAAATAAAGGGGGTGCTTGTCGCTCATGGCCTGCAATATAGGTAAAAAAAAGGCGGCCTTGTTGGCCGCCGGGTTTTCGTCGACTCTACTTCAACCGAATCGGTTGCGTGACTGCGATTCCTGTGCCTTTGACGCGTAGGAGGTAGTGCCCGCTCCGGATTCCGGTGAGGCTGAATGTGTGGTTACCGACTGCTATTGCTCCCCTGTGCAGGGTGGCGATGTGCTGGCCGTTCATGCCGAAAATATCTACGTTCAGTATCCCTGCCGTATTTGAGACAAGGGAGATGCTGTTGGCGTTGACTTTGACGGAGGGATGAATGTTGTTCGCAATACGGAAATATCGTGTTGTTCCGCTTTCGTAATTGTCGTCGTAGACAATTTTGATTTCAGGAATCATTTCTTCGGTATTTTCGAAACCGCGGCTAAATGCATCGTACTTGTCGGCATTGAAATTCCAAAGTGTGTCCGTTCCGGCGACAAAGTTGTCGTAAAGAATGGTGCCTGTGTAACCCGCTGCGTAGTTTGCGATGACTGTGCTCAAAGTCTTGTTGCGGTCGGCATGGCTCGAAATATCGAAAGTACAAGTCTTCTTTTCTCCGGCGGGCACTTCGCAGGGGCCTTCGACTTCGGTCCATGTCCATGCATCCGTGAGCTTGAAAATCAGGTTCAGCTGGGCGGCTGTGGCTCCGTTATTCTTTGCTTCAAAAGACAGCGTGTTGGCTTTGCTCAAGTCGAATGTTTTCTGGTATTCGATTTGAGCGTTGTCGCCTCCGTAAGTTACGGCCATCTTGCCGTCGCCGGTGGTGTTGTCAATCGTTGCATCTTTAATTTTGATGCTCGCTTCTTCTGTGGCGGCGAGAGCCGTCATCGCTTTAAGAGCCGGGTCGATTGTGTAAGTGTAACCGCCGAAATTCGCTTCGGTCTTGTCGCCAATGTACTGCCATGCGAGAGCGCCTGCGTAGCCACCGTCAAATGCTTTGCGGTAACATTCTTCTGTCGTAATCTGCGTCTTGGCGGCAAAAGTGGATTTGTAGGTTTCGCCAGCCCAGCCGCTTGCCGGGAACTCACCGATAATCATCGGCTTGTTGTCGTAGCCATATTGGGTTGCCATCTGCGCCGCCGTATTCACGAACGGCGAGACGGCGTCATCCTGGTAGTACGGATAATAGTGTGTCTGGAAAAAGTCAAGGGTGCCGTTTGCTTCTCCACCGGCTGCAACGAGGGCTGCATCGTTCCACCAGGCCTGATATTTGATATTGACGCTACCTGTCGAAACGAGAAGTTCCGGGTTTGTTGTATGGATAGCTGCCGCAACCTTGTTTGTAAACTTCTGAAGTGTGGCCTTGTCGAGTTTCTTGGTTGTCCAACCTTCGCTGGTCATGCCTTCGGGCTCGTTGAAAACTTCCCATGTCAAGAGCGCATTGTGGTTGCCAATCGCCGTTACCACTGGGATGAGCGCATTGTCGATGAAAGCCTTGGTGCCTGCATCTTCGAACAGTTGCGTGTTCGCTGTGATATCGAGTTTATCGTTGTAAAGCCCCCATTGGTTCGGTTCCATCAGGTTGTGGCTGAAAAGGCACATCGAAACCATCACGCCGTATTCTTCGGCGATATCGAGGGCTTTTTTCATGTTGTTGATGGTGTTCGCCTTGAGGCCCGAAACCAGATGAGTCGTCTGGTCGATTTCCGGGCTTTGGCTCATGTTGTTGAAAAGCCACCAACGGATAGCGTTGCCGCCCGCGGCGCGGGTGCCTTCGACGGCCTTGCGCCAAGCGTTTTCGTTCAGCGGGGAATCGCCCACGTCGGAGTTGTAGTCGCTCCAAGCGAGATTCGCGCCCGAAAAGAAGATTTTTTTCCCGTTGTACTGTAGTTCCGTCCCGTTTACGGTCAATCCTGGCGCGGCAATTGCTGTACTGCAAAACGCAAGCGCACACAGCATTTTGAGCTTGATGTTTTTCATCCTGTTCTCCATAATTATAAATTACCCCGCCTCAAAATAAATAAAAACCCGTAAAAACGGGTTTGCTTTTGTTTGTTCCCGTGGACATTTGTTTTTAAAAATGTCCACGGCTTTTGGGGGAAATGGGCTGTTTTTACTTGTTTTTGAATGTGGCGCCGAACGAGAAAGTACGCTTTTCGCCGGGGGCTACGACAATTAAACCACGGTGATGGTTCAGGGCGTCGGGCTCGGCGGTCATGGGCTCAATGGCGATGCTGTCGCGTGTGGGCGGGGTGTAAATCTGGATGGCGTTGTACTGCCCGTCGCCTGCATTCTGCCAAATATCGAGAGCGCCTATAGAACCTTCGAGAACGGCTCGCGCGCACTGCGGAATGGGGGCTTCCAAGCAGAAACAGTCGTTGATGAAATCGGTTCCGATTTTGCGACCGCTCGTAAAGCGCGTGTCGTCGAGGAGGTTCCCGGTCGGAATGTCTGCCTGGTCGAGCTCACTCCGTTTTGTCGGGGGGAGGGTCATGACGAGGTCGTCAATCTTTTCGCCGAGCATAAAGTACGGGTGCCAACCTTCGGAATAGGGCATGTCCGTTTTCCCGAGGTTTTCAACCGTCGATTCTACGGTAAAGGTTTCGCCAGTGAAGATTATTTTGTTTGTGGCGCGGAACGGGAAGGGGAATCCGGCAAAGGCTCCTGCCCAGTCGCAAGTGAATTCGGCGATACATTTTTCGCTGTCGGCCTCGAAACTCTTGAAAGCCCACTCTGCATTTTGCAAGAATCCGTGGAGTGCGTGCGGAGCCCAACTTACGTTATTTACAAGTTGGTAGTCTTTCCCTTGCCAGTTGAACTTTGCGTAGGCTACGCGGCCCGGGAACGGAGCGAGGCGGCAACCGGCGTTTGTGTCCGGGCCCATTTTGTAGATGTCATCGCCCGGCCGGTAACCGAACAGAAGTTCGGCGGCTTGGCTGTCGGCCTTTTTAAGAGGAACGCGCCAGGCGTTGAGGCCTGCACCGTAGCCCGAAAGGATTTCAAATTCAGCGCCGTCGTCGCGCTGGAGGACAAAACACTGCACCGCGCCAATCGGCCGGGAAATAATCGAAAAATTGCTCATGGGAGGCAAGATAGAAAAATGGGGGGGAGGCTCGAGGCTTGAGGTCCGAGGTGCGAGAGGTTTAAATGCTCAAATATTGACAAGAAAGGTTACTTTGTATATATTTATGCGATTAGAAGTATGCTTTAAAGTGGGTGTTCGGCAAAAAAAGAGGTTTACAATGAATGTGAAAACTACTATCGCTTTTGTAGTGACGCTGTTCAGCGCCATGGTTGTTTGTTCCTGCTCTGGTGATGCTAGCACAAATCATTCGTCAGAAAACGCCTACAACGAGACTCTTCTTCAGCTAGATTCACTGTCGCCTTGTGCAACCAACGATCAACTGGACAGCATAGAAAATGTGGATACTCTTTTTATCGTTAGCAAAGATGGCAAGACTTCATTTGTATTCCCTGCACAAATAAGTTGGAGTCAAGATTCTATCAAGTCTATCGGGGTAGAAAGCAGGGGCGATACCTTAAGTATTGAATTACTTCTCAAGAAAAACACGCCTCCTCTGAAATTGGATTGCCAAGTATGGGTCTATTCCACCGTGAAGGGAACCATTGATGAACACTATGCAGTTACGGATGTAGGCCCCGTACATACGTTAATAAAGAAGTGACAAAAGAAAAACCGACAAGCCTGGGATTCCTATTTACTATTTTTGCGGCATGGATTCCCGGACTATCGTAGCCCCGATGACCCCTGCCGGCGTGAGTGCCGTGGCCGCCGTCCGCGTGAGCGGGCCGGAGGTTCGCGATGTGGTGCGCGCTTTGTTCGGGGATGCGGCTCTTGCAACAATCAAGCCGCGTGAAGTCCGTCTCGGGACGGCCCGCTACCCGCGCCCGGCTGACGCCGGGGAAGGCGAATGCCTTACGGCGGCCCCCGCCATCGACAGCCTCGTCTACGTATTTTTCGAAGGCCCGAATTCCTATACGGGCGAAGACGTGCTGGAACTTTACCCGCACGGCAACCCGCTCATCGTGCGCGAACTGATTCGCGCTATCCGTGAAGTCGGCGGTGTGCGGCTCGCCGAGCCGGGCGAGTTCACTCGCCGCGCGTTCCTCAACGGGAAAATGGACCTTGCCCAGGCGGAATCCGTCGCCGATGTGATTCACAGCGCGAACCTCTCTGAACTGCGGAACGCCCACCGCCTGCTGGGCGGAGCCCTCTCGAAGCGTGTCGTGTCTCTTGCCGAACAAGTCAAGGACATTTCGGCGCGTCTTGAACTCGATGTGGATTTCGCCGAAGAAGAAGCGGACCCGGACTATGCGGCCTGGGGCGATAAAATTGCGGCGATTCGCTCAAATGTTGTCGCCATGCTCAAAAGTTTCAAGGGCGCTGCCGTGCGTCGCTTGCCGCTGGTGGTTTTGTATGGCGCCCCGAACGCGGGTAAGTCGAGCCTTGCCAACGCGCTTCTCGGCGAAGACCGCATTCTGGTGAGCGACATTCCCGGGACGACGCGTGATTTTGTGGAAGTGCGCCTGTTCCTCGACGGCGGTGAAATTCGCCTGGTCGACACGGCGGGCATTGCAGCGCAGGCGACCGACAAGCTGGATGCGCTCAGCATGGAAAAGAGCCGAGAAATTCTGGAAGAAGCGGATTTGAAGATTCTGGTGGATGCAGGGGAAGTGGATGCTCGAGGCACGAGGCCCGAGGCTCGGGAAAATGTGCGTCCCGATTTCATCGTTCACTCCAAGAGCGACTTGCGCGACGCCAGCACTGCCGAAGGGGCCTGCCAAAATTCCCTTCGCGTTTCTTCCAAGACAGGCGAGGGCCTCGACGAACTCAAGCGCATGATGAACGAGACATTGTTCAAGAACGACGAGGCCACGGAAGATTTCTGGATTACGAGCGAACGCGAAAAGGCATGCCTTGAGGATGCCCTTGCCGGCATCGACCGCGCTCTCGAACTCATCCGCACGAATCCGGCGGTCGAACTGCTCGCCTTCGAGATGCAGCTTGTGCGCCGTGCGCTCCAGAGCATAGTGGGCGAGATTTCGTCCGAAGACATTTTACAATCTATTTTCGCGGGGTTCTGCATTGGCAAGTAGCGTTCTCAGCATCATCGGCGTCTTGATGGGCATATTCGCCTTCGGCACGTACATGGCGCCCTTAAAAAAATACCCGCATTATTCTTCGTGGGCTTTCCTTGCCGTGATGTCGCTTGGCGCGATGCTTTGTTCCTGCGTCATTACGAGTTTCACGGGACTTTTCAATTTTGAACCGGTCGGCATCGCCTGCGGCCTGCTCTGGGTTATCGGCGGGGCGCTCTGCTTCTGGGCTGTGCAAGCCGAGGCGGACCTTGCGGGGACGGGCCTCCGTTCCATGAGTGTGAGCATCCTGCTCTCCTTTATCACCGGAGTCGTAATCTTCCGCGAACCGACGGCGCTCTATTTCTCGATTCCTGCAATCATCTGCATGCTCGTGGGCATCTGGATTCCGGCGAGCCGGACGAAATCTTTGTGGAAGAACTGGCGCTCACTTTTGTCCGGAGCGGTTTTCGGATCGTACTTGATTCCGTACAAGCTCAGTTCTCTGGACGACATGCAGTTTTTGTTCCCGTTCTCTGTGGGAGTCTGTATCGGCTGTGTCGCCCTTGTTTCGCTGATGATGCTCAAGCGCCGGAAAAGCTTCGGCTTCCCACCGGTCCCGACCGCATTCGCGTTTGGGGCGGGCATCCTTTGGATGCTCGGGACGCTTGCCATTTTCTGGGCCATTGCCGACGACGGCCTGTTCGGTTATGCGGTCGGTTACCCGCTCTTGCAGCTCAACCTTGTCGTGAACCAACTTTGGGGCGTGTTTGCCTTCGGAGAATATGCAACGCGCCACGAACGTGTAAAACTGGCC